>JAFXMP010000131.1 GCA_017530275.1 Clostridia bacterium | reverse complement strand
GCTGAACACGAAGAAGGTGCCGCAGTAGACCCGCAGACCGCCATGCAGCGCGATGGCGTTGCAGATGGCCGCCATGGCATGCTCGCGCACGCCGAAGTGCAGGTTGCGGCCCGCACGGTTTTCGGCGGAATAATCGCCGCCGTCCTTGATGTAGGTCTTGTTGGAGGGGGCCAGGTCGGCGCTGCCGCCAACCAGGTTGGGCAGGAGCTTGGCCAGCCGGTTGATCATTTCGCCGGAGGTGGCGCGGGTGGCCATCTTGTCGCCCCACTGCCACAGGGCGTCGTTCAGGGCCACTTCATCGGGCAGTTCGGTGCTGTGCCAGGCTTCCCATTCCTCGGCCAGCTCGGGATAGGCCTTACAGTAGTTCACAAACAGCTCGTTCCACTTCGCTTCGGCCTTTTCGTTCTTTTCCATCAGGGCGTTGACGTGCTCGTATACTTCGGGCAGCACGCAGAAGTCTTCCTCCGGCATGCCTAAGTTCTGCTTGGTAGCCAGCACGTTGTCCGGGCCCAGGGGTTCGCCGTGGGCGGAGGCTTTGCCTTCCTTGGCGGGGCAGCCGAAGCCGATCTTGGTGGGACACACGATCAGGGTGGGCCGTTCGTCCTTCTTGGCTTCCTCGATGGCGGCGATGATGGCTTCCGGGTCGTTGCCGTCAGTGAGGCGGATCACCTGCCAGCCGTAGGCTTCAAACCGGGCGGGCACGTTCTCCCGGAAAGCGATGTCCGTGCTGCCCTCGATGGAGATTTCGTTGTCGTCGTACAGCAGGGTCAGCTTGCCTAATTTCAGGGTGCCCGCCAGGGAGCAGGCTTCGCTGGAGATGCCCTCCATCATGCAGCCGTCGCCGCAGAAAGCGTACACCCGGTGGTCCACGATGGGGAAGTTGGGGCGGTTGAAGTGGGCGGCCAGCATGGTTTCGGCGATGGCGAAGCCCACGGCGTTGGCAACGCCCTGGCCCAGGGGGCCGGTGGTGGTTTCCACGCCCACGGTGTGGCGGTATTCAGGATGGCCGGGGGTCTTGGTGCCCCACTGACGGAAGCCCTTCAGATCGTCGATGGTCAGGCCGTAGCCGGTCAGGTGAAGCATGGTGTACATGAGGGCGCTGGCGTGGCCGCTGCTCAGCACGAACCGGTCACGGTCGGGCCAGGTGGGATTCTTGGGGTTGTGCTTCATTTGGTTCATCCACACGGCGTAAGCCATGGGAGCCATACCCATGGGCGCGCCGGGATGGCCGCTCTTGGCCTTCTGTACGGTGTCGGCGGCTAAGGTGCGGATGGTGTTGACAGTCTTCTGACGGATATCCATTTTGCTCTCCTCCAATTTATTGTTTCTCTATGTATGTATTCGCTTGGCGTATAGTGACAGAGTGGAGAGTTGAGAGTGGAGAGTTGAGATATTTTTTTGTCGTTCATTGATCGCTCGGAATATGACAGCTATATAACTCTCAAATCTTGTTTCCTCATGTTTTTTCAATAAACTCCCGCAGCTTCCCCAGCTCGACCCCTTCCACGCCGTCCAGGGTGGAAAGCAGGGCCTGGGCCATCTCTTTGACGCCGCCCGCTACGTCGCTTTCCAGGTTCAAGGGCAGCACCGGGTCGTGAACGGACAGGCGCAGCAGGAACCAGCCGTTGCTGAAGCCGCCGTCCAGATCGAAATTGATGCGCACGCCCTCCCGGTTGTCCGGGGCGATGTGCCAGCCGGGGGCGAAGGACGCGTGATCCATCACCTTTTCGATGGCGGCCCGGCCCGCGGCGCGGAAGTCCTCGGCGGTGATGTCCAGGCGGATCTCGGCGCTTTCTACCGGCTCCCGAAGGTCGGCGATCAGGTCGGACAGCTCCTTGCCCTCCTGCTTTAAGCGCATGGCCTCGCAGATCAGCACCGTCACCAGGTACATGCCGTCGTCTAAGAAGTGGTTTTCCCGCAGGGCGGCGTGGCCGCTGGTTTCGATGGCCAAGGGACAGTCGATGCCCGCTTCATTGAGGCGCTTGGCTTCGTTGATCACGTTGCGGTAGCCCCGCTTGAAGCGGTAATGTTCCCCGCCCCATTCCATGATGAACTGGGCAAGGCCGGAAGAAGTAACCGAATCGGTCACGATGGTGAGCCCCGGCTTCTTATCCAGCAAAATGGCGGAAATCAGGGCGATGAGCCGGTTGCGGTTGATTTCCCGGCCTGTGCGGTCCACGATGGCGGCCCGGTCGCAGTCGGTATCGAAAATCACGCCCAGGTCCGCCCCGGCCTTCACCACGGCGGCGCTGACCGAAGCCATGGCCTGCTCGTTTTCCGGATTGGGGATATGGTTGGGGAACATGCCGTCCGGCTCTAAGAACTGACTGCCCTCCACCCAAGCGCCTAAATCCTCCATGAGCCCGGCGTAAAAGCCGCCCGCGCCGTTGCCCGCGTCCACCAGCACATGCAGGCCCAGCAGGGGCTTTTGCACGTCGGTATCCAGACCCTGGCGAATGCGGTCCTTGAGCTGCTCGCAGTACACGGGCAGGAAATCCCGCTTCACGATGGGGGAGCTGCCGCCATTCAGGGGTGAATCGCTTTCCGCAATGTCCAGGATGGCGTCCAGGTCGGTGCTTTCGATGCCGCCTTCCTTGGTGAAAAATTTCAGGCCGTTGCGGTCAAAGGGATGGTGGCTGGCGGTGATCATGATAGAACCGTCGCACTCAAAGCCTTCCGTAATCAGGCTCATGTACATGGCCGGGGTGGTGCACATGCCGTAGGTTTCCACCTGAGCCCCCGCCATCATACAGCCCTTGGCGCAGGCGTTCAGCAGCGCTTCGCCCGTGACGCGGGAATCCCGGCCCAGGGCCACCCGAGGATTGTCCACCCCCCGTTCCCTCAGCCATTGCACGAACGCTCCGCCGATCCGGGCAGCCACAGCTCCCGTCAGCGGCGCGTCCTCTCCCAGCGCCCGTCCGCGTACATCCGTGCCGCTTTTCAGCCCACGCAAACCAGTAATCATACATTCCCTCCCTGCTCATCCATTTGGTTCATTGCTTCCTCCACGCAGCCCCTGAAAATCCAGTACAGAGGGGCCAGCGCGGTATAATCCTCCATCACCCGGTTCACGATGTCGGGTGAGTGAATCCATGATAGCTGCGTGCCCTGCCGCTCCGCGTACACCGAGCGTTTCAGATACCAGGGCCAAAGTACCTCCGGCAATTCTTCCGGGGGCTTCATTTTCTTCCATTCCGGCCCCGCCAGGGCGAAGTTCCGCTCTTTCAGCATGGGCAGCAGGCGCAGGAAATCATCGGGATGGGCAAGCATCCTCCGGCGCATCACGTCCATGGTATCCCGGCTTTCGCCCCAGATACCCGCGCCCCAGCTCACATACTCCGGGCTGATCTCAAACCAGTAAAAGGGCGTACCGTCGTTGGGCCTGCCGCTTTGCCGGAAGGCTACCCACAAATGGTCCCGGTAGGGGGACTTGTCCTTGCTGAAACGGGTGTCCCGGTTGATGCGTGAAAGGCACTTGACGGGCCGCACCTCCATATCCTCCGCGATCTTCTGCATGCCCGGCCCCATGGCTCCGATAAAATCATAAAAAGGCTGGCGCACATCCCGGAGATACCTGTCCCGGTTGGCGTCCATGAAAGATTTGTCGTTATGAAACCGCAGATCGAGAAAGAAAGGGATCATATCCTTTCCAAAGCCCTGAAACACGTTTGCGCCTCCCAAGCAGAATTCACCATTTCTATTATAAATGAAACCGCCGCTTTATTCAAGCCGCTGGACAAGAAAAAAGGAGTGAAACGCGTTCACACCTTCTGCTGTGAAAGAAAAGTCAATCTTTCCTTATGGCTTTCTTGGAAGGGCGACGAAGCGCGGACAGCCGCCAGTGGTGGATAGTCCTGTCCGCGCAGAAATATCCCCCATATTATGGATACTTCCGTATGCGGATGCGCATTTCCAGCCAGGAATCCCCATCCTGGGTCTCCATGGCGGCATCGAGGCCCGTTTCCTGCATCTGGCGCATCACGTTCTTGATGGCGTTCACGTACAAGCGGGGGTCGTGTACCAGGGAGATCACCTTGCGCACGGGAGGCGTGGGCAGGCGCTTTTGGGTCTTTCGCACCAGCGCTTCCGTTTCCCGCACCGTCAAATGGGATTCCGCCGCATGGCGGGCCACGCGGCTGCGGGCTTGGGGATCGGAAAGGGACAGCAGCGCCCGGGCGTGACGCTCGCTCAAGCCTTCTTCCATGAGGTATTGGCGCAGGCCTTCATCCAATTTCAGCAGCCTCAATTTGTTGGCGATGCCGGATGCGCTTTTGCCCAGCCGCCGGGCCAGGGTTTCCTGGGAAAGCCCCCCTGCGATGAGGCCAGCGTAGGCTTCGGCTTCCTCAAAATAGTGCAGGTCCTGCCGCTGCAGGTTTTCGATCAGGGCCAGCAAAGCGCTTTCCTCTTCTCCCGCTGGCAGGATGAAAGCGTCGATGTGGGTATAGCCGAGCATTAGACAGGCCCTGTAGCGTCTTTCACCCATAACGATTTCATAGCCGCCTCCCGCCGCCCGCACAGTAATGGGCTGCAGCAGGCCGTGCTGGCGGATGGAGGAAGCCAATTCCATCAAAGCGTAATCGTCGAAGCTTCTCCGGGGCTGCCGGGGATTGGGTACGATCCGGTCCAGAGGCAGCCAGCACGCCTGGCGGCCCGGCCCAGCTTGTCCCTCCCGTAAAACGCTCATGGCCCCATTCCTCCCAAATCGTAAATCGAGCGCGTCACAGACTGTCCGGCCCTCCCCCGACGGCCGGGGTCCGCGCCGCGCTCTTGGGGAAAGGGATTCTGCGAAAAAGAAAAACCTCCTGCCGGATTTCTTTCGGGAGGAGGGAGAACCGTTCGACGGGAAAGCGGTCGGTTCGTAGCTTTTCGGGCTCACTTTTTGCCGTTTTTCAGGGGACGCTTGGCGGGGATGCCGTTTTTTCGGGGATATTGGGGAAGGGTTTCGGTCTGCTTTTTCACAGGCACGATCACATGGCGCGTATCACCGCAGGGCAATTCGATGATCTCGCCCATTTCGCCGCCCAGGACCTTTGCTGCGAAGGAGCCGTCGGGAAGCTCTTCCTCCGCCGCCGGTCCCTTCCAGCAAAGGGCCAGGCCGCCATTTTTTACGAAGGGCAGCAGGTATTCGCAAAGCACATTCAGTGGAGCTACGGCACGGGCCACGGCGCGGTCGTACAGCTCCCGGTATTCCGGCTCCCGGCCTGAAACTTCCGCGCGATTCTGGATCACCCGCGCGTTGGCAAGGCCCAATTCGTCACATACGGCCTGCAAAAACTGACACCGCTTCTGCATGGCTTCCAGCAGGGTCACCCGGCAATCAGGCCGGGCGATAGCCAGGGCAAGACCGGGAAAACCCGCCCCCGTGCCCACGTCGATCAGGCTGATCCCAGCGGGAAACAGTTCTTCCTTTGTCAGCGGCAGCAGGGAATCCAAAAAGTGGCGCTCCGCCATCTCCTCCGGCGGTACGCTGGTCAGATCCATGCGCCCGTTCCAGTCCACGAGCATTTCCCAATAGCGGTTCAGCTTGTTTACTGCTTCTTCTGTTACGGGTACATTGGCTGAACGAAGAAGGGGTCTCAGATCATACATACCGATTCGCCTCCCGCATGGATAGAATTTGCAGCATTACCTTTTCCAAGGCGCCCGCGTCGTTCAGCTGTCCGCTTTTCACCAAATATTCTGTGTCCAGGCACAGCCGGGCCATTTCGCCCAACTGTGCCAGGGTGTAGGACCGGGCGGTGTCCAGGGTTTTCCGGGCCACGAAGGGAGGCACGCCTAACTTTCCCGCGATTTCCCCCGACTGGCGGCCTTCGGCGGCCAGGGCTTTGGCATAGCGAAGCTGGCGGCACTGCCTGCCCAGCAAGGAAAGCAGCATCAGCCTCTCTTCCCCGTCCCGCAGCAGACCGTCCAGCATGCGCAGGGCTTTGGCGCCCTGTCCGGACAGCAGGGCGTCGGACATATCGAACACCTTATATTCCGTGGACTGCACGCAGATGGCGTCCACATCCGCTTCCGTTACTTCCTCCCTGTCGCCTGCGTAGGCGATGAGTTTGCCGATCTCATTATTCAGCAGCGTCAGGTCCCGCCCGGCGGAAAACCATAAGCGCTGGCAGGCGGGGACGCTGATTTTTTTTCCCTCTTTTTTCAGGGTGCGGGCGATCCACTGGGCCAGTTCTTTGTCGTCCAGGGGATCGAAGGACACGATTTTGGCTTTCTTTTTCAGCGCATGATACAGCTTTTTCCTTCCGTCCGCCTTGCCGCGCACGGAAAAGACGATCACCGCCGTGTCTGGCAGCTCGCTCAAATACCCGTCCAGGCGCTTTACCGCGCTGTCCTCGTCGTATTCTTTGGCTTTACCGGAAAGGAGCATAGCGCTGTCCCGCACCTCCAGGAACCGTTTTTCGCTCATGAAGGGCAGTGTTTCCGCCGCGGCGATCAGCGCGTCCGGGGCCGGGTCCGCCAAGCGGGTATCGTTCATGGCGGCAAAATCCCCGCCCGCGACTTTTTCCCGCAGGGCTTTCAAGGCGGCCTGCTTGGTAAACTCTTCTTCGCCCTCGAACAGGTAACATTTTTCGATCTGTCCGCTGCGCAGGGCGGAAAAAAATTCGGTGTGGGTCATGGCTGCTCCTTTTCGTTCAGATAAGGCGTCAGGATCGCTTCGCCTGCCTGGACCGTGACGGTGATCGCACCGCTGGAGGCGGTATCATAGATTTGGATACCGTTGCCGTTCAAGCGGGCGAGCGTATCAGGATGGGGCAGGCGGCTGACGGGACTGGAGGTGATCAGCGCGAATCGGGGCGATACCATTTGCAGGAATGATTCGCCTGTGCTGGTTTTGCTGCCGTGGTGGGATACTTTCAGGATATCCGCGTCCTGGGCGGCGTATTGTTCATATTCTCCGGGAATGTCCGCCATGGAAAGCAGGGCCACGCCGTCCAAATCGCACAGCAGGGCCAGGGAAAAACGGTTAGCGTCCTGATCCGGCACTACAGTATCCGCCCAGGGCCAGGTAACGGTAAGGGTGGTCCGGGCGGTGGCGATTTCGTTCCCGGCATGCAGAAACAGCAGCGGGATGCCTTTCTCCCGCAGTTCGGTGATCAGTTTCCGGCATTGTTCGTCTACCTGCTGCTCTTCCGCGTCTTCGGGAAGATACACTGCGCTGATGGGAATCTCCTGTGCCAAAAGCTGCTCAAGGCCCATGCAGTGGTCCGTATGCAGATGGGTGAGGATCACCTTATCCGCCTGCCGCCCGGTGGAAAGCAGGTAGGAAGCGACGTCCCCGCCGTAATCCCCCGCGTCGATGAGCACGGTTTCCTGTCCGTCCAGGATCAGCGCCGCGTCGGCCTGGCCCATGGCCAATTGGACGTACTGCACGTCCCGGCACAGGGTCAGCCGCCACACTGCCAGGGAAACGGTCAGCAGCCCGGCGGCGATAAGGGCCTTGCGGCGTCGCGTGCCTAAGCAAAAACGGGTGGAAAGGATCAGGGCGGCGGCGAATGCAAGGACGCAGTACCAGGGCAGGGAAGGAAGCCGCACAGATGCGAAAGGCAGCCTTCCGGCCCAGGAGACCGCCTTCATCAGCCCACGGGTGATGGGATTGATCCACTCAGCCAGCCAAACGCCCGCGGGGAGGTACACGCAGCCCATGAGCAGCGTGAGGGCATACAGCGGAAGCAGTACAGTGAACAGGGCGCACAGAAATGGATTGATTATTAGGCCGATCAGGGAGAAACGGTGATAGAGCTGGATAGTGGGCAGCGCCGTGCCCGCCGTGGCGGAAAAAGTGCTGATCCATCCTTCCCGCAGGAATCGGGAGCCTGCGCGGTCCATCCTTCTTTTCAGGGCGGGGCCGATCAGCACAATGCCCAGCACCGCGCAGAAGGAAAGCTGGAAGCTGGCGGAAAACAAATCCAGAGGCCGGATCAGCAGGATCAGCCAGAATGCCGCAAACAGTGCGGTCAGCGGATCGGGAGCGCGGCGCAGGATGCGGCGGCCCAGGGTGATCAGCATCAAAAGGGACGCACGCACCACTGGCGCGGGGAAGCCAAGCAAAGCGCTGTACAGCAGCAGGAACGCGCTCATGACGATAAGCCGGGCTTTGGGGCTTAGCCATCGCCGCAGGGGAATCAGCAGCAAAGCGGCAATCAGTCCCACATGCAGCCCGGAAATGGCCAGCAAATGAGCGACGCCCGCATCCGCGAAATCGTCCCGGACTTCCTGGGGCAGATTGCTTCGGTCACCCAGCAGCAGGGCTTCGGGCAAGGCGCTGTCCTCCTCGAATATCAGGTGCGTCCTGCAAAGCAATCCCTGCCGTACTCCGTACAGCCAGGACAGCACGCCCCGGCCCGGGTGATCCAGCGTTTCCGGCTGGGACGCGCCGGACACGCCTGCGGGAATGCCCTTTTGGAGCAAGTACATGCGGAAATCGAAGCCGTAAGGGTTTACCTGACCCGAAGGATGATACACGGAACCGGTAAAGCGTACCCGGTCGCCTTCCCTGGGAAGAAAAGGCTGATCCGGATCGGGGGCATAGGTCCAGTACAGGGCGGAAAGAGCGGTTTCCCCGTTTTGATCCCTGAGACGCACGCTGGTGAGATAAGCAGCGGCGGTGCCATCCTCGCGCAGCACGGCGTCGGCGGAAAGCACGCCGGTCACCTGATATTGTCCCGGCTCCGGCAGCGCGGGATGGGCCGCGTAACCGCCAAGCAGCATGCCCAGGAACAGGACTGCCGTCATGACGCCCGCGACGCGCTTCCGCCCCAGAATGGGCAACAGCAGCGCCGCACCCAGCCCGCAGGCAAAGGCCAGCCCATACAGCAAAGGCCGCCACGCAAAAGAAGCGCCCGCCCATACACCCAGGCCGAAGGCTGCCGCGGCGGCGGCCAGAGGACGCTGGTGATGAAAGGGACGGGCTGCGGTCATAGAGCGATCACCATACCGGGCTTGACGGCCTGAACGCGGGGGAATACCGGCTGTGCTTCCCGCACCAGGGTTTCCGGCGCGTGCTTCACGGGCAGATGGGTGAGATACAGGGCTTTCGCATCAGCCTCTAAAGCCAGCCGGGCCGCGCCCGCGGCGCTCATGTGGGGCTTTTGATCCGTCCACTCCTGGGTCAAAAAAGCCGCGTCTGCCAAAAGAAGATCAGCATGCCGGGCAAATTCGCTTAAACCCTGGCAGTCGTTGGTGTCTCCGGTGAAAACCAGGGTCTTTTCCCCGTCTGTCAGGCGAATGGCCCGGCAGGGCACGGGATGGCGCACCGGCATGGTGGTGATATTGAGCCCCATGATTTCCAATTTTGCCGGATAGGGACGCACGTCGAAGGCGGGGGCCGTCAGCAAGGTGAGGAAAGGGGATCCGTCTTCCGGCGGCACGTAAACGGGCAGCGTTTTGCCCGTGATTTCCAGATAATAGCGCATCACCAGCAAATCGCTGGCATGGTCAAAATGCAAATGGGACAAAAGTACCCCTTCCAATGCGGCGGGATCCCACAGCTTCATCAGGCGGCCCATGATCCCTGCGCCGCAGTCCATGAGCAGGGCTTTTCCCTCATGCTCCACAAGATACCCGCTGGTGCAGCCTCCGGCCACGGGGTACGGTCCGTGGCAGCCGATTACATGCAGCTTCATTTCCGTTCCCTCACTCAATTTCATATTTCCTGCTTACCCTATCACGCCAGGCTAAACCAATGTGGATATCCTCGCCCACGCGCACCCCTTCCCGGCCGAGCCGTTCCGTGTGAGTGGCCAGGGCCAGTTCGGGGGTGTTGTTTTCTCCGCTCAAATGGCCAAGCAGCACTTCCCGCACGCCGGTTTCCATCAGGGACAGCAGCGCTTCGGCGCTGGACAGGTTGGACAGGTGACCATGATTGCCTAAGATGCGCTGCTTTAAATACAGGGAATAATGCGGATTGTGCATCAGCAGATCAGGATCGTGATTGCTTTCCAGCAGCAGCACATCCACCCCGCCTAAGGTTTTGACGACACTTTTCTTCATATAGCCCATGTCCGTGGCCGTTGCCGCGCTGCATCCCCCGTAATACACTCGATAGCCCACCGGGTCCGCCGCGTCGTGGGGAATGGAAAATGGGAAAAGGGCCAGATCGCCGATATAAAAATCTTCCTCATCCTCAAATATACGCCGGTTGCCGGGCGCTATTTCGCCCACTGTCCGGGCCATGGCGTTCCAGGTGCGCTCGTTGGCGTACACTGGAACATGGTATTTCCGGCTCAGGATACCCACGCCTTTTACGTGATCGCTGTGCTCATGGGTGACGGCGATGCCGTTCAGCGTTTCCGGCAGCACGCCGATCTGCTGAAGCGCGCCTTCGATGGCCTTGCCCGTCATGCCCGCGTCAATGAGGATTCTGGTATCTCCCGCGCCGATGAACAGCGCGTTTCCGCTGCTCCCGCTGAACAGCGGGCAAAATGTAAACCGCATTTCCTTGTCCTTTCCAGGAAAATGATCGTCATTTTTTGTCCATTTTTCGGCGCAATATCCGGGCGATGGGCTTTTCAAACAGGTAAGTGATCAGGGTGGATAGGATGATAGCCAGCGCGAAGCAAATCAGGGTAAAGGAAACCTGCCAGTGCAAGTCCGGCGCGGACCAGGGCGTTTCGGAAGCGCTGGGAATGAGTTTCAATTCCCGCAGCTTCACCGCGATGAATTGATGATACATATAAAATTGAAAGGAAATAGCCGACAGGAAGCGCATGACCCGATTCCCCAGCAGGAAGCGCACGCCGGAGCAGGAGAAGGCGGCGCAAACCATCAGGCAGGCAAGGGTGGCAGTGAAGGGAAAGCGGCGGTCCATCTGGCCCTGACGAATGGTCTCATAGCTTGGGGACCCAGCCTGGGCTCGGGCCATCTGCATCAGCAGGCACGCGCATACCACGATCATGGCGGTAAAGAATAGTTTTACCTTGCCGTCCGCCTTTTCGCCCAAGGCTTTCCGCAGCGCGGCAAAGGCGGAAGCAGCCACAAAACCGCTGGCGTACACGTCCAGAAAAGCGGGCAATTGGTTGAACCACATGCTGGTATCCGGCTTGGTCGCGCCTACATAGTACCGGTATCCGAAGGCAATAGCCGCCATGCCCAAATAGGTGAGCACCGGCTTTTTGTGGAAGCAGCGGGCCAGCAGGGGAAACAGCAGGTAGAATTGCATTTCAACAGCTAAGGTCCACAGCACGCCGTTGATGGGGGATCCCAGATAACTGAAATAGAAGAAGGTGTGGGTAAAGGTCAGGTGCGCGCCAAGATCCTTCAGCGCGTTGGACAGATTGCCGTATTTGTTTTCAAGGCAGGACAACGCGAAGAAGAACGCTACAGCCAGCAGATAGCTGGGCAGGATGCGGATCAGCCTGCGCTTATAGAAGGGCAGCGTTTTGGGCAGTTCGCTGCGTGCCTGGGTATAGGGCAGGTACAAAAGAAAGCCGGACAAAAGCAGCATGGCGTCCACCCACATATAACCGGTGCGCAGCAGAAAATCCAGGGATATATATTCATTGAAGATGGGGACGGTAAAGGAGGGGGAATACCAACTCTGCTGCCAGATATGGAACCAGCCGACGATCAGAATGATCAGGACCCGGATGCCGTCCAGCACATCGATGTGCTTTGCGTCCGGCGTCTGCCGAAAGGATTGAAGATACCCCCTCTTCTTTTCTTCCATTGTCAGTTTTCCACCCTCGTCATTCTGTAGATCGTTTTTTGTTTCGCGTGGCGCAGCGTAAGATAATGCTCGCTGTAGGTGACGATTTCATAGGTATACGTTAGATCATCGGGTGTATCGCCGATATGCAGGGCGTAGATATTGGGCGCGTAGTAGTAATAATTCCGGTTTTCGATGGTGCAGGTGCCGTCCTCCCGGAATTCCATGTAGCCGCCCTTGCTCAGCTCCCAGGTGCCGATGAGCTGGTACACCATTTTCTTCATCCGGCTTTCGGCCACGTCCCGATAATCCATGATTTGCTTATAGTAAACCAGGGCCTCGAAAGGTTTTTTTGCGCTGTACAGCTGATTGGCGTACTGGTAGCAGGCTTCCTGATACATGGCGGGAATATCGGTATAAATACCGGTCAGGAAATCCTGGGACAGGGGCTGGAGGGCTTCCACCACCGTCTGGTAATCCTCTTTTTCCATGGCGGCCACTGCTGTGGCGTAAGCTTCGGCATAATACTTGTCGGCAGTGCGCTGCGCCCGCGCTTCAGCGTCCTGATAGCTTCCCGCTTTGGCGTAATACCCGGCAGCGGCGGCCAAATCACCGGTTTCCTCGGCGTCCAGGGCCAGCTGATAGGCAAATCCCTGGGCCTTTTCATTGGCGTCCTGATAGCCGCGGATCTCGTTCAGCTGGGCAATGGCTCCGGCCAGGTCGCCTTCCGCCGCGCTGCGCATGGCAATATCGTACAGGCAGCCCTGGCGCACCAGGCGGGAGTCTTCATAAGCGCCTAAGGTATCCAGAATGGTGATTGCGCCTTCATAATCGCCTTTGGCGCGAAGATCCAGCGCCAGCAAATACCGGGCCTTTGCCATGGATTCTGCGCTGTCCCGGTAATCGCCCAGAAGGGACAGGGCCTCAATGGCTTCTTCATACTGTGCGCTGTCGATGAGGGAAATGGCGGAAGCATATTGCGTTTCTTTCAGCAGATCGGCAGCGTCGCTGTATTCTCCCAACTGCTCCAGTAATTGAGCGGCGGCGGTGTAGTCGTCGTTTTCCATGTTCTCCTGAGCCATGGCGTACCGGATGCGGTTGATATAGTCCCCGGCGTCCCGATGATCGGGAATGGTTTCCAGCAGGGCCAGGGCTTTGGCCTGCTCCCCGCTTTGCAGCAGGGCCAGGGCAGGATAATATACGCAGTCCTTTTTCCCCTCCTGGGCGGCCTGCAGGTCGGGCGCCAGCTCGAAGAAGGCGGCGGCGCCTTCATAATCTCCCTGTTCCAGCAGCGCCGCGCCCTGGTAGTAATAGCACTGCATCAGCAGCGTCTTGGAATCCTGATAACCGGATATTTTCTCCAGCATGGCGGCGGCCCGGGCGTAATCCCCTTCCTCCATGGCGGCCACGGCGGGGGCATACAGGCAGGCAATGGCCCGGCGGTAGGCGTCGGAATAATCTCCGGCGAGCAGGTAGTATTCCGCGGCGGTATCGTAATCCTCGGCGGCGAAATACTGTTCGCCCGCCATATAGTAAGCCCGCTGCAGCTCCAGGGCAGAATCCCGGTAAGCGCCTAATTGCTGATACAGCGCTATGGCCGTCAGGGGATCGCCTGCAGCTATGGCTTCAGCGGCGGGTTGATACAGGCATTCCAGGGCGCTGGTTTCCGCGTTCTGGTAGCTGCCCAAAGCCAGGAATTTTTCCCGGGCGGCGGCGTATTCTTTTTTGGCCATCAGAGCCATGGCCCATTCGTACTGGGCCTGGATGATCCGCTCCCCGGCGTCGGCATAATCCGGCACCAGGCTGAACATCTCGATAGCGGCTTCCCAGTTTCCGGCGGCCAGCAGTTTTTCAGCGTTTATATACCTGGCTTCCTGGGCGCGCTGGGCGCTGTCCTTGTAATCCCCCAGGGCGTCAAACCCATTCTGAGCAGCCCGAAGCGAGGTATAGGTGCCGCTGTTCAGAGCGGAAAGGGCGGCGCGGTAATCGCATTCCTGGGCCAGATCGGCGCTGTCCCGGTAATCCTCCAGGGCCAGGAACTGTTCTTTGGCGGAATCATACTGGCCATTGGTCAGGGACAGATTGGCCTGATAGTAGCGGTAATAGGGTATGCCGTGGAAATAGACCCCGTAGGCCAGGGCGGCGATGATGATCAGAGAAATCAGGGTGGTCAGGATGATCCGGCGGCGGCGGCGGCGCTTTTTTTCCTTCGCTTCTTTTTCGGCAGCGGCGCGCCGGGCTTCCTCACGGATGCGGCGCTGCTCCTCTTCCCAGGCGCTTTGCCGCTGAAAAATGATTTTCTCCACTGCCGCTTCGTTGAGCCGGGTGAACACCTCGTGCTTGTCCCGGTGGCAGCGGCGGCATTTATCCTCGCTGGCGGCGTTGGGTCTGCCGCAGACGCATACCCACACGCTGCCCTGGTCGCTGGGATAGCTGGCCGCGTCCCGCCCGGCCAATTCCTGCATCACTTGCAGTTGCTGGCCCCGAAGCAGGGGAGAGGGACGGTATACGGCGGAATCGGCCATGCCGCGCCGCCATACGGTGCCATCCACGTACCATGCCTTTTCTATCAGCACTTCCAGGTCCTGGGCCTGAATGGCCTCTTCCACCTCCAGCGTCGCTTCAAACGCATGGTGAGAAGGCCCGTCCAAGCCCTGCACCCGTTCCACATGACGGGCAAAGCGCTGTCCTTCGCTGTTGAAACACAGCACGCAGAACTGGATGCTGTTCACACCCTTGTCGGACAAATTGTAGATCTGCATCGTCAGGATGGGGTCCTCCTGGGTGGGCATCCTGCAGTGCCATAGTTCAACCGGACAGGTCAAATCAATGCGCATGGAGAAAACCTCCGTAGGTTACTAAGTCAGAGTTGAGAGTGAAGAGTTGAGAGTTGAGATGTATATAGAGTCAGCGCAAGGATGTCAAGATCAACATCATCCGGCGTTGAGCGTGCAGAATTGAGATTATTGTCATACCTCAATAGGGTATCCAGTGAAACGGCATACGCTATTGTTTATACAAGCTTTATCTCAACTCTCCACTCTCAACTCTCTGTACATAACCTCATCTCAGCATGAGTGTCATGCTTTGCAGTTCTCCCATCACAAAGGTCAGATGCCATACCACAGCATGGCCATCTTCCAGGGAGAAGGCGTAGGTCATTTCCGCGCTTTCGGGAGAATAGGCCAGCACGCCGTAGGGCGGCGTTTGTCCGTCACCATACAGGAAAACGGTGTCCTCTGTGCCAAAAACCTCTGCGTGGCGGAACCGGAAAACCACGCTGTCCAGCAGATCGCCCACGCGCACGCCCCGGGGGCCTTCCAAAACCACGTCGTTGACGGTCAGGCTGTCCACGGCAATGAATTTCCGCTGGGCGTCATATTTGAGCAGCAGGGAAATGCCGTCCCACTGCATGAGGCGCAGGAAGGAACCGTCGGAATCCTCGGTCCACTCGTCCACGGGCGGGATGCCCAGGACGGCGATCGCGTCTTCGGCGTTCAGGTCCAGGAAATCGGCTATCTTCTGGCCGCGCACGGTGATGGCTAAATCCTCACGCTCGAAGGGGGCCAGGGCTTCGCCGTTGTCCGCGCTGACGGGATAGGGGGTATATTCGCTGATTTCCTGCATATCGGCTAAATCCTGTATGCTTTGCAGGATCTCTTCTTCCTCATTCAGGCTGTCGGCAAACACCATGATATCCGAAACATAGCCGTTATCCAGCAGGTAGATCACATGGGAAACGGATACGCCCTCCGGCTGCCAGGAATACACGTCGTACACCACGCTGGTGATCCGCTGGCCGTCCCGCAGGAGGTAGCCCACGCTCATTTCCGGCTTTTCGCCGGTAATGAACAGGGCGGCGTCGTAATAGGTGCCGGCTAAATTCGGGTTATCGTTGGGATAGGCGGCCAATACCTCCTCCAGGGATGAGCCGATGAACAGGCCCCGCAGATCGGCGGTCTCCTCCTCCAGGAAGGCGGACACCACGGCGGTGATTTCCGTCAGATGCTCGTCGGCGATGACAAGCAGGGCCCCGGAATACCGCACTTCGGTCATGCCCACGCCGTTTTCTTCCGTGGTGAAGCTTCCTTCCTCCAAAGCGGCGGCGGCAAGGCCGTTCAGGTACAGGGAGATTTCTTCCCGGGTCAGGGGCGCGCTTTCATCCACGGGCACGGGCTCGGCAAAAGCCGCGGAGGAAAGCATCATCATCAGGGCCAGCAGCAGGCAAAACAGCTTTTTCATTTCGTTTCTCCTTATTCATCAAGGTTCTTTACCCCTTGGGGGGTAATGAGGGCATAGAGCAATCTCGCCTTGGGAACAGGCTCTTTTGTAAATTCAAGGGCGCTGAGCACCCGTTCTTCCGTTTCTTTGGCGCTTTCCTCGCTGGCCGCATGCAGGGTGCAGAGCACGTCGCCCTTTTTCACCGCGTCCCCGATGCGCTTTTCCATCACAAAGCCCACGACGGGGTCGATTTCGTCTTCCTTGCGGATGCGGCCCGCGCCCATGCGCTGGGCGGCCAGACCCAAAGCTGTGCCGTTTACGTGGGCCAGGAAGCCGTCTTCCTTTGCTCGGACGGGATAGATCACTGGGGCCTTGGGTAGCAGGTTCACGTCGTCGCATACCCGGCAGTCTCCGCCCTGGGCGGCGATCATTTCCTTGAGCTTTTGAAGGCCCGCGCCGCTGTCCAGGGCCCGGTTCAGTTTTTCCAGCGCCTCTTCTTCTGTATCCGCTACCCCGGAGGCCAGCAGCATCTGTGCCCCTAAGAACAGGGACACCTTTTTCAGCGGCCCCTGGACGCGGCCCGCTAAAATGTCGATGGCTTCCTTCACTTCCAGGGCGTTGCCTACATGGGAGCCTAAAGGTTCTTCCATACCGCTGACTACAGCCACGATGCGCCGCCCGGCGTGATCCCCAATAGCTACCATGGCCTGGGCCAGTTCAATGGATGCTTCCAGGGTGGGCATCAGGGCTCCCGAGCCGGTTTTCACATCCAGCACGATGGCCTTAGCTCCCGCCGCGAATTTTTTGGACAGGATGCTGCTCACGATCAGGGGAATGGAATCCACCGTGGCGGTCACGTCCCGGAGGCTGTACAGGGTTTTATCCGCCGGGGCCAATTGGGCGCTCTGGCTCACCACGGCGCAGCCCACCGTACGAACGATTTTTTGAAACTCCGCTTCTGACAGGGCGATTTTCATGCCGGGAATGCTTTCCAGCTTATCCAGGGTGCCGCCGGTATGGCCCAGGCCTCGCCCGCTCATTTTCAGCACCTTGCCGCCGCAGGCCGCCACCAGGGGAGCCAGCACCAGGGTGGTGGTATCGCCCACGCCGCCGGTGGAATGTTTATCCACGGGTACGCCGCCCACGTCCGGGATCAGCATATCGCCGGAATGGGCCATGGCCATGGTCAGGTCCGCCGTTTCCCGGGCGTCCATCCCGTTCAGGCGGATCGCCATCAGCAGGGCGGCCAGTTGGTAATCCGGCAGGGAATGATCCGCCGCGCCGCGCACAAAAAAACCGATTTCTTCCGCTGATAATGCTTTTCCGCGTTTTTTATTTTCCAGAATGGATAAAATGTCCATAAAAACACTTCCTTATATAAACCTTATGCGAAAACAGTATAGCATATTTCTTGTGTTCCGTAAAGCAAATGGAGGAAAATAAAACGTAAAAAATTCGTAACAATTTTTAAAAAATGCTTGACCTCGTAACAAAAATGTAATACAATGCAAAAGAAAGAATGGATTTTTTCATCTTTTTCGGTGAACAAGGCCCGGCAGGACCTTGAAACACAAGCGGATGGGGTGTTATTTTTATGAAGCAAACAGGAATGCTGAATCGGATCGTTTCTATTGCGCTGCTGCTGGCGATGGCGCTGTCGCTTCTGCCTGCGGGCGGAGCGGCCGAAGCAACCACCTCCCACGGTTACCTGGTCATCAACAATACCAGCGTGAACCGGGTGGTCAATTTCCGCCGCCAGGCCAATACCAACGATGATACCAACTATCCCATCGCCCGCCTGCCGGAGTATTGGGTGGTAGAGATTTTGGGCCAGGAAAAAGGCTGGTACAAGGTCCGCGTCAATATCAACCTCCAGAACGGCGCGGCTGATTACCAGACCGGCTATGTAATGGAAAGCTTCGTGAGGCTGATGTCGGTGGCGGAAGAACAGGAATGGCTGGCAAATCCCACCGACAAGTATCAGCCGGGCGTTACCGCGCCTCCCGCTGCGACTGCCGCATCCACCGCCGCGGCGGCAACGGCTTCCCCCACCGTCGGCCCCGCCGCCGGCACCGTGATCTGCTACGTTCGCACCGTGCAGAACAGCGTGAATCTTCGGGAAAGCCCGGCGGGCAAGGTGATAAACGAGCAGGACCAGATCCCGCTGAACACTGTGTTTCCATGCTACGCCATCGCGGCGTACCAGGAATACGATTGGGCCCTGGTGCAGTATAAGGGCAAAACGGGTTATATCCGTTCCGACTGCTATGTTAAAACAGACGCCAACGGCAATATCGTTCCGGACAATGTGACGCCTGTGACGGCCCCGACGCCCACGCCCATGCCTACCGTCGATCCCAATACAAATATCGTGCCGGGGGCAACCACAGGCCATGTTACCGCGGACAACGTATTTTTCCGCAAATCCATGAGCACCAGCGGGGATTCTTGGGCCCGGCTGCCTATGGGATGGCAGATGCAGGTGCTGGATGTGCAAAGGCAAAACGGCATCACCTGGTACAAGGTAAGGGGCAGCGTGCCTGCCAATCCTTCCCGCACTTATACGGGATTCATTCACGGCGGTTTCTTCGTGATCGACCAAACGTCTACCTCGAATGTGACCGCGACGCCCACGCCGGTTCCGGCAAACAGCAGCTATGCCGTGGTGATCCTGAACGGCATCAATCTGCGCCAGACGCCCGGCGGCACGACGGTGGCCGCGCTGCTTTCTAATATCGTGGTGAATGTGCTGTCCACGCCCGCCGGAAATACGGCCAACGATTGGTATTATGTAGAAACCAACGGCCAGTACGGCTATCTGCCCGCTACCTCCCTGCGGGTGCTGACCACCGCGGAACTGAACAATTATGTGCTGCCCCCCAAGCCCAATGCAACCGCCGCGCCGACTTCTGCCCCGGTGATATCCGGCAGCGGCTATGTGAAGCTGATCAAGGATAAGGTGAATATCCGCAAAACGCCCGCCGGTACCGTTCTGACTCCCAAGGATACGGATAAGATGCCGCTGGGAACTGTGCTGGCATATACGGAAGGCCCTGTGGCCGCCAGCAATTACAGTTGGGTAAAGATAAATTATAAGGGCATCGAGGGCTATGTGCGCGGCGACTGCTTTACATACTGCGATAAGGACGGCTATCCCCTGAACGCCCCCACGGCGGCCCCCACCGCTGGGCCTACCGCTTATCCCGGCACGCCCACCGCCCTGCCCACCGACAGCCCCAGCACCACCCAGGGTTATATCAAGCTGAACCACGGCGCTGTAAACCTGCGCGCCAGCGTGTGGGGCCAGTCTATCGGTCAGTTGGACCGCGGCACCGTGCTGCCCTACTTCAACATCGTGAGCACTAACAACAAACCCAGCGAAATTTGGTATGAGGTCTATTCCAACAAGCTGGGCGCCTTCGGTTTCATTCTTGGCACCATGGCGGACCTGTGCGACCAATATGGCAATCCCTATATTCCCGTACTGCCTACCGCCTCCCCGGTGACAGCGGTGGGCTATGTGGCTACTACAGCTTCTTCTGTGTGGCTGCGCGTATCGCCCAACGCGGGCGCGGAAACAGCCGGTCAGGTAAAAACCAAAGGCACGGTGCTGCCCATGATCGGGCCCGCTGTGGTTACCGATTACACCTGGTATCCCGTACAGACCGCGGATGGCGTACGGGGCTACCTGCGCGGAGATTTCGTGTTTGAACTGGCCCAGTGGCAGTTGGAGCTGTATCAAAGCACCGGCAAGCTGGCCACGCCCACGCCCGGTCCCGCCACGCCCAAGCCCGGCAACAGCGAATACCTGCAGGTGATCAACGGGTCCCTGTGGATCCGTGAAACGCCCAGCAAAAAAGCCGATACCGTAGGCCAGCTGGCTGATAGAACGGTGATCAAATACAACAAAAAACAGACCGTATCCGATGTGATCTGGTACCAGGTCACCTATAACGGAAAAACTGGCTGGGTGATGGGCACTTACGTTCATGTGCTGACCAACGCCGAATATGAAGCCATCAAGGGCACGCCTACCCCCGTTCCCACCGCTACCCCCAAGGGAACTGTCAATCCCGCTGATTTCAGCGATTTGGCCATGACTACTTCTGAGCGCGTACGCATCCGGGCCAGCGCTTCCATGAGCGGCAAGGAACTGACAATGGTCTATAAGACCGGCACCGTGCTCACTTACTTGGGCAATTATACCGCGCCCACGGCCGGCAATCCCTATTACTGGTATAACGTGAAGTACCAGGGCGTGACCGGCTGGATGTGCGGCGACTATGTGCGAGTACTCACCAAAGCGGAAAAGAGCGCTTATCAGCAGACCGGGGATCCGGATTCGCCCCAGCCCGTCACCTACCGCACCCTGTATAAGAACTCTACCGGCGACGACGTGACCCGTTTGCAGCAGAAGTTAGTGGAGCTGGGCTATTTGGCCGCCGATCAGGTGAGCGGCAAATACCTGAGCAGCACGGAAGCCGCCGTGATCGCCTTCCAGAAGGCCAAGAACCTCGTCGTGGACGGCATCGCGGGCTCCCAGACCCAGCGCGCCCTGTACGGCACATCGGAAAGCGGCACCAACCTGGACAACAACGGCAGTTCCGTCAGCGTGACGCTGTATCCCGTGGAGAAGATCGACTGGTACAACGGCGGCATCCAAAGCATCTGGAGCGTAGGCACCGTGGCCATCATCACCGACGTATACACCGGCATTTCCTTCCGCGCCCAACGGCTCTACGGCGATAACCACGCCGACTGCGAACCCCTGACCACCGCCGATACCGCCGCCTACTGCCGCATTTACGGCGTAAGCAACCCCCAGGAAATCGAGGACCGGGAACAGGAACTGCAATCCTATAAGCGCCGGCCTCTGTGGGTGACCATCGGCGGGCGTACCTTCGCTGCTTCCATGTACGGCATCCCCCACAATTACGATGGCGACCGCATCCCGGATAACGGCTATACCGGACAGTTCTGCGTCCACTTCACCAACAGCAAAACCCACACCACCAACATTGTGGACCCGGACGCCAGCTACAACGGCTACTTCGGCCACCAGAGCGCTATCCGGTACGCTTACGAGCAATCTATCAGCGGAAAAAAGTAAGAATATGAAATACGATGTGATCATCATCGGCGGAGGCGCGGCGGGATTGACTGCCGCGCTTTCCGCATCCGGGCAGGATGCGCGGGTGCTGCTGCTGGAAGCGGCGGGCCGGGTGGGCCGGAAGATTCTGGCTTCCGGCAACGGTCGCTGCAATCTGGCTAACCTGGATCAGGCGCGCTATCCCGGCGGCGGGGCTTTTGCCAGCGAAGTGTTCAGGCAATGCCCGGTAGATCGGGTACTGGACTTTTTTCACGGTCTGGGACTGGTGACGGTGGAGGAAGAGGGGGGCCGGGTCTATCCCGGCTGCGGTCAGGCTGCCGCCGTTCTGGATGTGCTGCGGGGGACCATCGACCGGCGGGGAATCACCGTGCTTTGCGATACGCCCGTCCGCCGCGTTCGGCCCATGAAATGGGGTCTGCGGGTGGAAACCGAACAGGCGGCTTTTGACGCGTCGTGCGTGATCGCCGCCTGCGGCGGCATGGCGGGGGGAAAGCTGGGTCACGACGGCGGCGCGTACAAGCTGCTCACCGATTTAGGTCATACCCTGACGCCGGTAAAGCCCTCCCTTTCACCTCTCGTAGCTGAAAAAAGCGCGGTGAAAGGCTTGTCCGGCCTGCGCCTCCCCGCCATCCTGACCCTTTGCAATAAAACAGGCCGTCCCTTGGGCCGTGCCTTTCAGGGGGAGGCGCTGTTCACGGATTACGGGGTCAGCGGGGTATGCGCCATGGAGCTGTGCCGAAGCGCAGTGGAGGAAAATGAAAAAAACGGCGCGTGGCCGGTATTATACATGGATTTCGCCCCTATGCTGGGCTTGTGCCCCCGGTACTATAGAGCGCTGGATGAAACCGTGATCGATCCTGACCGCCACATGAAGCCCGTGCTTGCATTTTTGGAAGGACGGGCGCATACTCTGCCTAAAGAAGCTCTTTTGCAGGGCATGATTCCCCGCTTGCTGGCGGAACGGCTGAAAGGCCAGACTATTCCCGAGCTGGCCCGCAGTCTGGCCGCCTTCCCCGTGCCGCTCACCGGTGTGAAGGGCTTCGAGAATGCCCAGGTCACCGCCGGGGGCATTTCCTGCGGGGAATTTGATCCGGCCACCCTTCAATCCCGCCTGGTTCCCGGTCTGTATGCGGCGGGGGAAATGCTGGACGTGGACGGAGCCTGCGGCGGCTTTAATCTGCAATTTGCCTTCGCCTCGGGCATTTTGGCGGGGCAACAGGCGGCGTGGACTGCATTGAGGCCGTAAAGCCGCTGTGCATATGACGCTTATGGACACTTTAACGCAGAAAGAGAGTTGAGAGTTAAGAGCTGAGAGTTAAGATTTATATAGTCGGTTCAAGATGAGCCCCCATCGTTTTATCAAAATTCATCTCAACTCTCAACTCCCAACTCTGACTTAAGGCGTTCAAAAACCAGAAAAGGAGGAATCACCCATGGATCACCCCTTTGTTTCTTTGACGCCCGGTACGCTCCTGGCGCCGGTGCCCGCCGTCATGGTTTCCTGCGCTCTACCCGGACAAAAGCCCAATATCGTCACCATCGCCTGGACGGGCACGGTGAATTCCGATCCGCCTATGTGCTCCATCTCCGTGCGGAAGGAACGCTTTTCTCACGACATCATTCGGGATTCCGGGGAATTCATTATCAATCTTTGCGGGCAGGATCAACTGAAAGGCATGGATTTTTGCGGCGTAAAATCGGGCCGGGAAGTGGATAAATTTGCCGCCTGCGGGTTTACGCCGGTATCTGTGCCCGGTTTCACGGCTCCCGCCGTGGGGGAATGCCCCCTGTATCTGGCCTGCAGGGTCACGTCTGTGCAGGAGCTGGGCAGCCATGATTTGTTCCTGGGCAAGGTGGAGCAGTTGGGCGTACAGCCTGATCTTATGGACGGTGCGGGCCGCATCGACTATGCCAAGGCGCGCCTGGTAGCTTACAATCACGGGAATTACTATGCTCTGGGTGACGCCCTCGGCTTTTTTGGCTATTCCGTGGCCGCTCCTGATGTGCTGGAGCGCCGGATGAAGCAGCTGAAAAGTGGAAAGTAATAATTGAAAAGTGGAAAACTATAAAGTTATAATACAGGACAGACGATAGCGTTTTCCTAAACAACACAGGCTATTCAAATCTTTACTTTTTTCACATTTCACATTTTTGATCTTTAGCAGGGTTTTTTCCGATCCGCGCAGAAATCATTCACAGACCATTCAGATAATGGAGGAAATACATATGAAGTTTGCCATCGCTTGCGATCCAGCTGGTGTGCCGCTGAAGGAGCCTATCAAGGAAACGCTGAAGGAACTGGGAATCGAATACGAGGATTTTGGCATCAACGAGGGAGATCCACGGGATTACCCCATTTTTGCCGTGCGTGCCGCCAATGCCGTGGTGAAGGGCGATTGTGACCGGGGCATCATCCTTTGCGGCACGGGCGTGGGAATTTCCATCGCAGCCAACAAGGTGGACGGTATCCGCTGCTGCTGCTGTTCCGACTGTTACAGCGCAAAAATGAGCCGCGCCCATAACGACGCCAACATGTTGGCTTTGGGCGGCCGGGTGATTGCGCCAGAACTGGCCAAGCTGATCGTGGAGATTTGGGTAAAAACTCCCTTTGAAGGCGGACGGCATCAGCGCCGCATCGATATGTTTTCTCTCATCGAAGCGGGCAAACCGGTGGAATAAATAATCGATTTCTTATTGAATTTCCATATATTTCATTGTGTATTTAGAAAAGCTGTGCTAAAATAAAAATATGATCCAGCATGAAAAAAGAATTGTTCCCGCATTGAACAGGCTGGACAGAGACAGCTTTTGGCGGGCAGATTCTGCGCCTGCGGAGAAGCCTTGCCGAGAGGAGATAAACCATGGCACCCACTTTGTATATCGTCATCCCTTGTTATAACGAGGAAGAGGTGCTCCCGGTCACGGCTCCGCAATTCCTGAAAAAAATTGCCGATTTGTGCCGGGAGGGAAAAATCAGCGGGGACAGCAGGGTGCTGTTCGTAGACGACGGATCAAAGGACAAGACCTGGCAGATCATATCCGATTTGGCCGCCTCGGACCGCCGCTTTACGGGCATCCGCCAAAGCCGCAACCGTGGCCATCAGAACGCTGTGCTCGCGGGCTTGATGGAAGCCAAAGACCGGTGTGATATCACCATTTCCATCGACTGCGACGGACAGGACGATATAGACGCCATGGACGAAATGGTGGGCGCTTACCTGGACGGCTGTGAAATCGTGTACGGCGTGCGGAGCAAGCGGGACACCGATACCTTTTTCAAACGCTTCACAGCCGAAGGGTTTTATAAGCTGCTTAAGGGTATGGGCGTGGACGTGGTGTTCAACCATGCCGATTACCGGCTTGTGTCCGCACGGGCGCTGCGCGAATTTGAAAATTTCAAGGAAGTAAACCTGTTCCTGCGGGGGATGTTCCCGTTGGTAGGCTTCAAATCCACTTCGGTTTATTATGAACGCAGCGAACGAATAGCTGGCAGCAGCCATTATCCGCTGAAAAAAATGCTTGGCCTGGCCTTCGACGGCATCACCAGTCTTTCGGTGAAACCGATCCGAATGGTCACATTATTCGGGATGATCGTCAGCATCCTTAGCTTCATATCCATCCTGTGGATTGTGATTGCCTCACTGGGCGGCAGTATAGTGGACGGATGGGTTTCTGCCACCTGCATCCTGTGTTTTATCGGCGGGATTCAAACGCTGTTCCTGGGGATCGTCGGAGAGTATATCGGAAAAATCTACCTGGAAACCAAGGCCCGTCCCCGCTATATCATCAGCGAACGCACGGGCGATAAAGCCTCAAAGCCCTGACAGAAGAAATCGTTTGGAGAGATCAGCCATGTATACAAATGGAAGCAATACACGGAATAAGCTGTCGCAGCTGAATGCCTGGGCATTTTCTTTTGCCTGCATGGTGGGATGGGCGGCTTTTGTGATGCCGTCCGCATTGTTTCTTCTGGTGGGCGGTATTGCGGGGTCCATCCTGGCATTCCTGGTGGGAGGAGCCGCCATGACGGTCATTGCGCTGAATTATCACTATCTGGGCAATCTTTACCCCGGCATAGGCGGCATTTATAACTTGGTGAAGGTATCCGGCAACCGCCGTCAGGCGTTTTCCGCTTCCTGGGCCTTGGGCCTGGCCCATCTTTGCTGCATTCCCCTGAACGCCCGGGCGATGGGCATGCTGGTGCGCACGATCTTTGAAGAATTTTTACATGTGAAATTCCGCTCGTATTTTTTCCAGTCCAATACGCTGCTGGTGGAAGCGATCGTGGTGGTGATCGCGCTGCTGCTGTTCGGCTTTATCAATATCCGTGGTATGCGGCAGACCGCATTGGTTCAAACCGTCGGCGCTATCCTGCTGCTGGGCGGCATCGTGATCATCCTGATTGCCTCCATTTTCAATGCGGATGATGGCGCCCGGACCTTTTCTCCCGCTTATTATCCCGGTACAAACCCCAGCCATGCATTCATGACCATTTTCATTATGGTCCCTTGGGCTTTCGTGGGCTTTGACTCCCTGTCCAAAATAACTTCCGATCTGAATTTTCCTCTAAAAAAACTGGGAAAGATCATGGTGATCGCCGTCCTGTGCGGTACCTTTGCCTATATAGCCAATCTAATCAGCGCTCTGCTGGGCATGCCCGACGGGTTTTCCTCCTGGCCGGAATATGTGGACAGCCTCAGGGGCTTGTCCGGCGTGGCTGGATATCCCGTAGCCCAGGCGGCGCAGAAATCCATGGGTAGGGTTGGCACGGTGATTTTTTTCATCTCCTGCCTAAGCGCTACCCTCACCGGTTTGGTAGGCTTTTTTGCCTCCATCAGCCGCTTGATTTCTCAGATGGCCAACGACGGCGCGCTGCCCGCCTCCCTGGGCAAGACCCATCGAAAGTACGGTACGCCGGTAAACGCCGTGAGATTGGTGGTGGTCTTGGCGCTGGCGCTGTCTCTGGTGCGCAGCGCGTTTGACTATATCGAGGAATTGGCGTCCGTGGCGACGGCCGTAGGGTATGGTTACTGTTCTCTGGCGGCCCTGCTCAATGCTGTACAAAATGAGGACAAGCGTTACGTGCTTACAGGGGCCGTCGGACTGCTGCTGTGCTTGTTCTGGATTTTCTTTCAGATCGTGCCGGTCGGCAGCCTCAGTTCCGCCATCAGTGAAGACGCCATGGTTTGCGTGATCGCCTGGATATTCCTGGGGATCGTGCTGTATGTACAGAACCAAAAATCTCTGACCTCGCGCTGAACCATTCTAAAGAAAGGAGGGAATGCCATGCATTCCAACCGATCCGACAGTGCGCTGCGGCATTTGGACTTTGCGTTTTTTGATGTGGTGGTCATGCAGCTTTCCTTTATCCTGATGTACGCGATCACAAAACACAGCGGATTTATTTACCATGATGAGCATTACGTCGTTTATGCGTCCTCGATCTTTGTGGCGCAGCTGGCCCTGGGCCTGTTTTCCAATGCCTATGATCGGATTTTTACCCGCGATATCTATGCGGAGATGAAATCTCTGCTGCTGAATACCCTCTTGATCATGCTGTTAGGCGGCGCATTTATCCTGGTAAATCATATCTCCGTGAATAACAAGGAAATGGTGATCGTAGCCGGCCTGTATTTTGACATCAATTTCTTTGTCCGCCAGGCCAACAAAGCGCGCCACCTTCGCAAGGGCCTGCCCAAGCGCAAGATTGCCATCATCACGTCCAGCGGCCGGGTGTATTCGGTGCTCCGCCGTCTAAGGGAAAACAATACCTCCTCCGATCACGAATTGAGCTGTGTGATCCTGCTGGACGAGGCGCCGCCCGAAAAATTCGAGGTTTTGGATGTTCCCGTTTTTTACGCTTATGGGGAAATGATTTTGGAAAAAATCTCCCGCCTGTGGATCGACGACGCTTTCGTGCTGGTGGAGGATAATTTGCCCTACCCCAAGAAGCTGATGGAAAACTTCCTGTACATGGGCATTACGATCCATTCCAGCCTTTCGGTACTGGACGATTTCTCCAATACGGAAGTGGGTATGGAGGAATTGGGCAGCTTCAAGGTGATCACCAATTCCGTCCGGTTCGTTTCTGATTACGCTCTGTTTGCAAAACGGGCGGTGGATATCCTGGGCGGCCTGGTCGGGACGATCGGAACCGGTCTGCTTGCGCTGATCATTGGGCCTTTGATCTATATCAAATCCCCCGGCCCCATCTTTTTCACCCAGAAACGCATCGGGCTGAACGGCCGCGTATTCAAAATGTACAAATTCCGCAGCATGTATATGGATGCAGAAAAGCGTAAAGCCGAGCTGATGGCGAAGAATAAAATTCAGAACAGCCTGATGTTCAAGATGGACGACGACCCCCGCATCATCGGCAGCGAAAAGAAGGGCAAGGACGGAAAGCCCAAGGGCATCGGAAACTTTATCCGCAATACCAGCCTGGACGAGTTCCCCCAGTTTGTCAATGTGCTCAAGGGAGATATGAGCCTGGTGGGCACCCGCCCGCCTACGCTGGATGAATGGAACCAATATGACCCCCGCCACCGCATCCGCATGAGCGTGAAGCCCGGCATTACCGGCATGTGGCAGGTAAGCGGCCGCAGCAAGATCATCGATTTCGAGCAAGTGGTGGCGCTGGATCAGAAGTATATCGACAATTGGAGCGTGTGGCTGGACCTTCAGATCCTGGTGAAAACGGTTCAGGTGGTGCTCCAGCACGATGGAGCGGTATAATGCAATCCCGAGCTCAGAACGTCACGCCTTCAAAACCCTGCCAAACGTTTTTTCCGCTGTAGGTCATGGCCTTCGATTGGCCGCGCAGCACCTTCAGAACAGCAAAGGCCATCGCTTCCTGTTCCATCTCGCCTGGATAAACGTGGATCGGCGCGATCCAGCCGCAGCGTTCCCGGATGCCCGCGGCGATGTCGTCATAACGCATCAGGCCGCCGGTCAGCAAAATGGCGTCCACTTTGCCGTTCAGCACAGCGCTCATGGCTCCGATACTCTTGCAGATCTGATAAATCATGGTGTTCCAAACCAAAATCGCTTTTTTATCTCCCTGATCCACCAGCCCATGAATGATTTTCGCGTCCGACGTGCCAAACAGACTGACAAAACCGCCCGCTCTTGAACACATTAACCGCACTTCGGCTGTTGAATGGGCTTCAATGTAGTCCAGCAGGGCCAGTACCGGCACGCTGCCGATCCTTGTGGGGGCAAAAGGACCCTCGCCGTCAGCGCCCAAGGTGCCGTCGATCATGCGGCCGTGGCAATGCGCGCTGACAGTAACGCCGCCATCAATATGGCCCACGATGAAATTGCAGTCTTCATAGCGCCTGCCCATTGCTTCGGCGTGAGCTTCCGCCACCGCTTTCGGGTTCAATACATGGGAATGAGGCGTGCGATAGAGACCCCGGATGCCGGTCAGGCGCGCGTAATCACAGAATTCATCCACATTGGTGGGGTTCAGCGTGTAGGCGGGCTTATGATAGGCCAGGGCAAATTTCCATGCCAGCATGACGCCCAGCTTTGCGGCGTGCTCGCTTCCGCCAACCGTAGCTTCGGTGTCGTCGTACAGCTTTTGGTCGATGACCGTAACACCGCTGGGCTGTGTGCACGCGCTGCCGCCGCGGCCAACGAACACATCGATATCGGCTGGGTCACAGCCCTCCTCCGCCAGCATGTCCAGAATCACCTGGTACCGAAAGGGGACCTGGCCGTTCACATGGGGGAATTGCAGCAGTACCGGCGCGTCATGGAACATGCTCTTCTGAAAGCGTTCCTCTTTGTTTTCAAACAGGCTGATCTTCGTTGACGTGGAACCGGGATTAATGATCAACAATCTAAAGATTTTTTCCATATAGCCTTCCTATCATTTTTTGCGCTGCCCAGGCGGATGCGGCATGGCAGGGGCGGCTGCTCAGCCTTTCCGGCTTGTTCTGCCAATTTGATACGATACCACGGGAAAGCGTTTTTTTCAAGATGAATGCAGATTTAGAACATTCAATGCTGACGCTCTGATCTTCATTCCGTGGTTTTTCTACAACAAAAACGCCGTCCTTCTATTTCGGGCGGCGTTTATGGGTGGCACCCCCAATGGGATTCGAACCCATGTTTCCGCCTTGAGAGGGCGGCGTCCTAGGCCTCTAGACAATGGAGGCAAATGGCTGGGGAACAAGGATTTGAACCTTGACAATACGAGTCAGAGTCGTAGGTGCTGCCGTTACACCATTCCCCAATGCCTGCGAAAGAGGGCGTTCCCTCAACCGCGAAAATAATAATACTACAATATCCTGTCTCTGTCAAGCGCTTTTTTTCTTTTTTTCATTCAATATTATTTCCAGAAAATTCCATGCACGGGAAAATCCTGCTTGAAAAACTGCAGAGGTCTATGTATAATAAAGACGCTTTTTCGCAAAGGGAGGCGTCGTGATGCGTAGCATTCGCCAGCGGCTGGAGAGCCTGCTTACCACGGATCAGTTTACCTATCCTGAGCTGCGGAAAATGTTTTTGACCCTGCTGCTGGATCAGTTTTTTATTTTCTTTATCAGCCTGTTGTCCACCATGCTGGTGTCGCGCCTGGGCGAAGCGGCCATGGCGGCGGTGTCGCTGGTGGGCACGGTGAACGGTATGGTGTCGCTGCTGTTCACGTCCCTGGCCACCGGCGGAGCCATCGCGGTGGCCCGGGCCAAGGGCAGGGGAGACGCCATCGAAATCCGCCACGCCATCGGCGAAGTGACGGGGGTGTGCTTCACGGTAGCGCTACTGCTGGGCACGGCGCTGTATTTGGGGGCGGATGCTGTGGTGCATTTGCTGTACCCGGACGTGGAGCCCCTGGTGACCGATTACGCCGTGCGCTACATGCGCATGATGTGCATATCCTTCCTGCCCTTTTCCGTTTTCAACGCCATTTTCAATATTTTCCGCAACCTGGGCGATACCCGTTCCAGCCTGCTGCTGACCATCGTGATCAACGTGTCCCACCTGTTGCTGAGCCTGCTGTTCATCAATGGAATGGGTCTCGGGGTCATGGGCTCCGGCCTAAGCTACATTGTGGCGCGGGTGATCGGTATGGTGCTGGCGCTGGTGTGGCTGCTGGCCGTTCACAACACCTATCAGGTGCGCTTCTGGCATTTCTTCCACTTCAATCCCCAGGCCACGTGGGATATTTTCTCCCTGGGCATGCCCCTGGCCCTGGAATCCCTGCTTTTACAGGGCGGCATGCTGATCGTGAACATCTATCTGGCGAAGCTGTCCACCATGGAAATGGCGGCACACGCCCGGGCAAACGCCATCATGAACCTGTACAACACCACCGCCGGGGCCATCACTGCCCTGACCAGCACGGTCTGCGGCCAGTGCTACGGCGCGAAGCAGTACGATATGACGCTGAATTATGGCCGGAACATCATCCGCACAGGGCGCTTCGCCATGGCGGCTACGTCCCTGATCCTGTATCCCCTGACGCCGCTGCTCATGGCGATGTACAGCGTGCCCCCGGAAAGCATGGGCATGATCTATATTGCCCTGGCAATCGCCGCCGTGGGCATGCCCCTCTTCGCCGTGGACAGCAATGTCACCGCCATGGTGCTGCGCGTGGCGGGGGACGGGGTGTTTACCGGGACCGTCGCGGTGACTGCCCTGGCCCTGGGCCGGTGCCTGCTGGGCTATATCCTCACCATCCCCCTGGGCCTGGGCATGCCAGGCATCTGGATCGCCTTAGCCTTTGAATGGCTGCTGCGCACCGTGGTGCAGCGCCTGCGCCTGCGGGGGAGCGCTTGGCTGCATAAGAAAGCATGAGAAATTAGGCGCTAAGCAATGCGCCGTTCATACTGTGCCCCCCGTAACATATCCGCAATTTCCCATTTGTGAGTGAGCTGTAAGAGCTAAAAAAGTCAACTGATGCCAGAAAAATTCCTGCTTCGTTGCGTTACCTTGGTGTTTGGCCTGCCAGATCATACATACGCGTCCGATACTTTGATTTACCCGAAGCGAATGCGCGAATTCAGTCTGCTTGTATTGGACGCGCAGTGTACCAAACGGTACGCATGGTGAGGTGAGGGGCTACTCAATAGACTCATTTTCTTGATTCGAGAATCGACCGAATGAACTCCCGGCTTCGTGCGGCCTGCGGATTCTCAAAAAACGCTTTGGAGGGACCGCTTTCCACCGCGCTGCCGTCCTCCAGGAACAGCACTTTGCTGCTCACGTTGCGGGCGAAATCCATTTCATGGGTCACCACCAGCATGGTCATGCCGTCCTCCGCCAATTGACGCATGACGGAAAGCACTTCTCCGATCAGTTCCGGGTCCAGGGCGGAGGTAGGCTCGTCAAAATAGATGATTTCCGGATTGGATGCCAGGCCACGGGCGATGGCGACCCGCTGCTGCTGGCCGCCGGAAAGCTGGGAAGGATAGCTGTTCAGCTTGCTTTCCATGCCCACTCGTTTTAAGGCTGCAAGAGCGATTTCGTTGGCTTGGGCTTTTTTTATTTTTCCGGCCACGGTCAGGCCCAGGGTCACGTTCTGGAGCACGGTTTTGTTGAGAAACAGATTGTAATTCTGAAATACGAAGGCCGTTTTTTTGCGAACGCGGGCTATATCGGCGTGACTGGAGGCGTGAAGGTCAAAATGCTCCCCGTCGAAGATCAATTCCCCCTGATCAGCGCGCTCCAGGAAGTTCAGGCAGCGAAGGAGGGTGGTTTTTCCCGATCCGCTGGGGCCCAAAATCGCCACCACGTCCCCCTTTTCCACCTGCAAATCGATGCCCTTGAGCACCTCCTGCCCGTCGAAACGCTTGTGTACGTTCTTTGCTTCCAGCATCATGCTTTTTTCCCTCCGTAAGTGGCAAGCCGCTTTTCGCCCAAGCGCTGCAGCCAGGTGAGCACAGTGCAGAACAGCAGATAGATCAGCGCCACTTCGCCGTACAGCGCCAGCGATTCATACACCCGGCCGTTGATCACCTGGGCCTGCCGGAACATTTCCATCACCGTGATGGTGGCCGCCATGGACGTTTCCTTGAGCATGGCGATCATGGAATTGCCCAGGGCGGGGAAGGCCGTGCGGAACGCTTGGGGCAGCACCACATGGGCCATGATCTGCAAATAATTCATGCCCACGCAGTAGCCCGCTTCCATCTGGCCCCGGCTGACGCTTTCCAGAGCACCGCGCACCGTTTCCGCCATGTAGGCCCCTTCGTTGAAGCCAAGCACCAGCACCGCCGCCAAAAAAGCGTCCAGCACCACGCCCACGCTGGGCAGGCCGAAAAATACGATGTACAGCTGCACCAGCAGCGGCGTGCCCCGGATGATCCAGATATAAAAGCGGCAGATCTGCCGCAGCACCTTGATATCGGCGTACTGGATCAGGGCTACGATCACGGCGATGGCCAGCGCCAGGGCAAAGGAAATGACTGTCAGGGGGATGGTCACCCGGACGCCATACCCCAGCAGTTTGGGAAACGAGTCCACTAAAATATTCCACAGGCGTTCGTCCATTGCTTCCACTCCAAACGATGCTTTGCCGGTTGATTGCAAATCCATCATACCATTTCAGCGCAATGGATGCAAGATGCTTTCGTGGCGAAAAAATGGCGCTGTGAGCAAAAGCATTGCGGAAAACCGGAAGTTATTATATACTGAATAAGCACGTTTAATGAAGCAAACGGAGGAACACCATGGAAAGTAAGCTGACTTTGCCCAGCGAGCTGCCGGAAGGATTCAGATATACGAGAGAAACCGGGCTGACGCAGGAGGAAGCGGAGCGGTTGGCCCGGGATGGAAATGGAAACCGGATGACCGCTGACGAGGGAACGTCATTTGGGCAGATTTTGAAAAGCAATCTGTTTACCCTGTTCAACTTTCTGAACATCGGCCTTGGCATTTGCCTGCTGCTGGTGGGCAGTTACCGGAATATGCTGTTTCTTTGCGTTGTGCTGATCAATCTGCTGATCGGGACCATTCAGGAATACCGCGCGCAGCAAACCATTCGGAAGCTCCAGATCCTGAACGCACCGGAAGTGCGTGTGCTCCGGGGTGGGAAAGAGGTCACAGTCAAGCCCGAAGAGACTGTCCGGGGCGACCTGGTGATCCTGCATGGCGGCGATCAGGTGATTGCCGACGCCGTTGTGACAGCGGGAAGCGGCGCGGCCATGGAAGCCCTGCTGACCGGGGAAAGCGACGCGGTTGAAAAGCAGGCGGGCAGCTGGCTGTATTCCGGCTCCTATATTACGGAAGGGCGAATGACAGCCCAACTGGTTTATATCGCCGACGAAAGCTACGCGGGGCGGCTGACAAAGGAAGCGAAGAAAACCGCCCGGCCTGTTTCCCAACTGATCAAAGAACTAAGGCGTTTGATCCGCTTTGACACAGCCTTGCTGATCCCCATCGGCGTACTTTTGTTCCTGAAACAGGTGCTGCTTACCGGCACGGCAGTCGCCCAGGCGGTGCCCTCCACCGTGGCGGCCATGATCGGCATGATCCCGGAAGGACTGATCCTGCTGGCCAGTATCGCCATGGCGGTAGGCGTGATGCGGCTGGCCAAGCGGAATACCCTGGTGCAGGAACTGCCGGGCATTGAAACCCTGGCGAGAGCCGACGTGCTTTGCCTGGATAAAACCGGCACCATCACCACCGGCAGCATGGAACTGGAAGAACTGATCTGCGCGGATCAGACGGAAGAAGCGTTCCGGCAGGCCTTGAGCCGTTTTCTCGGCGCTTTTGATGAAAACAGCGGCACGCTGAACGCGCTGCGGAAAAGCGTTGAACCGGGTTTGGAGAAACCCGTCGCGGTGCTTCCCTTCTCGTCCGCAAGAAAGCTGTCCGCCGCCGCTTTCCAGGATGGATCAGCCCTGATCCTCGGCGCGCCGGATTATGTGCTGGGCAGCAGGTATCCAGGTGTACTGCGGGAAACGGCGCGGCGGTATACGGCGGAAGGAAGGCGCGTGATCGCGCTGGCAGGCGGGCGGGGCACCGTTGCGCCTGATACGATCCCGGAAATCGAAACCATCTATGGCCTGTGCGTGCTGCGGGATCAGATCCGGCCCGGGGCGGATGAAACATTCCGCTATTTCCGTGAACAGGGCGTACAGCTCAAGGTGATTTCGGGGGACGACGCGGAAACCGTGTCCAGGATCGCCAGAGAAGCCGGGATGGAAGGCTGGGATCAGGCGGTCGACGCGAGAACGCTCAAGACCGAACAGGACATTTTGGAAGCGTGCGAGCGCTATGCGATCTTCGGAAGGGTCACGCCGGAACAGAAAAAGTATCTGGTGCAGGCGCTGAAACAGAAAGGACACTCCGTGGCCATGACCGGAGACGGCGTGAACGATATTCCCGCCCTCAAGACGGCGGACTGCTCCATCGCCATGGCGGGCGGGGCGGACGCGGCAAAGCACGCCGCGCAATTAACGCTGCTGGATTCCGACTTTACCGTGATGCCGGAAATCGTTCATGAGGGCAGGCGCGTGATCAACAATATCACTCGGAGCGCCAGCCTGTTTTTGACCAAAACACTGTTCAGCTTTTTCCTGAGCGTGGTTTTCATCATCCTGCCGGGCATTTATCCTTTTGAACCGATTCAACTGACGCTGATTTCCTCCCTGATGATCGGCTTCCCCGGTTTCGTCCTTTCCCTGGAGCCCAGCGGCGAGCGCGTGAAAGGCGGATTCCTGGAAACCGTGCTGATGCGCGCGCTGCCCGGAGGAATCGCGGCGGCGCTGTGCTGCGTGGCGGCGATGCTGCTGACGCGCGCGGGCTGGCAGGAACCTGTTTGCCGGACGCTGGCCGCCATGAGTACGGGAATCGTCTGTTTGGTCGTGCTGATGCGCACATGCAGGCCGTTTACCCTCACGCGCTGCCTGCTGCTGATTGCTTCAAGCGCCGGTTTTCTGATCGGCGCAACGCTGCTGCGCAGTGTATTCAAGCTGGAAGCGCTGGAGGGGAAAGCATTGATTGCGCTGGCGGCGCTGGCGCTGGCCGGCGGGATCATAACGCTGCTCGGCGAATGGCTGATCCGCAAATATGAAAGCTGGTTCGCGGGAAAACTAAGTTTCCATAAGCTTATGAAAAAGCAAAAAGAGTAAAAACGGCAGGAAAAGCATAGCGAAAGCCGCCTGGCCCATGAAGAGGCCAGGCGGCTGTGCTTTAAGGTGATTTCGCTGGAAACCAGCAAAACGGATTTCTTTATTCGTTGTCCGCGGTCACGGCCTGGGCTGCGGTGCGGCCGGAAACGAAGATTTCCACGATGGCGTTGCCGCCCAGGCGGTTGCCGCCATGGATACCGCCGGTGACTTCACCCGCAGCATAGAGGCCGGGGATGATGTTGCCGTTGGTGTCCAGCACATGACGGTCGGTATCCACCACCAGACCGCCCATGGTGTGGTGGGTGGAGGGGGCCATGAGGCGAATGGTCAGCAGGGCATTGTCCAGATCATAGGTTTCAGGCAGGTACTTGCCGTTGGCGTCCTTTTCCACGTTGCCGATGGTGCGGGAAGCAATGGCTTTGCCCACATCGGGATATTCGCCCAGACCCATGACAGCCGCGTCATAGTCCCGGATGGTCTGAATCACCACTTCGGGATCCGCGGTGACGCCCAGTTCCTTGAACAGTTCGGGCAGTTCGGCGATGGTGCGGCGATAGTAGCGGCCTTCATAATCGCCCTCAGCCAGCTGCATGGGGGCGGGCATGAGCTGTTCCTTGTTGTAGAATTCCAGGAACACGCCCTTGGTGCCGTTCACTTCCATGCCGTTGCGGAATTCCGCCAGGGACAGCACGTCGCGCTCGGAGCCCTCGTCCACGAACCGATGGCCGGTGGTGGGGTTGATCCAGCAGGCGTAGTTGCCGCCGCCGAAGGCCAGGTTGCCGTTGTCCACCCAGGAAATAGGCATCAACTGGGTGAAGCCCATGCCGGTGGTGGCGGCGCCTACGGCTTCCGCCATGGTGATGCCATCGCCCTGGAGGGAGGAGCGGTTGGTGGTCTTGGTAGCGGTGGACAGGTACTCGGTGCTCCAGTACACGTTGCCCTCCAGCACCTTATCGATGTTCGCGGCGTAGCCGCCGGTGGCCAGGATGACGCCCTTCCTGGCATAGGCGCTTATTTCGGTGCCGTCGTACATATGGGCGCCCACGCCGATGACGCGGTTATTCTCATCCAGGATGAGGGTGTCGGCGGTGGTGCGGGTCATGATGCGGTTGGCGGAGTTGGCCTCGTATATGGTCTTCATGGGCGCGGCGAAGTAGCTGCCCCAGCGGCCCATTTCGGGATTGCCGTCGCCGTCCAGGTCAACGGTGGAGCCGATGAACTCATTTTCACGATACCACAGCGCGCCGATCAGGGTGGGCTGAGTGTTTTCGATGAAGGTGGAGCCCTGGGCTTCCAGCCATTCCTTCAGGCCCTGGCCGCCCAGAATGAACTGCTTCACCAGATCCACGTCGCCGTACATCCATTCGCTGCCGTCAGCGGAGGGACGCAGGCCGCCGTAGTAGGTCTGGAAGATGTGCAGGTTCAGGGTGGAGAACAGGGTGAGCTGGCTTTCGCTCTTGCCAGCGGCCAGCTGGGGCGCGGCCCATACGAAGTATTCACGAATTTCGGCCTTCAAAGCCTGCAGGGTGGGCAGGTATTCCGCGTGCACGCCGTGCTTGCTGAGCTCGGCCGCGTCGCCCGCCACGAATTCATGGGTCTTGTAGTAATCCTCGTCGAAGGGCTCTTCGCTCCAGTTGAGGATCATTTTCAGCTCGTTGATGCAGCCCTGGACGGACTTGACCTTGTCGTAGGTCTGGCCGTCGAAGGCGTACACGCCGGTGGTGGCGTCGGGATCAGCGGGATCCCAGACCAGATAGGGCATCACGCTCTGATACTGGCCGCCGGACACCAGGGTGTTGCCGCCGACCTCGGCGTTCTTTTCGATCACAAGCACGGTGTTGCCGTCCTGAGCGGCCTGCGCGGCGGCGGCAATGCCCGCGCCGCCGGCGCCGACGACAACCACGTCATATTCCAGATACTGTTCTTCCTTGGCCTTGTGCTCCACCTTGGCGGCCTTGAAGGCGTCCAGATTGGTGCACTTGGCCTGTTCGGCGGCGTCGTTCACGGCGGTCTTGAGGGCGCGGGTGGAGAAGGTGGCGCCGGAAACGCCGTCCACGCCGGAGCCGTTGGCTTCGATCATTTCGGGGATCAGGATGTCGAAGGCCACGTCGCCCACGTGCCCGGTTTCCACGGTGGACACGATCTCGATCTTTTCGATCTTATCCTCGGAGAAGGTCACTTTCACGGTGGTGGGGCCGTTGTAGCCGTCCGCGGTGGCGGTGTATTCACCGGCGGTAAAGGCAATGGGTTCGTCGGAAACGGGGGCGGTCATGCCCATGGCGGCGTCCAGCGCCTTGCCCACGGCTTCCTTCACGGCCTTGGAGGTCACGGTGGCGCCGGTCATGCCGTCCACGGCTTCCGCATCGGCCTTGCCAACATAGGCTTCCGCCATGGCGGGCATTGCCGCGCCGCCCAGGGCGGGGGTTTCTTCCGCGCCGGTGATCTCGATAGCGGTGATGGCCTTTTCGTCCACGGTGACCACAACCTTCACTTCGCCGCCGAAGCCCTGGGCGGTGGCTTCATAGGTGCCGGGGGTGAAGCCCTTCGCTTCCTCAGCGGGGGCGGCGGCAGGCGCGGCCGCGGCCAGCGCTTTGGCTACGGCGGCCTTCACGCCCTTAGAGGTGAAAGTCGCGCCGGTCACGCTATCCACGGCTTCGGCGTCGGCTTTGCCCACATAGGCTTCCGCCATGGTGGTGATGGCCGCGCCGCCGATGGCGGGGGTTTCGTCCGCGCCGACGATTTCGATGGCGGTGATGGCATTTTCATCCACGGTCACCGTGGCTTTCACGTCGCCCGCAAAGCCTTCCGCGCTGCCCGTGTAGGTGCCGGGAGTAAAAGCGGCGTCCGCAAACGCAAAGCCCATGCTGCCCAGAATCAGGCACAGGCTCAGGAACAGGGACAGATACTTTTTCATACGATTCCTCCTCCTTGGTTGACGAGTATTCAGTCTGGTATGAGTATAGCATAAAATGAACAAATTGTAAACGGATGCGCCGGGCATTTTGCCTGAATAGATCAGGCTGAATCCCGCTCCACCAGCACGGACGGGAGCAGGATGCGCTTAGGCAGCGTGGCGTCGCCGCGCACCCGGGCGGCCATGGTCCGCGCGGCGGCGATGCCCATTTCTACGGTGGGCACGTCGATGGTGGTCAGGGGCGGATTGGCGTATTGGCTCATTTCGATATTGCTCATGCCGATCACCGCCACCTGCTGCGGCACGCGGATATTCATCTGATAAAGCATGCGCAGGGCAGCCATGGCCATCAAATCGCTGGCGGCGTAAAAAGCTGTGGGCAAAGAACCGCTGCGGACCACGCTTTCCACCAGCTCCATGCATTTTTTATCGTCCCAATCACAATCCAGCACCCATTGAGGGTTCACGGTCAGCCCCAGGTCCTGCATGGTTTCCAGATAGCTTCTGAACCGCCGCGAGCGCTTCATGGGCACGGGACCTACGCCGCCGCCGATGAACCCGATCTGCCGGTGCCCTTTTTGATACAGGTATTCCACCGCTATCCGGCTGACCCGCAGATGGTCGTATTCCACGTTGTCGATGGGCATATGGCCGGTGTCGATGCCTACGATGTGGGGGATGCACGAATGCAGCAGATGAAAAAGCGGTTCAGCCAGGGGCCGCATCATGATCAGCCCGTCCAACCCCGCGCTCAAAAACCGGTCCAGCACCGCCTGGTTTTCCAGCTCCTGTTCCGTATGGATCAGCGTGATCATGCCGCCCAGCTTTTTTAATTCTTCTTCAATGCCGCCTAAAATGGACAGGTAAAAAGGATCGCTGTATTTTCCCTTGGTGGACGCCAGCAGGCAGCCCACTGAAAACTGGCTGTCCGTATTTTCCACCTTCGCGGCGATGCTTTTCTTCACCAGCGGCTTGTAATTCAGCTCCGCCACTGCCCGCAGCACGTTTTGCCGCGTCTCGTCGGTGGTTTTATACACCTGGTTGTTGTTCAGGATGCGGGATACCGTCGCGGGAGACACATTCGCAAGGCGGGCAACGTCCCGGATACTGGCCACTGCGGCCTCCTTTCCGCGGATGAAACATTCGCGTTTTGTTTCTTCTATCATAATCGAAATAAGCGGCCGTGTCAAGTTTCTGCACGAAACAAAACGAAATATTGTATTTTTTGTTATTATTCACACCAGAATCACAATTTATCCCTTGACAGAGAGTGAAACATATGATATTGTTTAGTAAACAGTTTTTCCCGGCAGGAGGTGCGGCACGTGAAATTCGTATTGCTTGGCGCGGGCCAGCGGGGCATGATCTATGCCCGGTATGCCCATCAGAAAGGGCATTCTATCGCTGCTGTGGCGGAAAAAGACCCGGTGAAGCGTGAAATCGCCGCCCAGGAATTCGGCATCCCCGCGGAACGCTGCTTTGCGGATGCGGCGGAGCTGCTGGCGCTGCCCAGAATGGCAGATGCGGCCATCATCGCCACCATGGATCGGGATCATTTCGGCCAGGCCATGCCCGCCATGGAGAAGGGCTATCATCTGCTGCTGGAAAAGCCCATCTCTCCTATTCCCGAAGAAACGCTCGCCATCGAGGAAAAAGCGCGAGAAACGGGATGCCGCGTGGTGGTGTGCCATGTGCTCCGGTATACGCCCTTCTTCCGTGAAATCAAAAAACAGCTGGACGCCGGAGCGATCGGAAAGATCATCACAGTGCAGCACAACGAGAACATCGGCAATTATCATATGGCCCATTCCTTTGTGCGCGGCAACTGGCGGCGCAGCGATACGGCCAGCCCCCTGATCATGCAGAAATCCTGCCACGACATGGACCTTTTGGTGTGGCTGATCGGCAGCGGATGCAGGCAGGTGGCGTCCTTCGGGAACCTTACGTATTTCAAGCCGGAAAACGCCCCGGCGGGCGCGGCGGAGCGCTGCGCGGACTGCCCGCATAAGGACGCGTGCCGGTTCAGCGCTTACAAAGCCTATCTGCCGGTCATGGGCGGGTGGCCCGCCACGGTGCTGACGGAAAACCAGACGGAAGAGGGCCTGCGGGAAGCCATCCGCACGGGGCCTTACGGCCGCTGCGTGTTCCACTGCGACAACACGGTGTGCGACCATCAGGTGACGGTGCTGGAATTTGATAACGGCGTGACCGCCACCTTTAACCTGAGCGGCTTCACCAACCGCATTGCCCGGTCGCTGAAAATCATGGGCGAGGACGGAGAACTCCGCGCCAACGGCGTGAACAACGAAATCGAAATAACCCGTTTCAGCCCCAACGGCATGGAGCGGTGCGAATCCCGGGTTATCCGTCCCGATCATACCCTCACCGGCCACGGCGGCGGGGACGGCGGCATCGTGGAAGACTTCCTGGCATTGCTGGAAGGACGCAGCGCGGAAGCGGCCAGCGATATCCGGTATTCCGTGGAAAGCCATATGATGGCCTGCGCCGCCGAAGAAGCCCGGCTGACGGGAAAAGTGGTGAATATCGCCGATTTCCGCCTTCGCCATGGAAAGAAGGAGCAGGCATGACCAGGGAACGGTTTGAAGCGCTGATTCAGGTCACCGGCCCCATCGCGCCGGAGGGGATCGAAGATCATATCAGCGACCTTTCCTGTTCTGAAACGGAGCTGCTTCCCAAAGAAGCGCTGCAGTTTACGTTGGACTGGAACCATGTGCCGCTGGATCAGCAGGCCCAGCTGATGAGCGCTTTGGACGCGGCGAACGCCGTGCCCGAACTGGTGGAGCTTTCCCACATCATGGCGATGGACGCCGTTCGGGCGCTGAATCGGTGCACCGCCATCGATTTTCAACCGCCTAAGCCCGCCTGTCTATCCGGCTTTGACCGGGACGCGTTCGCTTTCCTGTATTCCCAGCTTTGCGTAATCGAAGGCAGAAAAGCCCTGCGCCTGCGGGGCGTGCCGGAAGCCTATGACATGGACATTCCCGAGCGCATGACCCGCAAGCAACTGCGCAAGTTCGTGGAGACGGGCGATATCACCTTCGACGATTACCCCTGGGATATGAATTTCTACTGCTGCGATATTTTCCTGATGGACCGATTCTACTTCATCCCCTACCGCTGGGACGGCGCGCCTCACGCCTGGCGGAACCGGAAAACCGGAAAGGTCCTGGCCTTGTGGGAGGGGGAAACGAAGGTGCGGCGGGACGGGCAGTTGGACGGGGTGAACGGCGTGCATGATCCCGACGCCTTTGAAACGGTCTTTGAGGAGACGGAAGAAACCGTTTCCGGCAATCCCGTTTCGCCCGACGGGTATATCCTGCCCCAGCCGGTCAGCCTGGATAAGCGCGAATGGACCCAGGCGATCCGCGACGGGGACTATCTCCTGGCCCTGCATATCCCCGGCGGCATGGGCTATACCCCCGAGCGGGTGAAGCGCTCCTGTGAAATGGCGCTGGCATTCTACGAACGGTATTTCCCCGAATATCGCTATACCGGCTTCTGGAGCGAATCCTGGCTGTACGATCCCGGGCTTGAAAAGATATTGTCTCCGGACAGGAACATCATCCGGGTGCAGCGCCAGTTTTACCGTTACCCCACCATGGAAGGCGACGAAATGACCCGCGTGGAGGTGCTGGGCGGCGCGAAGGTGGATTACAAGGCGCTGAAACCGAGGAACAGCCTGGAAAAAGGCCTGTTCGCCGCCTGGGACCGGGGCGAAAGGTTCCACGATACGGGCATGTTCCTGCTCAAAGAGGAAGTTGACAAAATCGGGACCGATCCTTACCGGAAGGAGGCGTGACACGCGGTGAAAAAGCGCGGTTTCCTGTGGGAAATGCAGCATAACGGCACCCTGTACCTCATGTGCGTGCCCGCGCTGCTGCTCCTGCTGCTGTTCTGCTATCTGCCCATGGGCGGCATCTACATGGCCTTCACCAAGTTCAACGTGGTGGACGGCGTGTTTGGCTCGCCCTTCGTGGGCTGGCAGAACTTCGAGTATTTTTTCAAAGGCAACCCCTACGCCTGGAACGCCATCAAGAACACGCTCATCATCAACTTCTGGGGCCTCGTCCTGGGCACGGCCCTGCCCATCACCCTGGCGATTTTTATGAACGAAATGAAAAACGGCCCCTTCAAAAAAATCGCCCAGAGCGCCATGTTCTTTCCCTACTTCCTGAGCTGGGTGGTGGTGGGCGCGATCCTATACGGCTTCCTCACCGCCAATTTCCGGGTGGACCGCCGTACCGGGGAACTGGTGCTCACCGGGGCCAACGGCGTGATGAACCGCCTGCTGCTGGCGATTGGCCAAACGCCCATCCGCTGGTACGCGGAGCCCAAGCACTGGAAGCCTATCGTGATCCTGCTGGACGTGTGGAAGTGGGCGGGTTATAACTCCATCATCTATATGGCGGCCATGGCCGGGTTCGACGGCTCGCTGTACGAGGCCGCCACCATCGACGGGGCCAGCCGCTGGCAGCAGATCATCCACCTGACCCTGCCCATGCTGAAACCCAACGTGGTGATCCTGGTGCTCATGAGTATCGGGCGCATCTTCTTCGGCGACATGGGCATGATCTGGGGCGTGGTGGGGCAGAACAGCACCATCCTGGACGAGGTGCAGGTCATCGACACCTATGTGTACACCTCCATGCGCTCCATGGGCTTCGGGTTCAGCACCGCCATCGGCCTGTGCCAGAGCGTGATGGGCCTGATCATGATCCTGATCGCCAACTGGGCGGCCAAGAAGGTCAATGACGGGGAGGGACTGTTCTGATGAAAAAGAATGAACACGACGCGCCCCACGCCATCCGCCAGAGCAAAAACGACCGCTGGGTCAAGTTTCTCGCCTACGCGTTCGTGGGACTGTTTGGGCTCATCTGCCTCTATCCTCTGCTGCTCACCGTCACCGTCAGCTTCACCCCGGAAAGCGTCATCGCCTCCGACGGCTACCGGCTCTTTCCCCGGGAATGGACGCTGGACACCTACACCTACATCTTCGCCCACAGCGGCGCGCGCATCCTGAAATCCTACGGCGTAACGGTGCTCATCACCGCAGCGGGCACTTTGGGCGCCATGCTGGTCACCTGCATGATCAGCTATGCTATTTCCCTGAAGGAAATGCGCTACCGCAATGTGATCGCCTTCATCTGCAATTTCACGTCCATCTTTTCCGCCGGTCTGGTGCCCTGGTACGTGGTGTGCGTGAACTGGTATAACCTGCGGGATTCTATTTTCGCGCTGATCATCCCCGCCATGTTCAGCGTGTGGAACATGTTCCTGATGCGCACCTATTTCAGCGCCATTTCGCCAAGCCTGTACGACGCGGCCAAGATCGACGGGGCGGGACACTGGACGATCTTTTTCAAGGTGGCTTTGCCGCTTTCCAAGACCGCGCTGCTCACCGTGGGCATGATGTACGCATTAAGCTATTGGAACGACTGGTGGCATGCCCTCATGTTCATCAGCGACCGGAACCTGTATCCCTTGCAGTATTATCTGTATTCCATCGTGTCCAACGTGAACGCCATTTCCTCGGGCCGCGTTCCTTCCGGCGCGGCGGCCTCCATCCGCCTGCCCGCCGAAACCGTGAAAATGGCCGTCACCATCATCACCATCGGCCCCATCATCTTCCTGTATCCCTTCGTGCAGCGCTATTTCGTCCGCGGCATCATGACGGGCGCTGTGAAGGAATAATATCCGTGATTCAAGCGGTGATCCGCTTAACAAGAATAAGGAGGTTTTCACATGAAGAAACTGTTTTCCCTGGCTCTGGCGCTGATGCTGGCCCTGTCCCTCATGCTGCCCCTGACGGCGCTGGCGGATGGACTGGAGGAAATCACCATCCTCTATCCCGGCGAGGAAACCGATGAAATGGCCGCTTTCCTGAACGGCGCGTTCGCGGAAAAGGTCAAGAACGAACTGAATATGAAGGTCAACTTCCGTTTCCTGTCCTGGGCGGACTACTGGGATCAGAAAAAACTGATGCTGGCTGCCAACGATCCTATCGATCTGTACTGGGACGGTCTGCCCGACCTGTCCAGCATGGTGAACAACAAGGAAGCCCAGCCCCTGGACGAGCTGATCGCCAAGTGCTGGCCCGAATCCATGAAGGAGATCCTGCCCGACAGCCAGCTGGCGGGCGGAAAAATCAACGGCGTCCAGTACGGTATTCCTTCCGCTTACGCGCCGTCCTCCGGCATGTTCCAGTTCGTGTGCCTGCGCCAGGACCTGCTGGAACAGGTGGGCATGACCGAAGTGAAGACCGCCGACGACCTGCGGGAATTCGCTCTGCGCGTGCAGGAGCAGCTGCCCCAGTTCAAGGGCCCGGCGGACATCATCTTTAAGCCCCTCACCCGCAACTTTGCCGAGGAGCAGTATACCTGGGTAGCTTCCCAGGATCTGGTGGTGTTCGGCGAGGAAAGCAAGACCGCTTACAGCTACGCCCATACCCAGGCGTTCCAGGACGTGGTAGACCAAACAGCATCTTATTTGTTCTGGCCGTCTCCTTGCCGCCCTTTAGAATCGCACAGTTTCCGCTCTTTATGCAAAGCGCCGAAATCTGAATCAGCGCATCGGGACGCGCCTCAAAGATCACGCCAATGACGCCGATCGGAACAGAAACTCGCTCCAGTACAAGCCCTTCGTCCAGCTCTCTTTTTAGCGTCACCTTACCTACGGGATCCGTAAGGTCAATCATCTGCCGAATGCCTGCAATGGCATCTCTCAGCTTATTTTCATCGAATTTCAGACGCTTTACTACGGCCTTTGCCACGCCTGTCTCCTCTGCCGCCTGTACGTCCAATGCATTCTCCTGAAAGATCGCATCGCGATTTTTCTCTAACGTCTCTATGATTTTTTGAAGCGCCGCATTCCTCATCTCCTCGGAAGCCGCCGCCATGTGCGGTGCCGCCAGCTTCATCTTTCTTGCTTCTTCCCTTACGACCATGCCTGCCCTGCTCCTTTCTTAATTAAATCGCCTCGCCCCATTTCGCTGATTAAATCGCTTCGCGATGGTTAGCTTTACGATATTTCTTGCTTATAAAATTAAATTTAGTATAATATCTACGCTTGCATTTGTCTACCAATTTCAGCAAACATTCCTGCCCCAGCCCATTCTTACGTTTGATTTACCAAAATGCCCCCTGCATTCTCATGGAATACAAGGGGCAACCTTATCATTTCATCATTTGTATCTTACCAGACTCTCGCTTTTACCTTCTGATGTCAAAAACTATGTGCTAACATGGAATATTGCATGCATCGCCATTTGTTTTTATCTGCATTTCAGCCTTTGCCGCCTGATACTCCTCCTTGGCAATGCTAAGGGCCTGACATGCCTTCTCCTCCGTCCAGTTCATGTTTTTCATAAGCATGGTGACGTGAACGCATATGTTCTGATTTCTCTCCTGCCTAGTTCCCTCTTCGAAGCCTTGCTCTATTCCTTGTTCTATTCCCTGTTCTATTCCCTGTTCTATTCCCTGCTCCATTCCTTTGTTAAATCCATCATCATACATTTGATCGATCCAATCTCCAACAACACTCATTTCTTTATCCTCCTTCTCGTCTTCGTTTTCTTTTTCTGCCTGTTTGATAAGACTCTTGCTGTGAAGTAATTCACCCAAGGCCGCCCCATCTTCCTTAACTGTTTTGCCGTAACGCGATTTCTTGCCTCAATCTCCCTGACCTGCTTTAGATATGCCAGGGCTTCCTCATGAAAAATCCGCACAGGCATGCTGAAATCCGTCTTGTCATTGTTTTCCAAAACCAGGATTCCCAAATCATTTCCGTCTCGCGTCCTCTTCATGACCATGTCCGCGATTCGTTCTTCCTCCACGCTTCCCGTTACCGCCGTAAATACGGAATTGACCTCATGCAGCTCCTCCGCCTTGATGACTTGCTGCCCTTTGTAGACGACGGCGTTCCACGCGTCAGCAAATCTCCTCGGATCCTCAAAATAGTTTTTTAGGCTCTTGTCCTCTTTGCCCATAAACAAAAATCCTCCTCCCTGCGCCCTTGCGCTGATACAATTGCAGGAGCACGGGAGCGGCCATTTTTCCGCAGTGCGTATGTTTTGCAGAGAGAACATATAACAAAGCTTCTAAAAGCCCTTGATACACGCACAGTCAAATAAAATGCACGCAAAAAATCCCTCTCCCAGGTCCTGTCTCAATGGAAAATTGGCCGAACTGCCAATTAGAAGTGAATGGAAAGCCTCCTCTGATGGGTCGCCCTCCAGATAAGTCATATTATAAGCCAACGCCGGAAACATGTCAATAGTCTGCCACATTTCCGGCGTTTTCACGGCTACGCCTTCTTCCCAGTTAGGTAATACACGGCCAGCGCCGTCCTATGGGAAAGATTTTCTTTCGAAAGAATCGTCGTAATATAATTCTTCACGGTGCCCTCCGAAATATACAGTCTCGCCGCGATCTCTTTGTTGGAAAGCCCGTCCGCAACGGCCTGAATGATCTCAAGCTCCCTCTCGGAGTACCCCGACGGATCGAATCCATTCCCCAACTCCCTGCCACCTGCAAGGGATCCTTTTGCGAGCGACTCCAAGATTTTTTCCTCCATGACACCCGTTCCCTGATGCACGGACTTGATCATCTGCTTTAGGTGCTCTGGCGTATGATTTTTGATCAAATATCCCTTTGCACCGTTCTGTAGAGCCTTCTGCACAAGCACGTCGTCATCAAAGGTCGTCAGAATCAGTACCTTCCCAAGATTCTTTTCCACGATCTGCTTTGTGGCCTCAATCCCGTCCATCTCCGGCATCTGAATGTCCATCAGGATCACGTCCGGATGCTTCTCCTCTGCGAGCCGCACGGCCTCCCGCCCATTTGCGGCACACCCCAGCACCTCGAAATCATCATCTACCTCCAGGATAATCTTCATCCCATCCCTCACAAAATCACTGTCATCCGCAATAATTACCTTAATCCTCTCCATAACAACACCCCTTCTTCATTCCCTTCCCTGCTGCCGTTTTTCCCCCAATACCTCGAGAAAATCCCTGAAATCCTCAGCTCCATTCCTTTCCTGCTACCGTTTCACTCTCCCATACCTCGAGAGAATAACAGGGATTCTCTCCCTTCCCTCACAACCGC
>JAFXMP010000130.1 GCA_017530275.1 Clostridia bacterium | reverse complement strand
TGTCCCAACTGGATTTTTCAAAAGAAGAAATCGACCGGGTGTGTACTCTGGTGGGGGAGCATCATACCTATCTGCCCATGGACGGCATCGACCATCAAATCCTGGTGGAAGCGGATTTTATTGTGAATAGCTTTGAAAACGCTCTGCCGAAAGAAGCGTGCCGGAATACCTACAACAAGATATTCAAAACCGCGGCGGGCAAAAAAATTTATGCGGCCATGTTTGGATTGGGAAAATAAAAGCCGGATAATGTTTTATCGTGCTATCACTTTAGCTTGACAGAGCGATAAAGTGATGATATAATAGCACCCGTAAACCTGATTGGCCCTGGGGCCGGGAAGAGGATCGCATGGAAATGGACGTGATGAAAGCGCTGCGCAGGGAGGAAAGGATCACCCTGTCCCTGCGGGCCCTGTATGAACAGTACGGCTTCCGCAAATACCGCATGGGGCGGTTTGAAGAATATGAGCTGTACACGGAGAACAAGAATTTTTTGAAAAACCCCAACATTATCACTTTTCACGATTTGGACGGCACGGTGCTGGCCTTGAAGCCGGACGTGACCCTGTCCATCGCCAAGAACACCCGGGCCACCGCCCAGAGCAGTGAAAAGGTGTATTATCTGGAAAATGTGTACTGGCTGGAAAAGCAGAGCGGCGGCTATCAGGAAACCACCCAGCTGGGACTGGAATATTTGGGTGATTTGGACGCAGCGGCGTATTTTGAGGTGCTGTGTCTGGCCCAGAAAACCCTGGCCGCCATCAGCAGCAGCCACCGCATGCAGCTTTCTCATATCGGGTTTTGGATCGCGCTGCTGGAAGGACTGGGCCTTAGCGAAAATTTAGGGCAGGAAATCTTGGAATGCCTGCACGGCAAACGGCTCCATGAACTCAAGACGCTGTTGGAAAAGGGCCACGTGGCCCCCGCCGCGGCGGAATGGGTGCTGCGGGCGGGGAGTCTGTGCGGACCCTTCCGGGAAACCTTGGCAGAAGCACGAAAAATCGCCATTTCCAACGGCATGACCGCCGCCCTGGACGAGCTGGAAACTGTGTATGATCTTTTGGAAGGCGCGGGCTGTGGGGACGATTTGATCCTGGATTTTTCTCTGGTCAACGACAGCGACTACTACGACGGGCTGATCTTCCAGGGCTTTGTGGAAGGCGTGCCCCGGGCGGTGCTATCCGGCGGATACTATGGAAAACTCCTGCGGAAGTTCGGTCGGGATTTAGACGCTATTGGCTTTGCGGTGTATGTGAACGAATTGGATCTGCTGTTCCGCAATCAGCACAGCACCGACGTGGACGCCCTGATCCTGTATGAAGCGGGGGCAGACCTGTGCACCCTGGCCCGCGCTGCCGACAGTCTTCGGGAAAGCGGCCTCAAGGTGCGGGTGGAAAGGAATGTACCGGAAAACGTGCGCTTCGGAAAAATCTATCGCTTTACCGACGACGGCTTAAAGGAGGCGGGGAAGGAATGCTGAATATCGCGCTGCCCAAGGGACGGCTTGGCGACCAGGTGCTTTCCCTGTTCTCCAAGATCGGTTATGACTGCGGCGGTATCTATGATAACGACCGCCGCCTGGTACTGGAAAGCCCGGAAAACGGCGTGCGATACCTGCTGGTGAAGCCCTCCGACGTGGCGATTTACGTGGAATACGGAGCGGCGGACATCGGCGTGGTGGGAAAGGACATTTTGCTGGACGGCAATCCCGACGTATATGAATTGCTGGATCTGGGTATCGGTAAATGCCGCATCTGCGTGGCCGGGTCGGAGGATTATGTGGAGGACCGGGAAACCGTGCTGCGGGTAGCGACCAAGTTCACCACCGTGGCAAAAAAATACTATTCCTCCCTGAACCGGGAAATTCAAATCATCAAGCTCAACGGTTCTATCGAGCTGGCCCCTATTTTGGGGCTGACGGACGTGATCGTGGACATCGTGGAATCGGGCCGCACATTGAAAGAAAACCATTTGAAGGTGCTGGAGACCATCGTGCCCATCAGCGCCCGGCTCATCGCCAACCGGGCCAGCTACTTATTCAAAAATGATATTATCACTTCCATCACGCAGAAATTGCAGGAGGTACTGACCCAATGATGAAAATCATGCCGGTGGATCAGTTCGATGCATCCGCCTTTAAAACCCCGCCCATACAGACGGGCAACGAGATCGAAGCGGCGGTAGACGCCATTATTCAAACCGTCCGGGAACAGGGCGATCAGGCGCTGATTGAATACGCCGCGAAATTTGATAAAGCCCAATTAAACAGTGTTTTGGTCAGTAATGAAGAAATCGAAGAAGCCTTCGCCGCCTGCGGCCCGGATTTCCTGGAAATCCTCAAACAGGCGAAAAACAACATCGAAGCCTTTCACAAGCGCCAGGTGCGCAACAGCCTGATCGTCAGCGAGGAAGCGGGCAAAGTGATGGGCCAGCGGGTCATCCCCTTAAAGCGCGTGGGCCTGTACGTGCCCGGCGGCACGGCGGCCTATCCCTCCTCCGTGCTTATGAACGCTGTTCCGCCTAAAATCGCCGGGGTGAAGGAAATTGTCATCAGCACGCCGCCGGGCAAGGACGGCAAGGTGAACCCCGCCATCCTGTGCGCCGCCAAAATCGCGGGCGTGACCAAGATCGTGAAGGCGGGCGGCGCCCAGGCCATTGCCGCCCTGGCTTACGGTACGGAATCGGTGCCCGCCGTGGACAAGATCGTGGGCCCCGGCAACGTGTACGTGGCCACCGCCAAGCGCCGGGTGTACGGGCTGGTGGATATCGATATGATCGCCGGGCCCAGCGAAATCCTGGTGCTGGCCGATGGCAAAAGCGACCCCGCTTTTGTGGCCGCCGATCTGCTTTCCCAGGCTGAGCATGATAAGCTGGCCTCCGCCATCCTGGTGACGGACAGCGCGGAACTGGCGAAAAAGGTACAGGCAGAAGTGGAGCGTCAGGTGAAGCTGCTGCCACGGCGGGACATCGCAAGAGCTTCCATCGACAATAACGGCAAAATCGTGGTAGCCCATGATTTGCAGCAGGGCATTGAAATCGCCAACCTCATTGCCCCCGAACACTTGGAAATCTGCGTGGACGATCCCTTCTCGTATCTCAGCAAAATCGAGTCCGCCGGTTCCGTGTTTCTGGGCCGGAACGTACCGGAAGCGCTGGGCGATTACTGGGCGGGCCCCAACCACACCCTGCCCACCAGCGGCACGGCCCGATTCTCCTCTCCCCTGTCGGTGGACGATTTCGTGAAGAAGTCCCAATTCCTGTACTATTCAAAAGAAGCGCTGGAACAGGCCAAGGATCGGGTGGTGGCTTTTGCCCAGAAGGAAGGGCTCAACGGCCACGCCAATTCCATTGCCATCCGGTTTGGAGAATCAGCGGTATGAGCAGATTTTTGAGCGAAAACAATCGGGGCCTGAAAGCCTACGTGCCGGGGGAGCAGCCCAAGGTCAAAAACCTGGTGAAGCTGAACACCAACGAAAGCCCCTTTCCCCCGGCCCCCGGCGTCAAGGAAGCGGTGAAACAGGCGGCGGACAGCCTGCAGCTGTACAATGATCTTTCCGCCGCGAAATTGACTGGGCTGCTGGCCAAAACCTACGGCGTAAAAGAAAACCAGGTATTCGTCGGCAATGGGTCTGACGAGGTGCTGGCCTTCGCCTTTCAGGCTTTCGGCGGCGGCGGGCTGGCTTTCCCGGATATCACCTACGGCTGCTATATCGTGTGGACGGGACTCTATCATCTCGACGCGAAGATCATTCCCCTGAAAGAGGATTTTTCCATCGATCCTTCCGATTATCGGGGCTGCGGGCGCTGCGTGGTCATCGCCAACCCCAACGCCCCCACCGGTATGGCCCTGCCCCTGTCCGCTATCGCCCAAATCGCGAAAAGCAATCCCGATCAGGTTGTGATCGTGGATGAGGCCTACGTGGATTTCGGGGCGGAAAGCGCGGTTTCGTTATTGCGGTCATATGAAAATATCCTGGTGGTGCAGACCTTTTCCAAATCCCGCCAGCTGGCCGGAGCACGCCTCGGCTTTGCCGTGGGAAGCGAAGAACTCATTGCTGACCTGAACTTGATCCGCTATTCCTTCCATCCCTACAACGTGAACACCCTCACCCAGGCGGCGGGAGCGGCGGCGCTGGAACAACCGGAATACTTTGAAGCCTGCCGCCAAACCATCATGGAAAACCGGGCGTGGACGAAAACGGAATTGGAGAAGCTGGGCTTCCGGGTGCTGGACAGCAAAGCCAATTTCCTGTTTGCCGCCGCGCCCGGCATGACCGGCGGGGAATATCAAAAGAAACTGCGGGAAAGGAACATCCTGATCCGCTATTTCGATCAGCCCCGCATCCGGGATTACACCCGCATCACCGTGGGCAGCAAAGCGCAGATGGAAAAACTGATCGAAGTCACAAAGGAGATATGGGCATGAGACAGGCGACGATTGAACGGAACACCAAAGAAACCCAAATCGCCCTGAAATTGAACTTAGACGGCGCGGGCAGGGCGGAGATCGATACCGGCGTGGGATTCCTCGATCACATGCTGGAACTGCTGGCCTTTCACGGTCAATTTGACCTGACGGTGAAATGCCAGGGCGACACGCAGGTGGACGACCATCATTCCGTGGAGGATATCGGCATCGCGCTGGGTCAGGCGTTCGCGGAAGCCTTAGGCGATAAAAAAGGCATCGCGCGTTACGGCAATTTCCTTTTGCCCATGGACGAAGCCCTGGTGCTCTGCGCGGTCGATCTCTGCGGGCGGGACACCTTGGGGTATCAGGCGAACATCCCCACTCAGAAGGTGGGAAGTTTTGATACGGAGCTGGTGCAGGAATTCATGTTAGGGTTTACACGCAACGCCAAAGCCTGCCTGCATTTCGTGCAGATGTCGGGAACCAATTCCCACCACATCATCGAAGCCATGTTCAAGGGCTTGGGCCGCGCTCTGCGGCAGGCGGCGGCTATTGACCCGAAGCAGGCGGATCAGACGCCGTCCTCCAAGGGCGTGCTATAAGAGGAAAATGTATGATTGCGATTATTGATTACGGAGTGGGCAATCTCTACTCCATCAGCCATTCCCTGTCTTATTTGGGCATGGAAAACATTGTTACGCGGGATGAAGATACGATTTTGAACGCGGACAAGCTGATTCTGCCCGGGGTGGGGGCTTTCGGGGACGCCCGGCAAAAACTGAAAGACACGGGCATGGACGCCCTGGTGCTGCAAAAAGCAAAAGCGGGCACGCCGCTGCTGGGCATTTGCCTGGGCATGCAGCTTTTGTTTGAAAAGAGCCACGAGTACGGGGAGCATGCGGGCCTTTGCCTGATCCCCGGCGAAATATGTCCCCTGCGGGCGGACATCCCAGCCGATCTCAAGGTGCCGCATATTGGCTGGAACGCCCTGCGGTTCACGGGGGAAAGCCCGCTGCTGAAATACATCCGGGAGGGCGACAGCGTGTACTACGTCCATTCCTTCTACGCCAAATTCGCCGGGGACGCCGTGAAAGCCGTATCGGAATACAGCGTGGACGTTCCGGGCCTGGTGCAGAATGGGAACGTGTTCGGGGCCCAATTCCACCCGGAAAAAAGCGGCCCGGTGGGGCTGAACATCCTCAGGGCTTTCGGGGAGGTGGGCGCATGCTGATTTTTCCGGCCATCGATCTGCGGGACGGTCAGGTGGTGCGTCTGACGGAGGGCGATTACGATCAAATGACCGTGTACGGAACCGATCCCTTGGCCGCCGCGGCCTCCTTCAAAGCGGCGGGGGCAGAATGGCTGCACGTGGTGGATTTGGACGCGGCCAGGGACGGCGGGCAGAAGAATATCGCCATCATTGAAAAACTGGCGAAGGAAAGCGGCTTAACGCTGGAAGTGGGCGGCGGGGCCCGCAGCGAGGAAAGCGCCCGGCGTTACTTGGACGCGGGGGTTTTCCGGGTGATCGTGGGTTCCGCGGCGGTGGAAAAGCCCGGCCTACTGGAAACGCTGTCGGCGAAATACCCGGGCCGGGTCGCCGCCGGGGTGGACGCCAAAAACGGCTTTGTGGCCATTCACGGCTGGCGCACGGTGACGGATATTCCCGCCTTTGATTTCGTGAAAAGCCTGCCCGGCCGGGGCGTGGATACGGTGATTTACACCGACATCAGCCGGGACGGAAAGCTCATGGGGCCGAATTTGGAAGCCTATGCACGATTAAAGGATATTTCCGGCCTGCGGGTGGTGGCATCCGGCGGCGTTTCCTCCCTTGAAAATGTGGAGGCCCTGGCGAAAATGGACGTGTACGCCGCCATCATCGGCAAGGCCCTGTACGCGGGCAAAATCGATCTCAAACAGGCCATTGCCGCCGGAAGGGGGAATATCCCGTGATCGCCAAGAGAATCATTCCTTGTTTGGACGTGCGGAACGGCCGCGTGGTGAAGGGCACCAACTTCGAGGGCATTCAGGACGTGGCCGACCCGGTGGAGATGGCGAAGTACTACAACGACACCGGGGCCGACGAGTTGGTTTTCTACGACATCACCGCATCCTTTGAGGGCCGCTCCCTGTTCACGGACATCCTCAAGCGCACGGCGGCGGAGGTGTTCATCCCCCTTACCGTGGGCGGGGCCATCAACGAAGTATCGGACTTTGAACGGGTGCTGTCCTGCGGGGCGGACAAGGTGAGCGTCAATTCCGGGGCCATCAAAAACCCCTCCCTGATTGACAATGCGGCCAAACGCTACGGCGACCAGTGCGTGGTGCTTTCCATGGATGTGAAGCGGGTGGGTGGCTCCTTCCGCATCTTCGCCAAGGGCGGGCGGATCGATACCGGCATCGACGCCCTGCAGTGGGCCCGCGAGGGCCAGGAACGGGGGGCCGGGGAGCTGGTGGTGAACAGCATCGACACCGACGGCGTGAAACAAGGCTTCGATCTGGAAATGCTCTCCGCCATGGGGAAAATGGTGTCCATCCCCATCATCGCCTCCGGCGGCGCGGGGAACATGGAGCATTTCAAAATCCTGTTTGAAACCGTGCCCCAGGTAGACGCGGGCTTAGCCGCCTCCATCTTCCACCGGAAGGAAGTGCCGCTGCCCGCCTTAAAAGCGTATCTGGCCAGCGAAGGAATCCCCATGAGAATCTTGCGTACAGGAGTGTAAGAAAATGAACATTGACGAACTGAAATTTGACGCAAACGGCCTGATTCCCGCCGTGGTGCAGGATTATTTTTCCAAGCAGGTTTTGACTGTGGCCTACATGAACCGGGAATCCCTGGAAATTTCCATGAAGGAGGGCCGCACCTGCTTCTTTTCCCGTTCCCGCCAGCAGCTTTGGCGCAAGGGGGAAACATCCGGCAACACCCAGGAGATCGTCACCATCAAGGCGGACTGCGACATGGACGCCCTGGTGGTGGAGGTCATCAAAAAAGGCCCCGCGTGCCATACGGGGGCCGAAAGCTGCTTCTTCAATCCCGTGCATCAGAGCGAGAAACACCAGGATTTCTCCCTGGAAGCCCTGTATCAGTTGCTGGAGGGCCGCAAAACCAGCCCCAAGGAAGGCAGCTACACCACCTACCTGTTCCAGAAGGGCATCGATAAGATCCTGAAAAAGGTGGGCGAGGAATGCACCGAGGTCATCGTGGCCGGAAAGGGCGGCAGCAAAGAGGAAACCGTTTTTGAAATCGCCGATCTGGCCTATCACGTCATGGTGCTCATGGTGGAAATGGGCATCGAACCCAAGGACATCTTCGCCCAGCTGGAAAGCCGCCATGTGGTGGATCATAAGGTGAAGCAGGAAAAAATGCAGTAAGGAAAAAGCCGCCGGGGCGGCTTTTTCTTTAGCCCAAAACCATCCTGCCGAAATCCTGGGGCCGGTGGAAGTTGGGCGTTTCGGAGGTGACCCGGTTCCAGGAAAGGAAATGAGGCTTCGCCGTTTTATCGCCGCACTTGTAGCAGTTGGCCCGGATGACCGCGCCGGGGGCGGCTTGGAAGGCGGTGAACAGCATTTTCAGCAGAGCGAAGGGCACACGGTAGGTGATGCCCCAGCCATCCGGGGCGGTGAAAACCTCCGGCTCCAGCCAGTTCCTTTCCGGCAGCAGGCGCATGCGCTCCCTGCCGTCGCCCAGGCCCAGGCAGCAGCAGGCGTTGGGGTTGAATTCGATGTTGATGTAGCGCGGGTCGCCCGCCACGGGGGAAAAGAAAAATTCCAGGCAGCTGTCCTCCCAGGGATGCCCCAAGGGGCCGTTTTCCTCCGCCCGGATCAAGGCTTCTCGCGCTTCTAAGCGCACCAGCAGGGCGTCCTCCGTCCAGCCGATTTTTGCGCAGGCAGCGATATCCACCGGCCCTGTCCACATTTGTTCGCTGATATCCAGTTTTTCCATGTCCTCCCAGCGGGAAAAGGGACGGATGATGTATTCTTTCATATAGGGCGCCCTCATTTCAGTCAACCCCACAAGGGGCTTTTAGTTTCGCCATCATTTTATCATCAAAATCAATGAAAAACAAGTAACCAACTGTGATAAAACATGTGACAAAAGGGGGAAAAAACCGTATACACCCCATTTTATGCGCATCAAAAAGCGCTAAAAAAACCCGCAAACCCCTGTGTGTTAAGGCCACTGAAAAAGGAGCGTTTTTCAAAACGAAAAGCGTTCCTTTTTCAATACATCCAAGAAAGGATGCCAAATGATATCGAAAGCACAAGAAAAACCGCAGAAGAAGAAAAACACCCGCTTGTCAGGCTGGGATGGCG
>JAFXMP010000129.1 GCA_017530275.1 Clostridia bacterium | reverse complement strand
GATTCCCGCGCCCTCCCGGTCCCTCTCTCAAGGCCCCGTTTTTCGAGCGCTTGGATATAATACCACGTCATCCTCCCTATGTCAACATCTTTTTTGAGATTTCTTTCGGGATTCTTGTTCTTTTTTGTTTTTACGAACATTGCGTCCGCATCAGGAATATCAATCCAGTATTTGCCCGTACCTTCTATCCCGCGTCAACCTGAATGTTCGGATTATAAAAGAACGTGCGTTCCCATTCTTTTTTTCCAGCATGTTTTTTCTTCACCGCAGGCACAATAAGCGCGGGTGATCGAAATGACAGGGCTGAAAAAAATGACGGGACTGCCGGTGATCCTGAACGGAAAAGCCATCGGCAGCGTAGTGCGGGGCGTACTGACAGAAGACGGACACGGCCTTCGGGGGATCGTAGTGCGGGGCGGACTGCGCGGTACCCGGTGGTTACCCCGGGAGCAAATCGCGCTGGTGGGCAAAATATCGGTGATCGCCAGCGGAAAAGCAGGCCGGGTACCCCGCGACGCCGGTTACAGGCTGTTTCGGGTATCCGATGGAGAAGGCGTGCGGCTGGGGATCGTAACCGACGCGCTGCTGAACGAAGAAACGCTTCGGGTGACGGCTCTGGAAATATCAGGCGGTCCTCTGGACGATCTGATCGAAGGACGCTGGTACGCCACCGCCTATCACGTACAGCCCCGGGGCGAGTATGGTCATGTGACTGTACCCTATGGACGGGAGGAGGTGAGGGAAGGATGAGCAAACTGTTTGTTGCAGCCATGGCAGGCTATCTGCTGGGCATGAAGCATCGGACGCTGTCAAGAGAATTGTGCTGGACCCGCATGAAGAAGCATATCAATCGGATGATGCGCATGTTCTAACGGATATAAGGAGGCGCTCCTATGACCTCTTTGCCGGCTTCCCACGGATTATCCCGCCGGGCCCGATGGGTGTTAGGCGGGATTGCTGGCATTCTCGGGGCGCTGGCGGGAGGCGCGCTGAGCAAGCTCATGGGGCAGATGCTGCTGGCTCTGCTTTTGTTCGCGGCAGCGCTGCCCCTTTGCAAACGGATGGAAAAGCAGTTCTCTCGTCCCTGGGCTGCCGGGTGCGCGGTTTCGGTGCTGGTGCTGACGCTGCTGGGGCTGATCGGTCTGGTCACACCCATGGTGATTTCCCAAATCTCCCTGATCGTGGCGGAAGCGCCCCGGCTGCTTTCTACCGTTCAGGAAATTTGGGACGGGATCGTGAGCCACGAATGGGCGCTGCTGCTGGGCCTCCACCGGGAAGCGCCGGGCCAGTGGATCGAAAAGCAGACGGAATGGCTACGGGAAAGCCTGCCGGGACTGATTGTCGGGATCGGAAACGGCATCGACGCCCTGAGCCGGGCATTTTTGGCGCCCGTGCTGGCTTTTTACTTCCTGCGTGACCGGGAGCTGTTCGGTTACCGGCTGTCCCTTTGCATCCCGCTGAAGCACCGCAGGCGCATGCTGCACGCCCTGCAGGAAATGCGCCATGAAGCAGGCGGCTATATCCGGGGACAGCTGCTGGTGGCCCTTGCCGTGGGGATCCTGACAGCGCTTGGACTGCTGGCCGTGGGCATTCCCGCCTGGCTGGTGCTGGGCCTGCTGATGGGGGCGTGCGAATTCATTCCTTATATAGGTCCCCTGATCGGCGGCGTGCCCATCGCGCTTTTTTCCCTGCCCATGGGCTTTCATTCCCTGCTATGGGGGCTGGGTGTGACGGTGCTGGTGCAGCAGATCGAAGGATATTTCCTGTCACCCCGCCTCATGGGAGAAGCCACGGGGCTGCATCCCGTTTCGGTGCTCCTGCTGCTTTCCGCCGGAGGGCTGCTCTTTGGCCTGGGGGGAATGGTGGCGGCCGTTCCGGCCTATGTGTGCCTGCGCGGCGCGGCCAGGGTGCTGTGGGAAAGCGGCGGCGAAGAAGCGTAAATCCTTTCATTTATATTGTTTCGGCCTTTTGGCAGTATTTTGGCAAAAAATTGCCAGGATTGCGGTTAATTTTGCCTTGCGGGATCACAATAAATCGTGTATAATGAAATAGAAGGGGGGAGCGCGGTGACCGATCGATTTGAAACAATGAAAATGCGCCCGCTGCCGGAGGGAAGCGAGACCGCTTCCGATATTCTTGCGCATGTTTATCGCGCGCTGCAGGGCAAAGGATACGATCCCATCACCCAGCTGGTGGGCTTTGTTCTCACGGGCGATCCTACATATATCACCAGTTTCCAGGGCGCCAGAAGCCTGATCTGCCGTTTGGAGCGGGACGAGATTCTGGAAGAACTGGTGCGCTTCTATGTGGAAAACAAGCTGGACAAATGAGCGGACGGATTCTCGGGCTGGATGTGGGTGACGTGCGCATCGGCGTCGCCGTGAGCGATGAAACGCGTTTGATCGCCACGCCTCACAGCGTATACACCCGGGTAGGGTGGGGTCCCGACGTAAAGCACATCCAGCGCTTGTATGCGGAAGTCAGCGCAGCGCTCATCGTGTGCGGCCTCCCTCGGAACATGGACGGTTCCGTGGGTTTTCAGGCGGAAAAGGTGATGAGCTTTGCCGAGCAATTGCGCAAGGCAGGCCTGCCGGTGGTATTTCAGGACGAAAGGCTGTCCACCGTTTCGGCCCACCAGGCCCTGATCGAAGGCGGCATGCGGCGGGACGGCCGCAAGGGCACTGTAGACAAGGTGGCCGCCGCCGTGATCCTGCAATCCTATTTGGATGGGCAGGGCAAAGAAGCTCCTGCCGGAAACGGCATGAACGAATAAATTGGAGGATATTCTCATGGCAGACGACATCAACAACAATGTGCCCGAAGAAGAGCTGCCCGAAGGCATCATCGAACTGACCGACGAGGACGGCGTGACCACACAGTTTGAATACCTGACCACCATCGACCACGAAGGAGAACTGTACGTGGTGCTGATGCTGCTGGAGGACGAAGAAAGCGACGATGAGGACGGCGAAGTGCTGATCCTGAAAATCGAAAAAGACCCGGAAACCGACGAGGATATTTACGTTTCCGTGGATGACGACGCCATTTCCCATGCCGTATTCGACAAGTTCCTGGCCATGATGGACGAGGAAGAAGAATAATCGTCCTTTCCGCTTCACCTAAAAAATCCGCTCATGAGGAGCGGGTTTTTTCTTTCCGGGCATCTTTCAGCCAAAGCGCCGGACTCAGATTTCTCTGACCTGCCGGTTGATCAGCATCAGAATCGCGGTCAGAGAGAAGCCTAAAGAGCAGAAGGCAAGCAGTGCCGTGCTGCCCAGGGCTTGCAGGATCACGCCCGCCAGCACGGAAGCGACCGGGATCATCCCCTGGGATCCGATGCTGGTGATGCTGGTGACTTTGCTGAGCTTATCCTTGTCCACAACGCGCATCATGGCGGTGGCAAGCGGGATATTGATGAAGGAAATCAGGAAGCCCATGGCAAGGCCGCCCAGGCAGAATGCGATCAGGAATCCGTTTACGGCCGCGCCGCGGTCAACGAACTGCCAGTAGCAGACCGTCAGGGCAATCACAAAGGCGGCGATGATACAGAGCCGGACAGCCGTTTTGTACCCGCATTTTTCTTCCTGCTTTCTGGCGCTGAGAATGGCCGCGCCGATCAGGGAGCTGACGCCAAAGCATACGCTGAAAACGGAGGACCAGAGCTCGGGCGTCAGCACATGATCCAGAAGATAGGAAGGGGCGCTGGCCAGGTCTGTTTTGATGAAGTACGGAATGAAATTGCCCGTAACAGGCGCAAAAAAGAAATTGATGAATAAGATGGCGCCGATGACCGCCATGATCGCCTTTTTTGTTTTCAGGTAAGCGACGCCGTCGCGCATATCCCGGACCGCCACCTTGAGCGTCAGCTGCTCCGGAGCAGGCTGATGCGCATAGCGGATCAGCATTTCGGAAACGCCGGAGGCCACAAAACAAACGCCGACCAGGATAAACAGCGTAAGGACCGGCAGGGCAGCATACAGAATACCAGCCAGGATGACGCCCAAGATATTCACCAGCGAGTTTTTGACCGAAAAATAGGCGTTGGCCTGCTGGAGCTGCTCCTCCTTCACGATATGGGGAAACAGCGCGCCGGCTGCCGGCGTGAAGATGCCGCTGACCGCGTTGCCCAGGATGCCCAGCGCGAACAATATCCCAATATGCGCGTCCGGCTCCCGGAAAACGAGCATGAGCGCCGTAGCCAGCAGGATGGTGCCGCCCTTCACATAATCGCACAGATACATGATCTTCGCTTTGTTGAAGCGATCGCCCAGCACGCCGCCGATGGGGGTAAACACCAGCATGGACGCCCCGCACAGCGCCAGGTACAGCCCTTGCAGGAAAGCGCTGTTTCCGCTGATCTCCAGGATGTAAAAGCTGACGGCAAAGCTGTACAGCAGCGCACCCAGTTCCGAAACCAGCGCGCCGAGGAAAACCAGCCGGAAGTTCCGGTTTGAAAATACGTTTTCGTTCTTCTGATCGTTCATGGCGGTAATCCCCCCGCTGTTTGGTTGATGTGCTGTGCAGGACACTTTAAATCAGAATGAGAGTGGAGAGTTGAGAGTTGAGAGTTGAGATTATATAGTGCCATCACAAGAGAATCCTGTTTGATTGTCTATTACTCTGGCAAATAAATCTCGACAAATCAAGTAATCTGTGCTATACTTATAAGCATGGAAATGATTAATCTATTGAAGGTATCCAGGGAAACCAGGAAGACCATCAAGGAGCAGGCCATACGCCTGCATAACAAGGG
>JAFXMP010000128.1 GCA_017530275.1 Clostridia bacterium | reverse complement strand
CCCTTGTTATGCAGGCGTATGGCCTGCTCCTTGATGGTCTTCCTGGTTTCCCTGGATACCTTCAATAGATTAATCATTTCCATGCTTATAAGTATAGCACAGATTACTTGATTTGTCGAGATTTATTTGCCAGAGTAATAGCATTATATAATCAAAAGAATAAGAATGGCGTTAATAATCGTGCGGAAGGCGTAAAGAAAGTATAAAGACAGGAAAGCGGAGCCCATGCCTGTATCACGCTGAACCTGCCAGCCGCCGCGAAGGATTCTCGCGTTATTTTATTGATCCCATACGGTTTTTGCCCTTTATTTGGGCGTTTCAAGCCGCTGATCCGCCGAATTTCTGACCGCCGTGCCTGCATAACCCATTCTTTCCGGTGCCATACTGCTTTTGACGGAGGTGTCAGTATGGCAACAGGCAAAGTGGAAATCTGCGGCGTGGATACCGCTACGCTGCCCGTACTCACCAATGAACGCATGCGCGAACTGTTTCCGCTGGTGCACGGCGGGGACCGGCAGGCGAGAGAAGAATTCATCCGGGGCAACCTGCGCCTGGTTTTAAGCGTGGTGCAGCGGTTCAGCAGCCGGAACGAAAACGCGGACGATCTGTTTCAGGTGGGATGCATCGGGCTGATCAAAGCCCTGGATCATTTTGACGTAAGTCAGAACGTGCGCTTTTCCACCTACGCGGTGCCCATGATCATCGGAGAGATCCGGCGGTATCTGCGGGACAACAACCCCATCCGAGTCAGCCGTTCCCTGCGGGATACGGCCTATAAGGCCCTCCAGGCCCGGGATCGGCTGGTGGTGTCCCTCAACCGGGAGCCTACCGTGGAGGAAATGGCCAAAGAGCTGGGCGTGCCCAGGGAGGACGTGGTGTTCGCCCTGGAGGCGATCCAGGACCCCGTTTCCCTGTTCGAGCCGGTTTATAACGACGGCGGAGACGCCATTTATATCATGGATCAGGTGAAGGACGATAAGCACGCCGATGAAAGCTGGCTGGAGCATATCGCCATCAAGGAGGCCATGCGCAAGCTGAACGACCGGGAAAAGAAGATTTTGCGCCTGCGCTTCTTTGAAGGCCGCACGCAAATGGAGGTGGCGGGTGAAATCGGCATATCCCAGGCTCAGGTGTCCCGATTGGAAAAAAATGCCTTGAACCATATGCGGAAATACGTGGCGGTGCAGTAAAGAAAAAACTTTCCGTTGGCATTTTCGCGTTTTTTCGATATAATGATAGGGAAACCAAAGAAACACGGAGTAAAGGAGCGCTTCCACATGAATGTCACTGGAAAAACGATTTTTGTTTCCTATCATGGAACGAATTATACCCTCTGCAATCAGCGCTGCCGGGAATGGACTCATCCTTATGCCTTTCAGGACAACGGCACCCTGACCGATTCCGGCTGCGGGATTTTTTCCATCGCCAACGCCGCCTGTTTCCTGGGCGGTGAAAAGGTGATCCCGGAGGAACTGGCTGATTTTTCCTGCCAGAACGGCGGACGGGGCGACGACGGCACGGACCGTCCCGCCCTGCTCGCCGCCATGGAAAAGCAGGGCCTTGCCCGGAAGCACGGATTTTCCTATGCATTTGACGGCCTGCGCAACGATCTGGACACCCTTTTCGATCACCTGACTGCGGGCGGCGCGGCGCTGTGCAATTTGAGGCCGGGGCACATTGTGGCCCTGGTTGGCGCGCGCACGGTGGACGGGGAAAAGCAGGCGCTGGCCGCCGACTGCTACAGTGAAAGCGCCGACAGCCGGGTAATCAATGCGGTGCGGGACTGCGTGCCCGGCAGCGAAATCGTGTTTCCCCTGCTGAACGAGCGGGGGGACGTGTGCGGCTTCCAGACCGCTTACGCCTTGTTCTGGGTCAGTTTGTCCACCGTGCGGGATTTTAATCTGCTGCACCGTATTTTTCCGAAACCGTAAAGAAAGTATCAACCACGTTCGTAATATAATGGAAAAAACCTTTAGAATAGAGGGGGTGCCGCATTTGAAAAAAAGCTTCCGTTTCGCCGCCCTGGCCCTGACGTTGCTGCTTCTGCTACCGCCGGTGCTGCCTGCCCAGGCGGAAAAGATTGAAGGCGTTGTACGGGTGCTGCTGACGAGGCTGAATCTGACCGACCGCATGGAGGTTTCCCTGGACGGCAGCTATACCTTGAACGAAATGGCCTTCCAGCGGGGCAGCAAGCTGACCGCAGCCGTTTCCGGAGGCGCTCTGATGGTGTATTACGAAGGCATGGCGCTGGATGTGGGAAAGCAATTCACCCTCGTCCGCCATGCCACAGAGGACGGGAAAGAAAACGGACTGCGGGTGAACGGCGCGTATGAACTGCATCCCGGCGACCTGGTGGTGTCCGTGCGGGACGGTATGCTGCGGGCAGTGCTTCATGCGCCAGTGGAAGAATACCTGCTGGGCGTGGTGCCCTATGAAATGAGCGACACTTTTCCCCTGGAAGCGCTGAAAGCCCAGGCGGTGGCGGCGCGCACCTACGCGCTAAGGAAGGCGGGGGCAAACGCGGATTACGATGTGGTGGACAATACCAACGATCAGGCGTACTTTGGCGTGAAGGCCCAGCATGTGAACGCCGCCCGGGCGGTAAAGGAAACGGCGGGTCTGTGCGGTTTTTACAAGGACGCGCTGGCAATGTGCTACTATTCCGCCAGCAACGGCGGCCAGACAGAGCTGGCGTCCCACGTGTGGGGAGGATCGGATGACAGCTATCTGGTAATGGCCGACGATCCCTATGACCTGGAAAACCCGGAAAGCGTGGTCAAACAGGCCGCCTTGCCCAAGCAGCTTTCCAGCAACGGTGCGCTCGGCGCACTGAAGGAGCCTGTTTTAGGCGCGCTTTCTGAAATATTGGAAAGCCGGGGCTATGACGGCGACATGGAGCATATCCGCGTCACCGGTATCACCGGGGCGGAAACCGCAGTGCCCCTGTATACGGATTCTCCATCCAAAATCATGACCCTGCTGCGCCTGTCCCTCACCGTGCAGGCCCGGCGTCTGCTGCCGGATGACGACGGGGAAGAAGAAATCTCCATTTTTACCGTCATGACCGGAGAAACGCCGGTGCCTACGGAAACCCCAAAGCAAACGGAGCTTGAAAAGGAACAATGGTCCGCCATGGAAACGCTTCCGGAGCCCGTTCTGGTGACGCTGGATATTTTTCCGCTGGTGGAAAGCGCGCTGAATCTGTCCATCAACGGCGGCAGGAACGAATTGATCACCGTGCGGGAGACGGACACGGCTTTTGTGGTGGAATCCCGCCGCTTCGGCCATGGCGTGGGCATGAGCCAGCGGGGCGCCCAGCGCATGGCGGGAGCCTATCATTGGACGTATGACCAGATCCTGCGCTTTTACTACCCCGGCATGCGGGTGGAAACTGTGAACTACACGTTTACGATACCCACGCCTATGGCCCGGTCGTTCCTGACCACGCCCGGCCCGGCTGCCACGCCCACGCCCCGGCCTACGATTCAGCCCCTGACCGTTACGCCCGGACCGGGGCAGTATATAGTCGCTGTAACCAATATCGGAATCAATTCCTATCTGAACATGCGGGCGGAACCCTCCACCCAGGCGGAAGTGCTGCGGCTGCTGTATTACGGCCAGCAGCTGATCGTGTTGGAGGAAGGGGATCAATGGCTTACCGTGCGTATCGACGATTTGACGGGATATGTAATGAAGGATTACGTGCAGAAAGAATAGCGTTCAGAGAAAAAGCAAATAAGGATGGAGGGGCAGTCATGCCCTGATCCTGACCGCGGCGCGGGGGTAATCCTTGCTTAGGGCTTTACCAGGCCCGGCCCCCGCCCGCTTTTTTACTGTGAAAATATTGAATGATAGCCGCATATTGAAGCGTCAGGAAAATCTTTTTGTGAGGTATTGACAACCTTTATTCACTGTGTTAGAATAATTATGATAATTTTTGACGTTTTTTTGTTGCGGCCTTGATTAAATTGGCCAATTATTGAGCGATATATCTATGAAGGAGGGGACCGCGCTATGACTGTGAACGCTGTGACCCCGAAGAAAAAGCGTTCGTTCCTGCAGCGGATGCGGGGCAACTGGGACTTGCTCTTCTTCTGCTTGCCCGGCATCGTGTTCACGATCATCTACCACTACATTCCCATTTACGGCGTGCAGATCGCGTTCCGTAACTACAAGATGAAGAAGGGCATCTGGGGCAGCGACTGGGTGGGCCTGAAGAACTTCGCAAAATTCTTCAACAGCGCGGACTGGTTCATCCTGGTTCGCAATACCTTGTACCTGAGCCTCTATTCGCTGGCCGCCGGCTTCCCCGTGGCGGTCATCCTGGCGCTGATGCTCAACTCCTTCCGCCACAAGAGATACCGCAAGGTCATCCAGGCCGTCACCTACGCGCCGAACTTCATTTCGACCATCGTCATGTGCGGTATGCTGATTCTGTTCCTCTCTCCCCGCGTAGGCGTCGTGAACAACGTCATCCGGGCGCTCGGGGGCGAGACCATCAATTTCATGGCCGAGGTCAGCATGTGGCGCCACATCTATGTGTGGTCTGGCGTGTGGCAGGGCATGGGCTGGTCGTCCGTCATCTACTTCGCGGCGCTGGCCGGCGTTTCCCCCGAATACCACGAAGCCGCAATTGTGGACGGGGCGACCAAGTTCCAGCGTGTTCTGTACATCGACCTTCCCTTCCTCGCGCCTACGATGACGATGCTGCTTATTATGAACATGGGATCGGTTCTGTCAGTCGGTTTTGAAAAGGCGTACGCGCTGCAGAACGAGCTGAACCTGCCGGTGTCCGACATTATCGCCACCTATACCTATCGGCGCGGCATTATCGACAGAGATATTTCCTATTCGTCCGCTGTCGGTCTGATGAACAGCCTCGTCAACTCGGTTTTGCTGATTTCGGTCAATTTCATCACCGGCAAGCTGAGCGACAACGCGCTTTTCTGAGAGAGGAGGAAGGATAAATGGAAAACACGCACAGAAAGCTCAAGCGTGCCCGCGGAGATGTCATCTATGACACCGTCATATTCATCATCCTCACTTTCATCTTCCTGATCGTCGCGTATCCGCTGTATTTCGTCATTATTTCCTCCATTTCCGATCCCATCGAGGTGTCAGCCGGCAAGGTTACGCTGACCCCTGTGGGCTTCACGCTGGACGGCTATAAGGAAGTCTTCAAGACGAAGACCGTCATGCGCGGCTTCCTCAACTCCCTGATCATCACGATCATGGGCACCTCGATAAACCTGTTGGTCACCATCCCCACTTCCTACGCACTGAGCCGTCCGGACTTCACGCTCAAACGCCCCATCACGCTGTTCTACATCCTGACCATGTTTGTGAGCGGCGGCATGATGCCTACCTACATCATTGTGCGGGCCACGGGCCTTCTGAACACTTGGTGGGCGCTGATCCTGCCGGGGTGCCTGGGCGTTTACAACATGATCGTGGGCCGAACATTCTTTAAAACCAACATTCCATTGGAACTGATGGAGGCGGCCAAGCTGGATGGCTGCGGCAACACGAAGTTCTTCATCTACGTGGTGCTGCCCCTGTCCGGCGCCATCACCGCCATCCTCTGCCTGTACTACGGCGTGGGTCACTGGAACAGCTACTTCAGCGCCCTGATCTACATCCAGAAGCGTGAGCTGTGGCCGCTGCAGCTGGAGCTGAGAAACATTCTGGTTATGAACACGAGCGTTGCGACAAAACAGGTCATGACTGAGGCGGAACTGCTGGAAAAGAAGCGGCTGGACGCCCTGAAGGAAATGATGAAGTACTCCCTGATCATCATATCCTCCATCCCGGTTCTCATCATCTATCCCTTCGTGCAGAAGCACTTTGTTAAGGGCGTCATGATCGGGTCCGTGAAAGGGTAAGAAAATCGGTGCTTCATCTGGCAGTTTTCAATCACAAAGTGTGGAGAGTGAAGAGTGGAGTGTGGAGTTTATATGGTAATACTTCTCACTTACTTAACACCTTAAATTCCATACTGATGGAAAAACGATTCCTTATCCAACACGATTGAACAATGACATATCAATAATACAACTCCACTCTCCAAACTCCACACTCTTTCAATTCGTTCCCAAGGGCGCGGAAAGCCCTGAAAATATTTTACAAGGAGGCACCCCTATGAAGAAACTGGCCCTGGTACTGGCTGCTCTCATGGTTTTCACCAGCGTTCCCGCGCTGGCTGTTGACTGGAACGAGACCGGCCTCCCCATCGTGAATGAGCCCTACTCCTTCTCAATCTTCCTGGATGACAGCGGTCTGCCGGAAGACAAGGTCATGTTCCCGATCCTGGAGGAGATGACCGGCATTACCATCGACTGGCGCATGGCTCCCTATCAGGTGCAGACTGAGAAGCTCGGCATCGAGCTCTCCAGCGGCGACTACGCCGACGTTATTGCCGGCTGGACCCTTGGCGACAAGGACCTGATCGAGCTGGGCATGAACGATCAGACCTTCCTCCCCCTTGAGGATCTGTTCGAGAAGTACGCCCCCAACATCATGGAAGTTCTGGAAAAGCCCGGTGTGCGCGCTTCCATGACCCTGCCGGACGGCCACATCTATTCCATCCCCTACGTTGTGGCCGAACCCGAAGTGTTCTACATCCCCTACATCAACCAGCAGTGGCTGGATCGCCTGGGCCTCGAAATGCCCACTACCCCCGCAGAACTGAAGGAAGTCCTGATTGCTTTCCGCGATCAGGATGCCAACGGCAACGGCGATCCCAACGATGAAATCCCCTTCTCCGGCGACCCGAACAACCTGGACATCAGCAAGCTGGCTGGCTGGTGGGGTGTGGACGCGGCTGGCGCCAAGAACCAGTTCCCCTACTTCGCGCTGGTTGACGGCAAGATCACCTTCAACGCCAACACCGAAGGCTACAAGCAGTTCATCCTGTTCTTCGCCGACCTGTACAAGGAAGGCCTGATCGACCCCGAGATCTTCACGCAGGACGTGGCCACCTGGTCTGCCAAGGGCAAGCAGGATCTGTACGGCGTTGACATCTCCTACGGCCCCAGCGACGCCTACGACGATTTCGTGGAGGGCACCGAGGAGTATGAGAAGTACGTCAAGAACGCCATGCATCCCCTGCCCGTGCTGAAGGGCGTCGAGAATCCAGTGTACCATCGCACCACACCCGGCGTCACCCTGTTCCGCACCCAGGCTGTCCTCACCGATAAGTGCGATGAAGAGAAACAGGCCATCATCATCCGCTGGTTCAACAACCTGTATGAGGCCGACGTGTCTCAGCAGACCTCTACCGGCCCTCTGGGCATCTGCATGACCAAGCTGGCTGACGGCCTCTATCAGGAAACCGACCAGAGCGGCTGGAGCGACGAGCAGAAGGAGAAGTACAGCTGGAGCAACCGCTTCGCCAACTCCCTGCCGCGCTACTATCATGACAACAAGGTTCTGCCCTTCGGCAAGGACGAGCCCGATCCCGACCTCCAGAACGAGATGAAGATGGAGCTTTATGGCCCCTATCTGAATGAGTTCTTCCCGCAGGTCTGGAGCACCTCTGAGGATGATACGAGCCGTGCCGCTGAGATCCGCGCCGACCTGGAGAGCTACATCAAAAACAAGACCGCGCAGTGGATCGCCGGCCAGGCTGATGTGGAAGCCGAGTGGGATGCTTATGTCGAGCAGCTCAACGCCTACGGCTTGGAAGAGCTCACCGAGATCAACCGCCGCGCGCTGGGAGAAATCTGATCGGACAACGGAAAGCTAAAACCAAATACAGCAAGAGGACGGCGCAAGCCGTCCTCTTATTCTATCGACACCCCCCCGGGGAAGTACTCTCTTGAGAAGAGAAAGTATATCCCCATTCAGCCGGTGGTGTTTCATCTGTTTGTTAGATTCATGCAGGAAAAAATGCCATGACGTTGGAAATATTCTTCTTCGGACCGTTTATGGCATTAGGAGATGGTTTTGCAGTTGCAGGTGCAGCCGGTGTATGCCTTCAATTCAGGATGCCGGCGATGGAACTGTCAGCGTACCGGTAAGGGCGATCCGGCAGCGGTCTGCCGGTTATCCGTTGATCGTCTGCTGGAAGGATGATACGTTGCTGTTCTGCTCCAGAAAAGCAAAAATATCCTCGTGCTTTACGCTGTCGTGCATCTTAACCACCATGGAATAAGAGGTCGTTCCATCCGGATTGCGGGAAATGCTGCTTTCGATTACCTGCGCGTGCCAGATATTGAGCTGTTTGCTCAAAGCATTGCGGAAGTCTATATCGTCGACGACCGTGATTTCTATACGATTGTTCTGATAGTGATCATTGAAAACGGGAAAAAGGTGCATGACAATTTGAAGCAGGAGCACCAGGATGGTGGCGAAGCCGCCCAGCAGATACATACCGGAACCCAAAGCCAAGCCGACGCCCGCGGTAGCCCAAAGCCCGGCGGCGGTGGTCAGGCCTTTGATGACCGATCCTTGCTTAAAGATGACGCCGGCACACAGGAAGCTGATACCGCTGACCACCTGGGCAGCGATACGGGCGGGATCAGCGCCGCGCGTACCGAAGTAAAATTTCCCATCCGCAGTGCTAATATCGGCAAAGCCGTATTTGGATATGATGATCATTAAGGCGGCTGCGCAGCAAACCAGCATATGCGTGCGTACGCCCGCTTCCTTTAACCGGCGGCTGCGCTCCACGCCGATGATGGCGCCGCAGGTACAGGCCGCTACGATACGAATAAAAAACTCCAAGTATTGAACAATGGGGATATGTTGATTCATGAGTTCCAACAGCATTGCAATGCCTCCTTCAATTTCCTTTTGGCTCCGTCACGAGAGACGCCGTTGACCTTTAACAGTGGAATACGAAAGAACAGATGCAGGTTTTGAACCCTTCAGCATTTCTGCGTTCCCTGTATCCGTTCAAACGTTTTTGCTATATTGTATTCGTAAAAAGGAACTTTTGCAAGCCTTTTTTTGCTATTTTTCACAATTTTCTTTTTCTTCCGATGGTCAATATCCGTCCTGTTGATTCATATCCGCGTTATTTGAAGCAAAAAGCAAAGAAGCATAGCTTGGGGAGGGGGAAGGAGAGCCAGCCTGATTCGCATTCGGGCAATGCGGGGAAATTTTGCTTTTTTGTCGGTTTTGCATTGACGCGGCAGCGCTTTTTTGATATAATCAACGCAGCAAATAACGAAAACGTGTGCGTAAAAATGTACAGATATACTCTCGGGTGAAGAAAAAGGGGAGAATGTCAGTGAAGCAGGAAAGAATTAGGTATCCCATGACAAAGGAACGATTAAAAAATCAGTTCCTGAACGTGGTCAGGAATCCTTTTAATATGATCGTTTTTTTCAGTCTCATCATTTTGTTTTGCCTGATCGTGATCCCCCTTTTGCAAATGATCGCTTCCACGTTTACCGCCGCCAAATCGGAAATCCGGCGTATCGGCGGCAAACCGGGAGATTTTACGCTGTATTACTGGCGTTATATCCTTGTGAGCAACATGGCGGAATCCACGCTGTGGGGACCGCTGAAGAATTCGCTGATCGTGGGCTTGTTCACGGTGCTGGTATCGGTTCCCCTGGGGTCGGTGCTGGGGTGGCTGATCGTCAGGTCCGACATACCCGGGAAAAAGCTGTTGGGCATGCTGGTGGTGATCCCCTATATGATCCCCTCCTGGTGCAAGGCGCTGTCCTGGCTGGCGGTGTTCCGCAATGAACGTTCCGGTGCCCTGGGCTTCCTGGCGGGCCTCGGCATGCAAATACCGGACTGGCTGGCCTACGGTCCCATCGCGATCGTACTGTGCATGTCGCTGCACTATTATGCGTTTTCCTACATTAATGTTTCTTCCGCCCTTCGCTCCATCAATTCCGAGCTGGAGGAAATGGGCGAAATCTGCGGGGCCACCAAACCGCAGATCCTCAAATCCATCACATTGCCTCTTGTGCTTCCCAGTATCCTGTCCTCCATCATCATGACGCTTTCCAAATCCATCGGTACGTATGGCGTAGCAGCCAACCTGGGCAACCGCATCGGTTATTACACCCTGGCTACAAAAATGAAGGTGTTCATCAGCGACGGCCCCCGCAACGTGGGCTACGCCATGAGCCTGGTCCTCATCGCCTTAGCGGCGCTGATCATTTTTTCCAACCAGCGCATCATCGGCGTTCGTAAATCCTACGCCACCATCGGCGGCAAAGGTGGCAGGAGCACGGAAATGAAGCTGGGCAAGGCCAAAAAGCCTCTAATGGCCTTCCTGGTGTTTTTCCTGGTGGTGGCCATGGTGATGCCCATGTTCGTGCTGGTCATGGAGACCTTCCAGATCACCACGGGCAACGGCTACGGCTTGGATAATCTGACGCTGTATAATTGGATCGGCACGGTGGACCAGGCTCAGAAATATACCAGCTATCCCGGCATTTTCCAGAATTCCGAATTCGGCGGAAGCCTGTGGAACACCGTGCGGCTCACCTTCATCGCTTCCATCATCACGGCGCTGTGCGGCCAGTTCTTGGGCTATATTTCCACCCGGGGCCGCGGCAAATGGTATGGATCGCTGACGGAGCAACTGGTGTTTATTCCCTACCTGATGAGCGGCGTGGCGTTTTCCACCATGTACTTCGCCATGTTTTCCCAATCTCATTTGGGCGGGCTGATCCCTTCGCTGTACGGCACGTTCACCCTGATCGTACTTACCAGCGTGGTGAAGCATTTCCCCTTTGCCAGCCGGTCCGGTACGGCCAATATGATGCAGATTTCCACTGAATTAGAGGAAGCGGCAACCATCAACGGAGCCTCCTTCTGGCAAAGGATGCGCAAAATCGTGCTGCCGCTTGCCAAAAACGGCTTCATTTCAGGATTTATGCTCACTTTTATTTCCATCGCCAAGGAATTGGATCTGATCATCATCATGATGGATAAAAAGACGCAGACCATGTCGTATCTTGCGTTTACCTATTCCCAGGAGGGCTACAACCAAATGGCGGACGCTATTTCGGTGTGCGTGCTGTTCTTCATCCTGGTATGCTATATCATCGCGAACCGGTTCGGCGCGGATATCGGCAAGAGCTGGTAAGAAACCGCACCTCCTTTCCTTACACACCCGTGACCGCCATCAGCGCAGAGAGGATTTTGAACGATGAGCAAAATTGAATTGAAAAATATCAACAAGTATTATGGCGACAACCATGTGCTCAAGAATCTGACCCTGACCATAGAGGACGGGGATTTCATGACGCTGCTGGGGCCCTCCGGCTGCGGAAAAACCACCACTCTCCGCGTGGTGTCCGGGCTGGAGAGGCCCCAGGGCGGCGTGATGCTCATCGACGGCAAGGAAGCCATCAACGCGGAAAAAGCCTTTTATCTGGAACCCAGCAAGCGCGGGCTGAACCTGGTATTCCAGTCTTACGCCCTGTGGCCGCATATGACAGTGTTTGAAAACATCGCCTTCGGCCTGAAAATTCAGAAGCTTCCCAAAACGGAAGTGGAAAAGCGGGTGAGGGACGCGCTGAAGATGATGCGGATCGACGAATACGAAAAGCGCTACCCCAACGAACTTTCCGGCGGCCAGCAGCAGCGCGTGGCCATCGCCCGAGCCGTGGCAAGCAATCCCAAGCTGCTGCTGCTGGACGAGCCCCTGTCTAACCTGGACGCCAGGCTGCGCATCGACATGCGGTCGGAGCTTTTGCGCCTGCACCGTGATTTGGGCACGACCATTATTTACGTGACCCACGACCAGGTGGAAGCGCTCACCATGTCCACCAAAATCGCCCTGTTCAAGGCGGGTGAGCTGAGCCAGGTATCCACCCCGGTGGAGCTGTATATGAATCCCATCGACCTCCAGGCTGCGGATTTTATCGGCAATCCCCGCATCAATTTCCTGGAAGGCAGGGCAAATATGGAAGCCGACGGGCTGCGGGTGCGCAGCGCACTGGGCGAGCAGCTGTTCCCCAAAGCCGATATGACGGAAGAAACGGTTCCCAAAGGCGAATTCCCGGTGGTGGTGGCGGTGCGGCCGGAGCAGATTCGCATCGAAACGAAGGAAACGGCCGGGTGCCTGCCGGTTACGGTATACGCCAACCAGCCCGCCGGTTCCGAAACGCTGGTATCGCTCCAGGCGGGAAACAGCGATTTCCTGGCCAAACAATTGGGCCTGGTGCATTACCAGATCAACCAGCAATTATACGTGCATATCCCGCCGGAAAAGATCAATATTTACTGCGCGGAGACCACACGGTTGATCAAGCGGGCCCGTGTGGATCAGAGCGATCTGTCCGCCTGACACATTCTGTATCCTTGCGCCGGACGGCGCTGTGATAATGTTCATCCATAAGATCGAAAGGAGAAAAAACATGAAGGGAAAGCTCATCGCGCTGCTGCTGGCATGCATCATGGTTGTCAGCTGCTGCTCCGCCGTCCTGGCGGAAAACACCTACGGCCCCATCTATGACGAATGGAGCGACATGACCGACGAACAGCTCTACGAACTGGCCAAAGCCGAAAAGGGCGAACTGACGGTATACGCCACCTCGTCCAAAATGCTCAAGGCTGAAAAAGGCTTTGAGGAACTGTATCCCGACATCGACCTGGTGATTTACGACCTGGACCAGGACGAAGTGCTGAGCAAGTGCCGCATCGAAGCGGAAACCGGCAACATCACCGCCGACGTGCTCCAGGCCAAGGACGTGAACGGCGACGTGTTCTTCGATTTCTATGAGGAGGGCTACTGCACCGCCTTCTATCCCAAGGATATCTGCGAACATATCGACCCCGCCCTGCTGCGCTACGGTTACCCGCTGTACGCTTCCCAGTCCTTCTGGTATTACAACACAGAAGCCTTCCCGGAGGGCAGCCCCGTCAGCAACTGGTGGCAGATCATTGAAAAGAATGAGGACGGAACCCAGAAATACCGCCTTTTCACCAAGGAGATCGGCCAGGAGACCACATACCTGTCTCTGTTCGCCAGCTTCATCCTGAACGCAGATCAGATGGAAGCGGCCTATGAAGCAGCCTACGGAAAGCCCCTGGAATACACCTACGACGGTTCCTCCTTTGAGTTTGAAGTGCCGGAAAAGAACGCCGGCGTGGAATACCTGTGGCGCTTCTCCCAGATGAAGATGACCTTTATCGGCGACGGCGATGAACTGGTGCTGGCCGTACACAATTCCACGGCGGACGATCCCGCCCTGTGCCTGGCCTCCGGCGGAAAGATCGGCAACCGGGATGAATCTGGTTACAACATCGGCTGGTGCATGGGCCTTGCTCCCTACACCGGATTGGAAAACTGCGAATACATGTATGCGGTGGAAGGCGGCGGCAATCCCGCGGGCGCGCGCCTGTTCATCCGCTACATTACTGGCGGCGTGGACGGCAAGTCCGGCGGCCTGAAGCCCTTCCAGAAGGAAGGCAACTGGGCGGTGCGCGACGACGTAGTGTCCAAGTGGAATCCTGCCACGCTGGAGGAATGCGGCGCCATCGAGGGCGATTTGGAAGGCATTTACGCTCTGTTCCTGGACGCTCAGGATATGTGGACCTATTGGCTGGCCAAGAATCCCAACATGTAAGACAAGGTAAGGCGGCGGGGGGAAGCATGCTTTTTGCGTCTTCCCCTCGCCTGTTCTATGGATATGGAGGCAGGGGACAGTTCATGAGCAAAAAGGAAGCGCTGACGGAAAAGGAAAAGCAGGCAAAACGGCAGGAACGGGCGGACAGCTTTTGGAGCGCTTTTCAGTTTACGGAAAACGGCAAGCCCAAAAGCAGCCTCATCGTGTATACGTTTTCCCTGAGTATCCTATTCGCGGCGGCGTATTTCCTGTGTTATGAAGGCGCCATCCGGCTGCTGACGGGGCCGCTTTCAGCACTGCCCGCCTGGGAAAGCAACCTGATCATCGCGCTGCTGGCCAGCGCCGTAGGTGCGGCGGTATGCTGCCTGCCTCATCGGTTTTTCAGCGACAAGCGCCTCGTATTCGGGGGCCATTTGTGGCTGTGCGCATATGCGGCGGCGGTGCTGGTGATCATGCTGTGCCTGCTGGGCTTTACGGAAGGATTCTTATCCTTCCTGGTGTTTTTCGCCTGGTTCGTCCTGCCGCCGATAGCGGCGGGAACTGGGGCGTCCGCCCTGCTGTACCGGCGGGACCGGGCGGAAAAGCCTAATGCGGATCAGGAACCGGAGTGGAAAAAGTATGTCAGCCGCCGATAAAGAAAAGCTGATCATCCGTTTTTTTAATGTGGGCGACGGTGACAGCGCGCTGCTGGAAAGGCTGGGAGAAAGGCCCTTCCGCCTGCTGGTGGACGCGGGCAGCAGCCTTCCGGAAGCGCTGGAAGGAGGCCTCTCCTGCGCGGAATACCTGCAGGCGCTTGGCGTTTCGCGGCTGGACGCTGTCATTATCACCCACCTGCACCTGGATCATATGGGCGGGCTGAAAGAAATCGCGGAGACCGTGCCGATCGGCCGGGTCATTTCCGGGTATTTTCCGCCGGAAGGCGCGGATACGATCCCACAGGAACCCGAGGCGGAAAAGACAGTGCGCGGCCTGATCGACTGCCTGAACATATGGAAAGATACGTCGGACCTGCTTCGACGGCAGGGCTGCGTATTGGAGGAAAAGCGGGAATCAGGACCGCTTGCAGGGCTGGGACGGGGGCTGAAAATGTCCTGCGTTTCTCCCGACCCGGCAGGCATGCAAAGGCAAAAGCTGGCCTGGGACCGAATGTTTCGGGGGGCAGGCGTCCCGGCTGAGGAAAAAGCTGCGGTGTCCCGGCTGCGCAATCCGGCATCCCTCATCTTTCGCGCAGAATACGCAGGCCGCGCGGTGGTGCTTGGTGCGGATTGCTTCGGGGTGCTCTGGGAGGAATGGGATATCCCGCCTTGCGATTTGCTCAAAGTGCCCCATCACGGGGACCGGAAAGCCATGACGCCACAACTGGCGCAGGCGCTTCGGCCCCTCCATGCGGTCATATCCTGCGGCGCGGCATATATCCCACGGAAGGACCGGCCGTCCGCCGACACCGCGGCCATGCTGCGGAAAGCGGGGGCGCAGGTATGGTATACGGGCGCGTTTGCCGGCGATCCATTCAGCCCAGCCCGGCATTGGTCCTGGATTGCTTTTCAAATCGACAAAAACGGCCGCCTCACGGGGCCGCTGGCGGAAACGAAAGAAAACCTGGAGGAGTGCGAATGATTACCACGGTTCTGTTTGATATGGGCGGCACGCTGGAGGATATCTGGGTGGACGAAGAATCCCATGAAGCCGCCATCGCCGCGCTGGACCGGATGCTGAAAAGCTGGGGAATGAATCCCAGCCTTACGCTGCCGGAGCTTCGGAAAGCGGTGGAAGCGGGCTGGAAGCGGTATGACGCGGTGCGGAGCGCTGGCGACGTAGAGCTCAAGCCCACCCAGATTTGGGGCGATTACATCCTGACGGATTTTGATTTTCCGCGGGAAGCGCTGCTGCCCCATTGCGAAGAAATCGCCCATATGTGGGAAGTAACGTACTTTCACCGCAAGCTGCGGCCCCGGGTGGTGGAGATGCTGGACGAACTGAAAAAAATGGGCCTGAAGCTGGGCGTGATCAGCAACACCGCCGCGCTCTACCAGGTGTTCGACAGCCTGGAGGAATACGGAATCCGGGATTATTTCCAGGACGTTACCCTGTCCTCCGTCACCGGCTTTCGTAAACCTTGCCGGGATATTTTCACCGTATCCCTGCGCCAGATGCGCTCCAAACCGGAGGAATGCGTTTATGTGGGCGATACCGTATCCCGGGATGTGATCGGATCCAAAAAAGCGGGCTTCGCCGCCGCGATTCAGATCGGTTCCAAGCTGACAAAGGAAAAGGACCAGGCGCTGGATCAAGCCCTGACCCCGGACGTTGTGATCGAGGATATTTATGATGTGACGCGGGTCGTGCGGGGGCTGATCGAAGATTCTTCAAAGTTGAGAGCTGAGAGCTCAGAGTTGAGAGTTGAGAGTTGAGATTTTAGTGTTCAGAGTTCAGATTGTTTGGTTGAGAAATTGTGCCAGCAAACTTTATCTCAACTCTCCGCTCTCCACTCTCCACTCTGTCCTCTGTCCTCTGTCCTCTCCGCTCCGCGCTTCATTCCTGCCCGCTGATTGCCCGGCAGGTGGTCCTCTCCACCAGGCTGGGGGTGAGGACGCGGTGGGTATACCCTGCCAACTCGTTTTCTATTTTATCCAGCAGGGAATCCACCGCCATGGACGCCAGCAGCTTTTTGGGCTGTTCGATGGTGGTCAGACCGATGCGGGGCAACCCGCTGTCCCGGATATTGTCAAAGCCCAGCAGGGACAGATCCTGCGGGATGCGGATGCCTTTTTCTTCAGCGGCCTGCATAATGCCCAGGGCGTTTGTATCGGTGGCCGCGAAGATGGCTGTTTCATTCAGCGGCTGGGAAAACAGCTGCTGCGCCAGTTGGTAGCCGTGCTTGATGGAAGTGGAAGAAAACGTGTTGTTTAAGTACCGGGATGTCAGACCTAAGTCCCGGCAGGCGGCCTGATATCCCTCGCCACGCAGATGGTGGGTGATGCTGCCCTTGCGCTTGCCAAAGTACAGGATGCGGCGGTGTCCCAGCCGGTACAGGTATTCCACCCCCATATACGCGCCTCGGTAATTATCCACCGTGACAAAGCTTTCCGGCACGTCCCTTAGGTTTTCCCCCACAAAAATGGTGGGGATGCGGGGCAGCAGCGTTTCCAGCATATGATAGCTGTCAGATTCCGCGGGCAGCAGGATCACGCCGTCCACCTTCCGGCTGATCATGAGCTCAAACAGCACCCGTTCCTGTTCCAGGCTGCGCAGGGAATTGCACAGCACGATGTTGTAGCCCCTGGCACGGGCTTGGCCGTCGATATAATAAGCCATTTCGGACATGAAGGGATTGGAAATGTCCGTTACGATCAGGCCCAGGAGCTTGGTGCTTTTCATCACCATGGACCGGGCCACGGCGTTGGCGGTATAGTTCATTTCCTTGCATAGCTGCAGGATGCGGCTTCGCGTTTTTTCACTGATTTCCGAACTGCCGGTCAAAGAACGCGATACGGTGGAATAGGATACGCCGGCGGCCCGGGCGATATCCTTGATGGTGACCTGCTTCATGGCGGCCTCTCCCTCGCGCAAAATTTTCGCCCATTGTTTTCGTAAAATTTTCGTTCACATTATAGCATGATTGGCTTTGGAATGCAAGAGAAACAAAGAGAAGTACTTATTTCAAGCGCTGAAGCTCTACATTGCGGAAATTTGCGAAAAACTTCCGCTTCTTTTTCCGATCTGGCTGCGCATCATTCGCGAGAATACAGAAAAATCAAAGGTTGACGGCCCTTTTCAGTGTTTGACAAGGCGGCGCGGTAGGTTTACAATTATTACGAAAACGTTTGAGCCATTCCTAAGGGGTGATGTTCATGATCCGGGCGGTGCTGTTTGATCTGGGCGGTACGCTTCATTTATGTTCCACCACGGAGGACAGAAAACTGTGGTTCTCCCGGCGGCTGATCAGCCGGTTCAAAGAATACGGAATTCATTTGAATATTTCCGAGCAGGCGCTGTCGCTGCAATTACAGGAAAACGCCGAGCGCTATAAGCATGAATCGGAAGAAACCCTGCGGGAGCTGCCGCCGGAAATCGTATGGAGCGATTATTTCCTGCGGGAGCAGCGCCTGTCTCGGGAAACGCTGGCCCCCATGGCGGAGGAATTGAGCTTCCTGTACGATTATGAGCGGGTGTGCAATCTGCGCCGCCACCACCTTTTGGCTTGCATGGACGCGCTGAAGGCGGATGGTCTTCGCCTGGGCGTGATCAGCAACATCCTGTCCCGCAGCATCGTACCCCACTTCATGGCGGAATACGGCCTTGAAAAGTACATGGAATGTGTGCTCACCTCAGCGGGTACGGGCATCCGCAAGCCGGACGCGGGGATTTTCCGCCTGGCGGAAAAAATAATGGATCTTTCGCCGGACGAGCTGGCCTATGTGGGCGATACCCTGTCCAGGGACGTGCGGGGCGTTCGGAACGCGGGCTGGCGCTTGGCGATCCAAATCTACAGCCCCAACGCCGCCAAGCGGGACAAAGGATTGGCTGAATTAGGCTACAAAGCGGATTACAATATCACCGATCTCATGGAGATACCCGGCATCATCCGAAAAACGAACGAGGAGGGCTGAACATGGCTTTTGAAAACATCGACACCATTTTCTTCGACGTGGGCGCTACCCTTCGCTACGTGGTGGAGGACAAGGAATTTGCCGCCGACGCGGAACGCCGTTTGATGGAAATCGTCGGGGCGGAGGAACCGCACGATCTTTTCTTCGAGAAGCTGGAAGCGAATTGGAAAGCGTACCGCAAACTGGCCAAAAGCCGCCTGCTGGACGTGAGCGAAATGGAATTGTGGCTTCAATACCTTTTGCCAGATTATCCCGCGGACCGCGTCGCGCCCCACGCCGCCAAGCTGACCCGGCTGTGGCGGGATCACGATGGCCGCCGCCTGGCCCACGAGGGCACGCCGGAAACCTTGCGGGAGCTGAACGCCCGGGGGTATAAGTTAGGCATCATCGCCAATACCATCACTGAAACGGAAATCCCCGATTGGATGTGCGAAGCGAAGGTGGCGGACTGCTTCAAAACGGTGATCCTTTCCTCCAAGGTACGGCTTCGCAAGCCCGATCCGGCCATTTATCTCCTGTCCGCCCGGTGCATCGGATCAGCGCCTGAAAACTGCGCCTACGTGGGTGATAATCCGGTCCGGGATGTGGAAGGCGCTTTGGACGCGGGCTTTGGCTGCATGGTGCTGTTTGAGGACGCGGGTACGGCGGACCGGGAAGGGGAAGCCCCCACCAAACAGCCTCACTGCCGCATCCGGTCCATCCCCGAACTGCTGGAACTTTTCCCGAAAAGGGGGTAGAGCGGCATGATCCGAGGCGTATTCTTCGATTTGGGCGGCACCCTGCGTATCTGCGACCCCGCGCCGGAACATCAGGCCGCGGCGGTCCGGCGCATGGCGGAGCTGGCCGGGGCGGATGATCCAGCGGCGTTCCTTCAAAAAATCGACGCGCTTTATGAGGAAAAGTACCGTCCCTGGGCTTTGGGGGAAAATAAAGAGTCCGGTGATTATGAACTGTGGGCCAAATGGCTGCTGCCGGAGCTGCCGGAAGAAAAACTCCGGGCCATCTGCCACGAAATGACCTATCAGTACCGCCAGGTGAAGGGCCTGCGACGGGTGGTAGAGGGCGGTTATGAGGTGATCAGGGAGCTGAAAAACCGGGGCTTCAAGCTGGGTATCATCTCCAATTTGATCGGAGAAGAAGAAATCTACGGGTGGCTGAAACAGGATGGACTGGAATCGTATTTCGACACGGTGATCCTGTCCTCTATCTGCCATATCCGCAAGCCTGATCCTGAAATGTACTGGATGGGCTGCCGGGAGCTGAACCTCAAGCCGGAGGAGTGCGCCTCCATCGCCGACAACCTGAACCGGGACATCACCGGGGCCAAGCAGGCGGGCATCGGGGCCAACATCCTGTTCATCAGCCCGGAAAAGCTGGCCAAAAAGACCATAACAGACGAAAACAGGCCGGACTATATCATTCACCGTTTTACCGACGCTTTGAACCTGCCGATCCTGCAAAAAGGAGGCGCTGTCCTATGATTGACACGATTTTTGTGGATTTGGGCGATACTTTCCGGGTGATACGGAAGGATGAAGCGTACAGCCACGCGGCCAAACAGCGCATCTGCGAATTGCTTCATGTGGACGCCGACCCAGAAGCGTATTACCGGGACGTGATCGAAACCCGTTACAACAAATACCGGGACTGGGCTCTCACCTTTTACTGCGAAGCGCCGCCGAAAATTCTGTGGACCCGCTGGCTGGCCTTTGACCTGCCCCGGGACCGGGTGGAAGCCGCGGCGAATGCGCTCACCTGGGCTTACCGCAAAACCAAGGGCGAACGGGTGGTGACCGACGGCGGGATCGAAACCATCAAGGAACTGTACCGCCGGGGCTACACCCTGGGGATCGTCAGCGACCTGGTGGGCACGGAGGAAGTGGACGATTGGCTGGATCGGGATCAGCTTCGGCCCTATTTCAAAACCGTGCAGCAATCCTCCGTGTGCCTCATCCGAAAGCCGCACCCTGCCATTTATTATTACGCCCTGGAAGAATGCGGCAGTCTGCCGGAAAACACATGTTATGTAGGTGATAACCTGAACCGGGATATCATCGGCGCGAAAGCCGCGGGTCTGGGCATGACGGTGGCGGTGCAGTACCCCGGCAAAAAGCCCCAGCCCGTTACCGATGAAAACCGGCCCGATCATTTCATATCGCATTTTTCCCAGCTGCTGGATCTGTTTCCGGCGCTCAAATAATACAGGAGGTCGATGAGGATGGATAAGCAGGATCGCGGCGGACTGGCGCTGGCCAAAGCTGTGGAAGCGGCTTACGCCCAGGGGCAGACGGATTATTCTCTGGAACCCATGGTGCGGGTGGATGAAAACGGCGCGCCGGTGGGCAAAATCCAGGACGGCGACAGCGTGGTTTTCTGCTGCCGCCGGGGAGAAAGGGAAATCGAACTGACGGAAGCGTTCACCGAACCGGACTTCGACCGCTTTCCCCGGGCGTACATGCCGGACCTGGAATTCGTGATCATGACCATGTATCATGAAAAGTTTAAGCACCTGCCCATCGCTTTCGCGCCGGAAAAAGTGGTAAAGCCCCTGGCGCAGATCGTAAGCGAAGCGGGCCTCAAGCAGTTCCACTGCGCGGAAAGTGAAAAATACGCCCACGTGACCTTCTTTTTCAATGGTGGGGAAAACCAGCCATTCCCGGGAGAGGACGACGTGCGCGTGCCGTCGCCCAAGGGCATCCCCTTTGACCAAAAGCCGGAGCTGAGCCTGCCTCAGGTGGCCGAAAAAGTGATGGCCGCGGCGGACGCGGGCTATGATTTTATCCTTACCAATTTCGCCAACGGCGATGTGATCGGACACACAGCCAACGCGGAAGCGAAGCTTAAGGCCTGCCATGTGATCAGCGAAACGGTGGCCAAGGTGGCGGATTACGCCCGGGGAAAAGGGTACATCGTGGCGGTCACCGCCGACCACGGCAACATCGAAACGCTGTATACAGAAGCGGGCAAGCCCCACGTGGCCCACACCACCAACCTGGTCCCCTTCCTCCTGATCGACTCTGAAAAGCGGCCCGTCACGCTGCGGGACGGTATGCTGTGCGACGTTGCTCCCACCGTCCTGTCCCTGCTGGGATTAGAAGCGCCGAAAGAAATGTCCGGCCGCAGCCTGATCGAGCAGGGAGATATTCATGGGAAAAAGGTGATGCTCATCATCCTGGACGGCTGGGGATACGGCACTCGGGACGAAAACGACGCCGTTTTCCTGGCGGATACGGCCGGATGGGACGCGCTGCTCGCAGCCTGGCCCAACAGCAAATTGCAGGCGTCCGGGGAAAATGTGGGCCTGCAAGCCGGCAAGCCCGGCAATTCCGAGGCGGGCCACACCAATTTGGGCGCGGGCCGCGTGGTGGCTCAGGACGACGTGCGCATGGACAGCGCCATCCGCAGCGGTTCCTTCAAACGGAATCCCGTTTTCCTCAAGGCCATCGAGGACGCTCGGACGTCAGGCCATGCCCTGCATTTGATCGCGTACCTGACCCATAAATCCAGTCACGGCTGCATCGATTACCCTTTGTTGCTTACCGAAATGGCCGAGGGTGTGCCCGTTTGGCTGCATATTATTTTTGACGGCCGCAGCACAGCTCCCGGCAGCGCGCCGGACCTGCTGAAAGAACTGGAAGGGGAACTCAACCGGATCGGCCGCGGCCAAATTGTGGACGGCGTGGGTCGGGGTATCGCCCTGGATCGGGACGGCAACTACGAAAAGGTGCGCAGGGCCTACGAGGCCATGACGCTGGGCAAAGGCGCGCAATATACGTGAGGGAAAGGCCACACTGCTATGAAGAAATACGATCTCATGATCCTCGGCCCGGCGACGCGGGACGTCAACATCGATTACACCGGGGAGGAAAGCCGCATCGTGGGCGGCGCGGTCACCTTCTGCACCCCGGCGGCGGCAGCGACCGGCGCGAAAGTGTTCGCGGCTATCAAAGCGGCCCCAGAGGACGAAGAAGTGGGCAAAGCGTTCTGCCTGCCGGAGGAAGATCGGATCCTCCTGCCTTCCCGCCGCACCACGGAAATGCGCAACCAGTATTTTACCGCGGACCGGGAGAGACGCAAGGCTTCTTGCCCTGCCCAGTCCGATCCCATTTTGCCGGGCGAAATCCCCCCGGTGGAACGGAAGATGACCCATTTGGCGGGCCTGCTGTACGGCGATTTTCCAAACGTCCTGCTGGAAGCGCTGAAAAACCAGGGCAGCCTGACCGCCGACATCCAGGGGTTTCTGCGCTGCAATGAAAACGGCAGCTTAGTGTTTCACGATTGGGCGGACAAAAGGAAATACCTGCCGTACTTTGACATCCTGAAAACCGACGCGGTGGAAGCGGAGATTCTGACCGGCTTCTCCGACCGGTCCGCCGCCGCGCGTCAGCTGATCGCCTGGGGCGTGCCGGAGGTGCTGATTTCCTACAATACGGAAATGCTGGCTTACGACGGCGTTCAAATGCGCGCATATCCCGTGAAATCCCGGAATCTGAGCGGGCGCACCGGCCGGGGAGACACAGTGTTCGGAAGCTATATCGCCATGCGGGGCCTTGGGGCGGATATGGACGAGGCTCTGCGCTACGCCACCGCCTGCGTTTCGCTGAAAATGGAAACGCCCGGTCCCTTTACCGGGACCCGGAGTGATGTGGAAGCATACCTACGGGAATTCTATTGACGGAGAAGAACTCCAACGCTTCCATTGGGACTCCATATTATTAGGTTAGAAACACACGCTAAAAGAATTACAGCCCGGGGCATTATCTGCTCCGGGCTGTAAAATATAATTCCGATATTATTTCCCCACAACTTCCTTGGCAGCCTTCACCGCGTTTTCCACGGTAAAACCAAATTCTTTGAACAGGATGGAATAGGGGGCGGAAGCGCCGAAGCGGTCGATGCCGATGGCCTTGCCGTCCAGGCCGGTGAAGCGGTACCAGGGCATGGTAACGCCGGCTTCCATGCTGACGCGGGCGCGCACGCAGGGCGGGATCACCTGATCCTGGTATTCCTTGGGCTGCTTTAAGAACAGCTCCATGCAGGGCATGGACACCACGCGGGCGTCGATGCCTTCCTGTTTGAGCGCTTCCTTTGCGCCCATCATCTGCTCCACTTCGGAGCCGGAGGCCATAAGCACCACGTCCGGGGTCTCCTTGTCGGAATCGGCCAGGATGTAGCCGCCCTTCATGGCTTCGCAGCCGCTGTTTTCATACTGGGGCAGATTCTGTCGGGTCAGGATCAGGCAGGTGGGCAGGCCCGCGGTGAGGGCGGTCAGCCACGCGGCGGTGGTTTCCTTGCCGTCGGCGGGACGGAACACCAGCATATCGGGCACGGCGCGCAGGCCGGTCAGGTGCTCGATGGGCTCGTGGGTGGCCCCGTCCTCGCCCACGCCGATGGAGTCGTGGGTCAAAACGTAGGTGACGGGCAGCTTCATGATGGCGCTCATGCGCATGGCGTGCTTCATGTAATCGCTGAACACGAAGAAGGTGCCGCAGAACACGCGCAGGCCGCCGTGGAGGGCGATGGCGTTGCAGATGGCCGCCATGGCATGCTCGCGCACGCCGAAGTGCAGGTTGCGGCCCGCACGGTTTTCGGCGGAATAATCGCCGCCGTCCTTGATGTAT
>JAFXMP010000127.1 GCA_017530275.1 Clostridia bacterium | reverse complement strand
TTTGAAGTTGAAAGAGTTTCGCCGCGTCGCTACCCGTTATGATAAGCTCGCTGACCGTTTTCTGGCTTTTGTCCATTTGGCTTGTATCCGCATACTTCTTGCATAATGCTGGTGAGTATGCTTTTAGAAACAGACTCTAATCACAAACTTTTCAGGGTGATGACAGACCTCTGGCAGATTCAGAGAAATTCCTTACATGAAGCCGTTTTCAGCCACACTTCACCTTAATATGATTCCTTCGGGCCGTCCGCCGCATTTTCGGAAGGTGAAAAAAGGCAATTTATCTAACGAAGGCGATAGGCATTGGCAAATCTGTTAGCAGTTTTCTTCCAAATGACATTATCTAATCAAAAGAAGACGCCTGAAAACGGCTTGAAATAAGCGTTTTCAGGCGTAATTGCAATGATGTTATCGGAAGGATATCGTTCGCTTTCTTAGAGTAAAGCAAAACCATATTGTTATTATGATTAGAAACCTGTGGCACTCATTGCCACTCTCTCAGACTTAACATATTCTGTATAATTTCTGTGTGTCTGATTCCAGGCGGTGACTCTGATTCTCTGTGGTATTCCTATTCTTCTGCCTATCCAGCCTTTGGTTATCAAAATGTTATCATGGTGATAACCGTAGGACGAATCGCTGAGAAGAACGATTGTTTCCACATACTCATTATACTATAAAATGCAACTGTTTTCAATGATAAATCTGCATATTGTCTTTGTCGCTGCATAAGCCCGCGCAAAGCAGCTGACCTTTGCCGTTATATTCTCCATGGATCAGTATCCTCCTCCGTCATCGCGTATGCATCTCTCACATCCCCAGATTCCGCCGGGCTTCTTCGTTGTTTCCGAGGATCATGCCTGCCGTTTCGCAGGTCTGAACCTCTGCACAGCCTGCGCAGGTTTCTACCCCTTTTCCAAGAGCGCACTGGCGGATCGGACACAGCGTATCGCAGTACGGCGTTTTGACACCGTCTATGCGGCAGCCCACGCAGTGGATCATCTCCGGGGTGATCTCCACGCCGTTGAGCTCCGACCAGAGCTTTGCGACCTTTTCTCGCAGAACGTCGTCGTGATGGATCGTAGCAAGGCGGGCTTCGCAGGCCTCGCAATTCAGGCCGCAATAGGCGATATATTGGTTCATGCTCACAGACCTCCGTTCACGATGGCAGCATACTGTTCATCCGGAATCATTGGAGAGCCGATTTCCGTCAGCAGCGTTTCGTCAATCCTGCCAGTTTCGGCGTATTGCTTACCAGCCTGCCGCACCAGCCTAAGCCTCGGATCAGTGACGACCGCTGCCTCCGGCGCGTTGAACATGGGGCTTTCGGGAATGGTGAGGATCGTATGATTGCAGGGGAAGCACTGCTTGAACTGCTGAACCGCAGGCTCAAAGTTGTGCTTGCTGTTCGGGAAGCCGCAGCCGCAAATCATCATGTACCGCAGGCGGGAAAAGTCCGCCTGGCCCACGTGCTCATAACGGTCACCGACCTTTCGCATGGCCATGCTCGAAAGGGGCATCGTCCTGTCCAGCAGTGCCTTCAGCGGCGCGGGCATGCCGTAGCAGTACAAAGGGAAGCTGAACAACAGCAGGTCGCTATCCAGAATTTCATCGAGGATGGCCCGCATATCGTCATCGTGGATGCAGGTGCCGCCGTTACGCTTGCAGGCAAAGCAGCCGGTACAGTATTCGATATGCTTGTCGACGACATCAATCACATGGATTTTCTGGGCCGCGGCATATTGCATCCCATCCAGGAAAGCCCGGGTAATGTGCATGGTGTCGCTCTTGTCCCGCTTGGGACTTCCGTTTAGAACAAGGATTCTCATAGTATTCCTCTCCTTCACGTTATTCGTTTCCTGTTTTCAATAAGCTTTCTCTTCCTGTCCTGATGTGATGGCCTTCCTGTACGGCCGCGAATGTCGCCAAAGCGCAGACAAAGCCGCCGCTGGTTCTCAAATCAATAATTGTTTCCGCCATTGAATGATCATCATATTGAAACCTGATCGCGTTCATATACGTCCGAATTCCTTTCATAATCTGTATTCCAGCTGGACGTCAAAGGGTTCCTCCGCCGCCAGCGTCTTATTGATCTCCTTTGCAGGCGTACAGCCAAGCGCCCGGTACGCCGCCTGCGACTCCTTCGAGGAATGGCCCGATATGTACACCTTATCCGCTCCAAGCCGCAGCGCCTCTTCACAGGCCATTGAAAAGAGCCGCCTGCCGATGCCCTGATGCCGATACTCCTCCGAAATCTGAAAACAAACCAGCTCCACATATCGTGCCGTCACGCCGAAAATATGGTGGGAAACAGTTGCGAAGCCGACGATTCGCTCGCCATCGAACGCGCCAAAACCCGTTTGGTCAAGGTTCATATGCCGCGCCACATCCTCAGCAATTTTCCGGCACTGCTCCGGTGACCAGTTTTCTTCATAGACATTCGGTACAAGCGTCCATGCATCGTCTATTCATCTCCAGCACTCGGTAACCGCTTGGTGACGGACGAAGGAATCCAGTGACCGCTCGGTGAAATTGTCCGTGTCCAATCTCTTGTATTGAATATCATCCCTCAAATCCATCTTTTTCTCCCATCTAATGCCCCTTGTGCTTTTCTCTTTTCTTTTGCTGCTTCAGCGCAAACAGCCGTTCAGCTTCGGCCAGTTTCTCCTCCCGGCTCTTCGCCCTGCGCTCCTGCTTGTTCTGCTCCAACTGCATTTGCAGTGCTTGCTGCGACTTTGTGCCGACGCCGGTGCGCGCCATCTGCTCGCCCGCGTTCCGCTGGCGGCGCTTCGGGTTATCCGCGGCCTGCCTGGTATCGGCTTCAACGGCGGGGCTGAATGTCAGCTGATGATAATGCTCAAGGACAAACGCCCATACCTCATAGTCCTTCGGCTCCGCGCCGAAGGTCACCTTGCAGACGGACAGCCTGCCGTCCTCCATGCGCTCAAAGACGCCCACCCAGAAGGGAGCGTCGAAATAGACCGTCAGGGTTAGCCCCATATCAGCAGCCCGCCGCCGACCGCGGCAAACACGACGCCTAAAATCCGCATGATGACAATGTATTTGTCAGAAGGCTGACCGGCCCCTTTTGTTTTCCACTTTTCCGTGATCTTCCACAGCGTTTTGGGCGGCAGAAGCAGCATACAAAGTCTCATGACTCCTAAAATGATCCCAGCGATGATTTCCTGTTTCATCTTTATGACACCTGCTTTCCATTATGTCCGATTCATCAGCTGCTCGCATAACGCGGCGGCGTCACCGGACACCCCATCGAATCGGTAATCATATGTTCCGCTGTCAAACATGCCGTGCTTGCTTTCCAGCATCCGCTCCACCGCGCCGGGCAGCACGCCGTGCATCCTCGCCCTGAAGCGTTCCTTGATCGTATCCAGATCGGCGCTGACCAGGATTCTGATTGCACCTTCCGGCAGCAGGGCAGCGTGCTCCGGATCAGTAATCACATAGATGATATTGCTTCCGTCTACGGCGCGTTTCAGCTTTTCCTGAAACAGCCTTCTGGCCTCCTGCTCTGATTTGGCCATCCGCAGATAATCCTTCCCCGTGATGATTTCCGCCCTGATGGTATCTCTGATACAGGCTGCCAGCGTCGATTTCCCGCTGCAATTCTCTCCGATAATACCAATCAACATATTAATCGTCCTCCCGTTTCCGCAGCCAGAACAGGCGTCTTGTTTCTTTCGCTTCTCCCGGCCAGGCAAAATACTCCAGCTTTTCGACCGTAAACCAGGGCGAAAAGATACGCGCCCATTCCTCATCCGTTCGGGAAACGAGGCGAAGCACGCCGTCAATATAAAGCCGGCTGCCGTCCTCCAAAGCCATATTCCTCGCGGCGACCGCTTCAGGGGACAAATAATAATTCAGCCCGACGATCACGGTTCCGTCCCGCGTCAGGGCGCGCGCCAACTCCCGGAGGATTTCTTCCGCCGTTTCCGGCGGCACCACATCCAGCACGTTAGAGCAGATCAAGCCGTCAAACGTGCCGTCAGGGACGCTTTGCAGCCAGTTTGAATCAGAACAGACTGCATGAACACGATCCGCGACGCCGTAACGTGCGGCATAATGCTGGGCCGTCCGGACAGCCCCGGGAGCCGCGTCCACAGCCGTTACATCGGCGCACCCGCTTTTCGCGGCAATGACAGCAGCCCACGCATTCCCACAGCCATAATCCAGCACATTGTTTCGTTTTCCCAAAGAACAGGCCGCCTGAAACAGCTTTTCGGAAGGCGCGATTTCCTTCCAATCCAACCCGCCGCCTGCAAGCATTTGCTTTTGATCCTCTTCGGACAGGGCGAAGGCTTTGTCCCAGAACGAGATCAGGGTTTGGTTTTCCTGTATCGTTTTTTCTATCATGTATATTCCTCCCATCGCTGCTCACAGCCCGTTTCCCAAATCATAGGCTTGTTTCAGCCCGTCTTCTTGCAGGACTTCTCCTTTTTCCTTCGCTCCGCGCACAAGCACATGTCCAATGTCCTCAAGCCCAAAGAAGCGAAGGACCATCCGATATTGCGCCAGGATGGGATCGAACAGATCGGGAAGCTCCGCCGCGCCCACCAGGATCAGGCCCAGCCGCCTGATGGGAAACTGCTTCCGCATGGGGGTGTGAAGTCGATCGATCAGCGCCTTGAGCTGCGCACTGACGCCATAGAAATATACCGGCGAAGCAATGACGAGGGTATCCGCCCCTTTGAGCTTTTCATAGATTTTCACCATGTCGTCCTGTTGGACGCACCGGTTTCCTTCTGCGGAATAACAGCGATTGCATCCCAGACAAGGATGAATACTGTAATCCGCCACGGACACAAGCTCCACCTCATGCCGTTTTCCGGCCCCCTCCGCAAAAGCCTTGGCCAGCAATGCTGTGTTTCCTTCTCTGCGCACGCTGCCCACAAGCACGACGATCCGGCTCATCTGTTCATCTCACCTTTTCTTGTAGTTGTTTTCATTCTTTGTGTTCAATCAGCGCCTGCACTTCGTCCAGCATAGGCGGATGCATCGGCAGCGGGAATCTGGAAATAGCGATAGCGGAGCAGGCGCTGGCGAAGCGAATCAGGTCGTCATCCGACATGCCGTGCAGCAGGCCATAGACGCACCCGGCTTTGAAGGTGTCGCCCGCGCCTAACGTGCTTTTGACCTCTACGGAAAACGGCTTCATGCGATGGATGGCTTCTCCACGCCTTCCGTACAGCATATCGCCGCCGCCCTGGGTGAGGATGACGAGCCCCGAGGCTGTTTCCATCAGGCGCTTCATCACTTCCTCCGGCGCCATGTCCGCGTAATGTTGGGTTGTGCATTCCTTGGAAACCACGTTGACGGCTGCATTCTGGTGCAAGGGAGAATCATGGGGACTGTCAATAGTCACATACGGGATGCCATGACGCTGGCAAAGCGCCATTGCAAACAGTGATTCTTCCCCGAAAAAAGGATCGATGGCCGCCGCTTTGCAGCCCTTCACATCCGCTTCTTTGGGCACGCTCCACCAGCGTTTTCCGCTGGAAAACAGCGCCTGGAACCGGCCCATGGGGGATCGCACCAGCCCCGCGATCACCACGTAATCCATGACGCTGGGATCGTCCTCCATGAGATGCAGGGGGCTTACATCCACCCGTTTGTCCGCGTAGAACGCTTTCAGCATGGGAGCCACTTCGGTGCCGATCCAGGTGCCGTCCATGCGGACGGAAACACCCAGGGAGGACAGCACCGTGGCCGCCGTGCCCGTTTCGCCGCCGGGGAGGAAATACTGCTCCCTGATCTCCGCGTACTCGTCCGGCTGCAAAAAGCCGTCCTTCAGCAGGAAAGAATGGGTGCCCAGCACCTGGCCGAAAAGATAAACGTCCGGCTGCTGTTTCATAGCCGTTCCTCCTTATGCATCGTCCTTGCTATCATACGGTTTGTTCCAGGAACCTATTTCGATCAGGTTTCCTTCCGGATCGGCGATATAGCAGGTTCGCTGCCCCCATGGCTCCGTGGTGGGTTCCAGCACGGGGATTGCCCCTTTGCTGATCGCCGTTTGATACGCTGCGTCCACTTCCTCAAACGTATCGACATAAGGTGTGCCTCAACGCCATGCCGCTCATACTCCGTGTTCAATATCTGTTCATAGCATCACGCGCCGTATGTTTTGATAAAATGCCGGCTGAACGCCTCCACCTGCCTGAGTGCCTCCTCCGTTTTCTCCGGTTCCCGGTCGCACAGGTGGATCAGCGCGGAGATCGGCGCGGTATAGGCGAAGGCCAGCATCTCCGAATCATCCCGGCGGAGGAGCCCCTTGTCCATCATTCCCGCAAAGACATGCGTAAACATTTCCGTAAGCCCAGTCAAAAAATGTTTAGTCGCTAAGGCCCTGGCCCGATCATCCCGGAACTGCTCGATGGTCAGCAGTTTTCTCGTTTTGATGATTTTCTCATCGTGCACGGTGAAGTTCACCATTCCCATCGTCATGACAGTCAGTTCTTCCAGTGAATTCGGAACTGGAGGTAGATGCTCCGCTGAGCCAAAGTGTTCCCCATAGTATGTAATCATCTGATCCAGGAGAGCATCCCAGATCGCTTCTTTGCTCTCAAAATGCTTGTACATACCTGATTTTGCCAGTCCGAGGGATGCTGTCAGCTCACGTATGTTCGTACCTGCATATCCAAACTGAGAAAACATATCCAGTGCAGCGGCCAGAATCCGCTGTTTTGTATCCTTTGCCATATCGTGAACCTCCGTAAATGGTTTTAGTGACCGAACGGTCGCTATCTATTGTAGCGACCGTTCGGTCACTTGTCAAGACATCTTCTAAAAAAACGCTGAATTATTCAAATCAGTATGAAGGCATTCTGCTTACTAAAGGGGGAACCTTAGCACAGCACTGCCAAATTTGCAAGAAATTCTTGTAATTCTCAAGTCTCAACGATATGAGTTCTATGTATGGCTGTTATTCCGAATTCAGGCTCCGAATTCGGGATAATCGTAGCAAGCAATGCCATTCTGCAAGAATTGCAAAATGCTTGTTGGTGGGCTCCGCCCCCAAGCCCCTGAAACCAGAGCAAAGCTCTGTGGTTATGATGGACTATTGGGTAGATCATCGTTTCTGGCAAAAATGAAAAAAAGCCTCTGCTCTAACGAACAACATTTCAACTGTTTCGTGTCAGAGACAGGGGCTTGTTTTATCGATTCAGGCTTTCTGCCCGGTACAGATCATGCGATTCCGGCAAGCAGTCCCGCGCTAAAATACTAGAATAGAAAGGTGGCAGTATGCACATATGGGGAGGAATGACTGCATGACGCTCGACGAAGCAACCAGGAGTTTGAATTTGATTGCAAGATCCGTCATCTTTCTCCTAAGACTATCGACAACTATAAAAAGCAGCTATGCAAAGATAAAGGTTCGACGTCTGCGTTGTGCTGCACCATACTCAGAGGCATTCACAACTCTCCATTCTGCACGATAGCCTTGTTCGGCAAGACAAGCCAAAATCACACCGAAGTCCCTGCCTCGCTGTTTGGCGGGAGACTTTAAAAGACGATCAACATTTTCAAACAAGCAGAATGCTGGACGCTTTGCAATGATTGTATCCCTAATCTGCCACCACAAAACTCCCTTTTTTCCTTCGATACCCTTAGAAGAGGCAAGTGTATGTGCTTCAGAGTAATCCTGACACGGGAAACCGCCAACAAGCAGCGTGTGATCAGGGATGTTCTCTTTTTTCATCTCACTGATATCTTCGCCAGTATGGTATTCTCCGTTGATATCTGGACTGTCTCCAAAGTGCTTTACATAGCAGTCATGGGCCCACTGAGTTTTTGCGCCTGGTTCCCATTGAGAAAACCACACTGTATCCCAGCCCGAGTTCAGCCGGTCTAGTCCAAGACGAAATCCTCCTACACCTGCAAAGAGTTCACAAACTGTCTTTTTCATAAGTCCTCCTTGGCTTATCGCCAATCCACTTGTTTAGTTTGGGTCTGGAGATTGGTTTTCTCCTGGTAGCACCATCAGACGATGGATCAATGACCCAACTTAAAACTATAGCAGGATCAGGTTTATTTCTCAATTAGAAGCCGCAAAAAAGCAGGGCCTTTTCATCGACGCCGATGATGACGATGTCCCCGGACGGCGCCCCCGGACGCTGGAGCAGCGCGTCCTGGGTCCACTTGTCAAACCGCTGCAGCGCGCCGGAGGCAATGATCAGGGTCAGTACCGCCGCCATCGTCAGGGCGATCAGAAGCTGTATTTTGCTGTTCATCTTTTTTCCGCCTTGTCTCCCGTCTTTTAAGAAAACACAGGATGCCCGGCGCGGCCGCTCCTGGCTGGCCCCGGGCATCCTGCATCTCAGGATCGGTCAGTCGTCGGGATATGGATCATCCGTGGATAGCTCTATAAGGATGTTCATGATCCTGCCCCTGTAAATGATGTTGTAATTGCCGCTGTTCCCGGTGAACGATTCGGACTGGATCACCTCGTATCCGGTGCCAAGCTCCTTGTAGCCTTTGCATACCAGGGTCAGCCTGTCGCCGCCGATCAGTTTGATGACCGCCGTGACCGTGTCGACCCCTTCACTTATTTCTACATCGAGCCATTCGCCGGTTTCCGTAAAGAACGCATACGGATTCGGAAGCCACACATTACCGCTGTACTCAAAGTTCCCTCCGCCCGCGTGGACGGTGACATTGCGCTCTGTTACCGTCAGCGTGCCCGGCACCAGCGTGATGTCATAATTTCCGGGCTTTCCTGCGCCGCTCCAGTCGACCTTATAGCCGATCTGGACGCTCCCAACGTCGGTCTGTTCCGCATACGAGCATTCCACGCTCTCTACTTCGCCTGCGACGAATTCGCCAATGACCGTCGGGGGGGCCGTATTTTCCGGATGGATAGGCAGGCCATCGTATTCCCTGGCGTAAGACTGGGATTCTGTGTTGATCGTAATGGCCCGCCCGGTCACAAGCAGCGTACCCGTCTTTTTCGTGATATCAAAGTTCGCGGTCACGTCCTCTCCGCCCTTTGTCACCGTGCAGGACGCAATGGTGCTGTCGCTGCTGCCCACGTCGGTCTGGCTGCCGGAGTATGTGCAGACAACTTCAAATCCCTCGGGCAGTCCGTCCACCGCGGGATCAAGCCCGTTCGCTGTCAGGGCCGTGCCGTCATATGTCTTTGTTTCCGGCGTAGGCGCGGTCACCGTGATCGCCGCCCTCGTCACCGTCAGCGTACCTTTCGCCGTCGTGATGTCGAAGTTCGCACTTACGTCCTCCCCGCCCTTTGTCACCGTGCAGGACGCAATGGTGCTGTCGCTGCTGCCCACGTCGGTCTGGCTGCCGG
>JAFXMP010000126.1 GCA_017530275.1 Clostridia bacterium | reverse complement strand
AGTTGCGTGCAACTCCTCTCCCCGTGCTTTGTAGTGTGCCTCTCTCAAACACATTGTACCACATGAGAACGGAAAATTCTGCGGCTCCCGTTTTCATCCCTATTTGTGCCGGTGCCGCACCGACATGGTGATTACCATGATGATCAATACACAGGCGATGGTCAGTATTTCGGAGGCCAATCAGAATTTCTCCCGCGTAGCGCGTTTGGTGGATGAAAAAGGCACGGTGGTGATAATGAAAAACAACGCGCCGCGCTATTTGGTGATTGATTTTAGTCAGGCGGAAGCGATGCAAGCCGCTTCTGACGATGAAGTCCTCTCCGTTTCCTCCCGTTTGATCCAGCAAAATCGGGCAGCTTATGAGGTGCTTGCTCAATGAAGATTCTGACCAAGCGTCAAATCCTTCTGCTGCATGAGCAATTGGTGAATGAAACGGGGGGCACGCAAGGTCTGCGTGATGAAGGGATGTTGGAATCAGCATTGGCATCTCCTTTTCAGGAGTTTCAGTCTTTTTCTCCCTATCCCACGATTCAGCAGAAAGCAGCGCGATGGGGATATGGACTGGTGATGAATCATCCCTTTATCGATGGGAACAAAAGAATCGGCGCTCACGCTATGCTCACATTGCTGGCGATAAACGGCATCGAACTCAGATGCACACAGGAAGAACTGTCCGAAACCATCCTTGACTTGGCGGCGGGGATTCGGAAATATGAAGATTTGCTGCAATGGATTCTGAATCACCAATCATAGGCTTTGCTGTTCAGCTTTGAATGCGCCGCTTACCCATTGTTTTTCTTGTTTTCTTTCCAGGTTTTTCTTCTCTTACGCCGAAAGGAGGCCCTCCATGTCCCAGCCCCGGATGAAGCTGCGCCATCTGCTCAAACGCTTCCTTCCCTATTACGGCAAGTACAAAAAAGAAATCGCCCTGGATTTATTCTGCGCCCTCATGACCACGGGCTGTGAAATCGTGTTCCCCCAGATCGTGCGCATGATCACCAATCAGGCGGTAGCGGACTATACCCAAATTACCACCTCCTGGGTGCTGACGCTGGGCGGGGTGTATCTGCTGCTGCGGGTCATCGACACGGCGGCCAACCATTTCATGCAGTATTGGGGCCACGTGACCGGGGCCAAGCTGGAAACGGACATGCGAACGGACCTGTTCAACCACTTGCAGCAGCTGTCCTTTTCCTATTACAACGAAACCAAGGTGGGCCAGATCATGGCCCGCATCACCAGCGATTTGTTTGACGTGACGGAGTTTTCCCACCACTGCCCGGAGGAATTTTTGATCGCCGGGGTAAAGATCACCGCTTCCTTTATCATCCTCTGCGGCATGAACGTGTGGCTGACCCTGATGGTGTTCCTGCTGCTGCCCTTCATGCTCATCGGCACCCGGTATTTCCGGCAAAAAATGCGCGTCGCTTTCAAGGACGCCCGGCATCAGGTGGGCGAAATCAACGCCCAGGTGGAGGATAGCTTATTGGGCGTGCGGGTGGTGAAATCCTTTGCCAACGAAGATTTAGAAATCGAAAAGTTCGGCCAGGGCAATAAAAAGTTCTTCGGCTTCAAGCGGTATCAGTACCGCTATATGGCTGGGTTCAACACCGTTACCCGCCTGTTTGAGGGCATTATGTATATCACGGTGGTGGTAGCCGGGGCCCTGTTCCTGAAAAACGGGCAGCTGGCCGTGGGCGACTACACCGCTTTCCTGCTCTATATCTCCACCCTGCTCACCTCCATCCGCCGCATCGTGGACTTTTCTGAACAGTTTGAGCGCGGCATGACCGGCATCGAGCGCTTCTGTGAAATCATGGATGCCCCGGTGGAAATCAAGGATAAGCCCGGCGCGCTGCCCATCGGCGAAGTGAAGGGCGAGGTTCGCTTTGAAAAAGTGGGCTTCCATTACGCCGACGACGTGAGCCACGAGGTGCTGGGCAGCGTGGACATGCTGGTGCACGCCGGGCAGAACGTGGCCCTGGTAGGTCCCAGCGGCGCGGGCAAAACCACACTCTGCAACCTGATTCCCCGGTTTTACGACGTGACCAGCGGCCGCATCCTGATCGACGGCAAGGACATTCAATCCCTCACCCTCAAATCCCTGCGCAACGCCATCGGCATGGTGCAGCAGGAGGTCTATCTGTTCTCCGGCACGGTGAAGGAGAATATTTCCTACGGCAAGCCGGGGGCCACGGAGGAAGAAATCGAGATGGCCGCCAAGCGGGCCGGGGCCCACGAATTCATTATCAGGCTGCCGGACGGGTACGATACCTACATCGGCGAGCGGGGCGTGAAGCTCTCCGGCGGTCAGAAGCAGCGCCTTGCCATTGCCCGTGTCTTTTTGAAAAATCCGCCCATCCTGATTTTGGACGAAGCCACCAGCGCCCTGGACAACGAAAACGAACTGCTGGTGCAGCGCTCCTTGGAGGAACTGGCGAAGGGCCGCACCACCTTCACCATCGCCCACCGCCTGACCACCATTCGCAATGCGGACGTGATCTGGGTGCTCACGGAAAAAGGCATCGAGGAGACCGGCACCCACGACGAACTGATGCAAAAGAAGGGGATTTACTATTCCCTATACAGCATGTACAGCGGAAAAGCCGCGTAAAACGGATCAGATATAAAATGAGTGGGGGAAACCGCCCTTTGGATGTCAAAGAGCGGTTTCCCCCAGCCCCCCTTCCGAGAAAGCAATAAAGGAATCGGTCATCGTTGTTTTAGGTTCAAGCAAAGCGCATCGCCTGTATAAACAACTACCTGTTCTTCCCGGTTCAGCAGGCGGATGTGGATTTCCTGCGTTTCCGCCATGCCCGGAAAACGTCCCTGCCGGGCGGAAACGGTGAGTTCGCCCGCCGTGTCATGCCATACGAAGTCCACCAAGGCGCAGGCGTCCGGATCGTTCCCGTCGCCGGGATCATCGTACCAGGTGAATGAGCCATCCGCTCCGGGGTACACCGTCACCGTCAGGGGCGGACTGGGGATTTCGCCGGTATACTGCTGCACCGGGTAGGTCAGCAGGATCGCGCCTGAACGGAGAAAAACAGGAATCTGGTCCAATGGCGCGTGAATTTGCACAGTTTGCCCGCCCATATATTTTTCGCCCGTTTCCCAGGCATACCAATCGCAGCCAGCTGGAAGATACACGGTTTCCGTATCGTCCGGCTGTTCAATTTTTTGGGCGTTGGGCAGGTATTCCATGGGATGGGTCACGGGCTTGATCAACAAAGAATCACCTAACAGCATTTCATCATTGATCGTCCGAAGGATGGGATCATCCGGGAACGCCAAAGCGGGCACCCGCGTCATGGGCAGCCCTTCCCGGCTGTACTGGGCGGCCAGGGAATAGAGGTGGGGCAGCAGGCGCATGCGCAGGTGGATGATCTTTTCGATGGCATCGTACCATTTGCCGCCCTTTTCCCCGAATTGCCAGATTTCCCGGGGCGTGCTCATGCCGTGGGAGCGCATGATGGGCAGAAAAACGGAGAATTGCAGCCAGCGCACGTACAGTTCCCGGTAGCCGGGATCGTTCACGCCCTCCGGGAAGTCTCCCGCGCCTACCCAGGGCCCGCCGAGGCCGCAGGGAAAGAAGCCGCCCGCGTCGGTGCTCCACCAGCCTTCGCCAGTCGCCATGAAGTTCAGCCCCTCCGGCACCTGGCGGCGCAGGGTTTCCCAGGTGGATGAAACGTCCCCGGACCAGGTGACGGTGGCGTATCGGTGTTGGCCCGCCCAGGAGGAACGGGTCAGGTTCAGCACCCGTTTGCCCGGCGCAGCGCTCCGCTGGCCCTCGAAAATGCCCATGGAATGATGCAGGCTGTACAGGCTGATTTTGGCGGGGTCCAGATACTTTTTCGCTTCCTCCGTGTTCAAATGCACCCGTTCAAAGGGCTCCGGCTTCATTTCTCCCTGCCAGTCCGGCTCGAAGGGCTCGGTGCAGTCGCACCACCAGGCATCAATACCGTACCGGAACAGCCCTTCCTGGGCTTGCTTCCAGTAGATCAGCCGTGCCTTAGGATCAAAAGCGTTATAAACGGCGCGATTGCCCAGCATGCAGCCATTTTCCAGCATTTCTTTCCGGTTTTCATTCTCGTCCCCGTGCATGGAAGGCCAGACGGAGATCATCATTTTCACACCCATTTCGTGCAGGGCATCCGTCAGGGCTTGGGGATCGGGATAACGCTGCCGATCGAATACCTTATAGCCCCATTGCCCTTCCGGCCAGGTCTGCCAATCCTGCACGATCAGGTCCAGCGGTACCTGCCTCCGCCGGTATTCTTTCGCTACGGAAAGCAGTTCTTCCGCGTCCTTGTACCGTTCCTTCGACTGGATATAGCCGAAAGCGTACCGGGGCAGCAGGGGCGCCGCGCCGGTGAGGCACCTGTACTGGCGGCATACAGCGGCATAGCCCCCAGCCATGAAGTAATAATCCATTTCATCGGCGCAGTCGGCCCACAGGTAGGAACCGTAGGCGTCGTCATGGAAGGTCATGAAGCATCCCATATCGAACAGCAGGCCCCAGCCCTTGGTGGACACCAGCACCGGCACCACGGCTTTCATGTTGTGCTGGTACAGATCCCGGCTTTTTCCCCGCAGATTGCCGTACCCTTCCTCGTGAGAGCCTAAGCCGTACAGCCCTTCGTCCGGGTCAAAATCAAAGGACAGGCGGCAGGCGTAAGCCATGCGGTCCTGAACGGTTTCGTAATCCTCACTGGAAGCTCCTGTGTCATCCGCGTCCTGCCGGAACCGGTTCACCATGACCGGCTTTTCTGCCATTTGGCAGGGCCGCTTGGTATTTTCACGCAGCAGCATGCGATTCTCTTGATCCAGAAAAGTAAGCGCTCCGGTATCCTTGCTGATTTGCACCTTGGCACCGCCGCAGTCCGCAAGGAAGCCGTTTTCCGTTTCGGTCACAGTGCATGTACCGGGATCACGGTGGATCACGGCCATGCTCGGGTCCGGCAGGAAGCTTTCCCTTTGGGTGCGGGTCACGCGCACCGCGCCGCAGGAAAGGGAAGCCACGCGCAGCAGCGTTTGCTTTCCTGCATCCGTTGAAATAACAAATTGGGTCATGGAGGGGCCGGAGGACGGAATTTGCGTGGTCATGTGGTTTACTCCTTCCGATATGCAGCGGATTGGAAAAGGGGACGCCCCCGGCAGGAGCGCCCCCTTAGCTGTATTGGGAAATTATTCGGCAACGGCGGCCAGCTTGGCGGCCACTTCTTCCTGGTACACGGAGACGTCGTAGGCGTACAGATCCTTATAGCCGAAGCCATCCATCTTTTCCACCATCTTGTCCCACAGGAGCTCGAAGTCCTCGTCGGTCTCGGCGAAAATCAGCTGCCAGGTGTAGGTGCACAGCTGCTTGTTCACATCCAGCCGGATGGCGGCGATGTCGTTGCTGTCAGAAGGCGGGGTGAAGTCCACGCTGGGGCTGGCCAGCAGCTGGCCGTTCTTCTTCATGTAGTCCACGGCGTCTTCCGCCTGGAAGTACTCCTGCCATTCCTTCTTCATCTGGGTCATGGTCATGTCCTTATAGGACTGCCAGAATTTCTGAGCATAGCGCTCGCCGGTGATGGGGTTGACGCAGATGGAGGAAGCGATCCACTGGTTGATAGCGTTGTTGCCGTCGTTGTAGCCGCCGCCGCCGTATTCTTCGGGAACGGGCAGGTTATCCATCAGGGCGTTGTCCTTGTAGGGAACGAACTTGCCGTCCTCGCCCACGGTGTAGTTCAGGCCCTCGATGCCGGCATGCTGGAAGGTGACTCCTTCGGGGCTGGCATACCAATCCAGGAAAGCCATGATCCGATCGTACTTTTCGCCTTCCACCTTGGAGCCGATGCCGAACATACGGTCAGAGCCGTAGTAGCGGTCCGCGTCCGCGTAGTAGAGCTGATCGGCCACGGGGATGAAGATGAAGGCGGTGCCGTTGTTCAGGCGATCCACGCTGTTCCAGAAGCCGACTTCCCAGCTGTACCACATCAGATAGGCGCGGCCGGTCTGCAGCTTGTTCATGACGCTGGTCCAATCCTGCTCGCCGGATTCGGGGTCCACCAGGCCCATCTGATACGCTTTGTTCAGGAACTTGGTGAGCTTGTAGTAAGCGGCGTCGCGGTCGTAGATTTCCACGAAGGTGTTGTCGGGCTTGAGGATGGCGCTCTGCTTGATCTTTTCGCCGTACCAGGTGGTCAGCTGCACCACGTTGGCGATACCGATCATGTTGTCGTTGCCGTCCCAGTCGGCCCACAGGGTCAGGGCGTAGGCGGGATCGCCCGCTTCATTGGTGGGATACTTGTCCTGGATCTGTTTGAGGGCGTCCAGCAGGCCGTCCAGGTCCGCGATCTGCGGCTTGCCGATCTCTTTGTACAGATCCCAGCGCAGCATGGGGGAGGAATAGATCACGTCGTCGGTCAGGGTGGTGGGGGAAGTATCGGTCATTTCGGAAGGAATGCCGTAATACTTGCCGTCTTCACCGGTCAGGCCCTTGTTGTACACGTCGATCTGGGTCTTGAACTGCATGATGTTTTCGCATTCTACCAGCTTATCGGTGATTTCGCGGACCAGGCCGGCCTTCAGCAGGTCGGAGAAGTCCTTCTTGTCCACCACCACGATGTCGCCCAGGTTGCCTTCTTCGGCGCGGGTGGAATAGACGCTGTTGCCCGCTACCTGGGGCGCGATGATGTTCAGCTCGATATTGAAGCGATCCTTGACCACCTTGGCAAACCACCCGGTCTGAATGCCGTGATAGTTGGCCGCGGCGTCGTAGATGTCGATGACCAGGGGCTCTTCCTCAGCCACCGCGCTGAACGCGCATAGCGACAGCATCATGGCGCAAATCAGCAGGACAGACAGAAACCGTTTCATGTAGAAACCCTCCTTTTATTATTTCGGGCATGTCCATGCCCGTTGAGGAACGAAATAATGATGTCCGCAGCCTCAATCGGCGCGACTGCCCTTCATGGGCAGATCGCTTGTTTCGGCTGATTTCACCGCCAACGAAACTCCCGCCACAGGCGGTCGTCGGCGGTTCATCCCTTGACCGCCCCGATCATGATGCCCTTTGTAAAGAAGCGCTGGAAGAAGGGGTACACCAGGATCACGGGCAGCACCACCACGATGGTTACCGTCATGCGGATGGAGGTGGCGGTGGCGGCGTGGGCCAGACTGGCGGCCAGCTGAGAGGACGAGGTGGTGTTGCTGATCAGGGCTTTTAGGCTGTTCACCTGATTGATGTACTGGAACAGCATGTATTGCAGGGTGTGCAGCTTGGGCGCGTTCGTCATCAGAATCAGATCGTCCTGGAAGGAATTCCACTGGGACACGGCGGCGAAGATGGCGATGGTAGCCAGGATGGGCTTGATCACCGGCAGCATGATGGAAAAGAACACGCGCAGGGTGCCCGCCCCGTCGATCTCCGCCGCTTCATGCAGGGCCTGGGGCACCGATTCGCAGTAGGTTTTGCACAGGATGATGTAGAAGGGCTGGATGATGGTGGGGAAGATGTAGCCCCAAAAGTTGTTGGTCAGGCCCATGGTTTTCATGGTGAGGTACCAGGGAATCACCCCGGCGTTGAAATACATGGTCACTACCACGAACCGGTACCAGAATTTGCGCTTCCACAGGGTCTGCCGGGTGAACATGAAGCCGAGGAAAGCGGCCACGATCACCGTCAGCGCCGTGCCGATCACCGTTCTTAATACCGAAACCTGGGCGGCGTCCAGCAGGCTGGGGATCTTGGCGACGGAAATGTAGTTGGAGAAGTGGATCTCCATGGGGTACAGGATCACTTTGCCCCGCTCGCTCAGATTGTTGGCGCTGATGGAATTGATGAAGATATAGTAGAAGGGATACACGCACACAAAGGCGAACAGCGCGTAAACGATATAGGTGATCACGCTGATCATCCTGTCGCCGAAGGAACGGCGGATATGCGATTTTGGGGCGTTGATGGCTTGATTCATACGCTTTCCCTCCCGCCGTCAAATGAAGCCTTCGCCGCGCACCAGCTTGGAGAAGCCATTGGCTCCCGCCAGCAGGATCACGCTGACCACGCTCTTGAGCATGCTGATGGCCGTGGACAGCGGATAGTTGCCGGTGCCGCTGGTGGCGTAGTTATATACATACAGGTCCAGCACTTCGATATAATCCTGGTTGAAAGCGTTCTGGAACACGTAATACTGCTCCATGCCGTTGGAAAGGAAGCTGGCGATATTCAGCATCACGATCACGAAGTAGGTAGGCAGGATGCTGGGGATGGTGATGTGCCAGATGATCTGCATCCGCGTGGCCCCGTCCACCTTGGCGGCTTCGATCATCTGTTCGTCGATGCCCGAAATGGCGGCCAGGTACATGATGGCGGCCCAGCCCGCGTTTTTCCAGGTGAGCCACAGCCACATTTTGAACCAGATATGCTCGGAGGATTTCAGAAAGGAGATGGGCTTGGTGATCAGCCCCAAATCCAGCAGCACGCTGTTGATGGCTCCGGAGGAACCGAACACGTTGAACGCGATGGCGTAAACCAGCACCCAGGAAATGAAATTGGGCAGGGTGGTCACCGTCTGCACGAATTTTCGGTAGGGCCTGCACTTGATTTCATTGAGAAATACCGCGAACACCATGGGAAACCAGGAGAAGAACAGGGAAATGCCGCTCATGGCGAAGGTGTTGCGCAGCACCCGAAGCACGTCCGCTGTGCGCACGGGGTTGGAAAAAATATGGTTGAACCACTTGAGCCCAACGAAGGTTTCAGCCGTAATGGGATAGGGGGGCCGGTAATCATGGAACGCGTAGACCCACCCGTACAGAGGGAAATAGGAAAAAACGGCCACAAGGAGCAGAAAGGGCAGAATATACAAAAACTCCCGCAGAGACCGGGCTTTCTTGGGATTCATCCGCATTTCCGCACCTCCTGTGAAAACGCATGGAATGCTACGAGAAGGTCCATTTCTTGCAATTACGAAAAGCATTCCGGCGGTTTTGCCACCATTTCACGCATTTGATAATATTATTTTAGCACCCGGATATAGGCTCAACAAGGCAAAAATATGTAAAAAAAGGGACAAAAATAGCTGTATTAATAAAAACGATTTGCAAACCTGGCAAAAAACGGTATACTTATACAAAGAGACATAACTTGCAGTTCGGAGGCGCATGGAATGAAAGCGTTTTACGAAACGAGAAGCGAACCCTTTTTTATCGGGGAGATGACCCATTCCCCCTTTCCCCTGCATGTGCACGGCATCGTGGAGATGGTATATTTGCTGCGGGGCGAATGTGATATGGAGATCGACGGCAAGCCTGTGACCCTGCGGGCGGGGGACGCCGCCATCGCGTTTCCCCTGGTGCCCCACAGCTTTGACACCATCAGCGAGGACATCAGCGGTTTGGCCGCCTTTTTTTCCGCCGACCTGATCCCGGAGTTCGCCCCCGTTTTCCATACCCAGTTGCCCGATGAGCCGGTGGCCCGGGAGGTGAAGAAAAACGAAGATTTCCTGCTGGCGGCGGAAAAGCTCATGGCCCTGCCCGAAACCTCCCCCTCGCGCACGGCGTATCTGCATCTGCTTTTGGCCAATCTTTTATCCGTCCTCAAGTTCCATACCGCCGCGGCATTTCATGAGCGGGATTTAGGTACCCGGGTGGTGCGCTATATCTACGACCATGCCTGTGAAAACATTACCCTCAGCAGCGCCGCCCACGATTTGGGCGTCAGCGAATCCCACCTGTCCCATCTGTTCGCCCAGCAGTTCCACGTGAATTTCCGCCGCTTCATCAACGCCATCCGCATCGATAAAGCCATCATGCTCATGCGGGACCCCTATATGACGCTCACCCAGGTGTGCTACCAGTGCGGCTACGACAACGCCCGTACCTTCCGCCGTTCCTTCATCCGGGAGACCGGCACGCTGCCCGCGGCTTATATGCGGTCGGCCAGGGAAAGCGTGAAGGGGAACGGGGCGGGGAATAATAAATAGAAAAACGAACAAAAAAACGCGCGGTATGCAGATGGAATTGACCTGCACGCTGTGCGTTTTTTGTGCGTTTCTTTATTCTCCAAATAACTGCGTGGAATAGTACCTCTCCGCCGTATCGGGAAGCACCGTGACCACGGTTTTGCCGGGGCCTAACTTTTTTGCCAGTTTCAGGGCGGCGGCCACGTTGGTGCCGCTGGAAATGCCGCACATGAGCCCTTCTTCCTTGGCCAGGCGGCGGGCGGTTTCCAGGGCTTCGGAATCGGTGACCACATAGATTTCATCGTAGATTTCCCGGTTCAGGATGGCGGGGATGATGCCGTCGCCGATGCCCATTTGGATGTGGGTGCCGATGGTGCCGCCCGCCAGGATGGCAGCGTTTTCCGGCTCCACGGCCCAGATTTCCATCTCCGGATACTGGGCCTTGAGCACCTCGCCGATGCCGGTGAGGGTGCCGCCGGTGCCGATGCCGCTGCAATAGCCGTGAATGGGCTTCGCCGCCTGGGCCATGATCTCCAGGGCGGTGTGTTTTTTGTGGGCTAAAGTGTTGTTGGGGTTTTCAAACTGCTGGGGCACGAATACTTTGGGGTTTTTCCGCTTCATATCCATAGCGGCCTGGAGACATTCCTCGATGCATTTGCCGATGTCCCCCGCGTCGTGGATCAGCTTAACGTCGGCCCCATAATGGCGCACCAGCTTACGGCGTTCCTCGCTGACCGAGTCCGGCATGATGATGATGGTGCGGTAGCCCTTCACCGCGCCGACCAGCGCAAGGCCGATGCCCTGGTTGCCGCTGGTGGGCTCTACGATGATGCTGTCCTGGTTGATCAGGCCCTCTTTTTCCGCCTGCTCGATCATGTTCAGGGCCGTGCGGGTCTTGATGGAGCCGCCCACGTTCAAAAATTCCGCTTTTACCAGAATCTCCGCGCTGTCCTTGTCCGGCATACGGTTCAGCCGCACCAGCGGGGTATTTCCCACAGCGTCTAAAATAGATGCGTTGATCATGCTTTCCTGTCCTTCCGCATTCCGCCCCGTTCCGCCGTTTTAGCGCGGTGGAAGCGGGGCTTCATGCTGTATAATCAGAAAAACAGTATATCAAAAAAAGGCAAAATGGGCAATATCGATTTTATTTATGACGTAATTATTTCTAAATTGCACATAAGATATTAAAAAAATATTAAGGAAAGCGTGCAATTTTTAAAAAAGTGTGATATACTGGAAACTGATCATTGCAAAACCCCCTCGGGGGGAGGAGGAAGAGGCATGCTGACAAAAACACAGACTGCGGGGAAAGCGCTCCTGCTGGATGTGCAGCAGCATTTGAACGCCGCCATGCGGGCATGCATTGCCTGGGCGGCCATTGAGGAACACGATAAAGTATTGGATATGGCATGCGGGAACGGTCAGATGCTGACCCGGCTGAACGATCAATTGCGGCTCACCCTCTGCGGTATGTGCGATACGGCGGATCAGGCCCGATGCGTCAGTGAAATGCTGGGAGGCGCGGATGTGATCCCTGCCCAAATGGAAGATATTCCCTGGCGGGATGATACCTTCGATGTGATCTTGCTGAGCGCCGCCTTGCGGGGTGACCCCAGCCGTGTGTTTTTGGAGGTCCTGCGTGCGCTGCGTCCCGGGGGACAGTTCGTGATGGCGTCTTCTATGTTTTCCCGCCGCGGAGAAGGGGAGTTCAGCCGCAGAGAAACCATGCGCTTGATGCAGGAAGCGGGTTTTCGGGAAGTCTCCTACCGCATCACGGGACTGTGCGGAGCCGTCGTGGGATGGAAAAAAGGAAAGGTCGATCAGTAGATTGCGCGCCGCCCATGTGGTACCGTTATAGATTCCCGCCTTTATTTGATATAAAAAAGTGATAAAATGCCCCCGGAAGGCGCGCATAACGCTTTCCGGGGGCTTGATTCATATTACGGCGCGATCCGCACGATTCCGGTGTTATTTCTTTCCACGGGGAGCGGACCAATCGTAGTTTTTCAGGTTCAGGCTCAGATGGCGGGGCAAGCCTTCAACCATCATGGGCGTATAGTTGCCTTGGATCAGAGGACGCACGTAATCGAGGAATTCCTCGGTGACGTAGTTGCCCTCCTTGTTGATCCACTTGCGGGGAACCACCTTTTCGCCGTTGGCGATGCGGTGCACGTCGTAAACGCCGGTAGCGCTCTGGTAAGGATCGTCGGACACGCGGTCGATGACCACCATGACGCCGGAGCAGCCTTCGTCAGCGGCCTTTACGGTAGCGCCGCCCACGTTGAAGGCTTCGTCCACGTCGATCTTGCTGGCCAGGTGGGCCGCGGCGCGCTGCAGGGTGGAAAGCTCCACGGCGCGGGTCTTGCAGCCCAGCTGATTCTTGACCACGGAAGCCAGATACGCGGCGGTGCCGGACATCTGGATGTGGCCGAAAGCGTCGGTGGTGGCGTTATCGGTGGCGTATTCGCACACGTACTTTCCTTCCGCCGTTTTGATGCCTTCAGAAACCACGGCCACCACGACGTCCTTCTTTTCCAGGAGCTTGCGCACTTCTTCCACAAAGCCTTCAATGCTGAAGGGCAGCTCGGGCAGATAGATCAGATCGGGGCCTTCGCAGTCCTCGCTGCGGGACAGACCGGCGGCGCCGGTGAGCCAGCCAGCGTTACGGCCCATGATTTCCACGATGTTCACGTTCTTCTTCTTGTAGGAGAAGCCCATAGCGTCGCAGATGATCTCTTTGGTGGAGGTGGCGATATACTTGGCGGCGCTGCCGAAGCCAGGGGTATGGTCGGTGATCGCCAGGTCGTTGTCGATGGTCTTGGGGCAGCCCACGAACCTCTGCTTCGCGCCGGTCAGCAGGGAATAGTCGAACAGCTTGCGGATGGTGTCCATGGAGTCGTTGCCGCCGATGTAGATGAACACTTCGATGTCCAGCTTATCCAGCAGTTCAAAAATGCGCTCATAGATCGCCTTGTCTTCGTGGATTTCGGGCAGCTTATAGCGGCAGGTGCCCAGGAAGGCGGAAGGAGTGCGCTTGAGCAGTTCCAGATCCAGTTCGTTCTTGATATGATCGGACAGATCGACGTACTGCTCGTCCAGGAAGCCCTGGATGCCGTAACGCATGCCGTAAACCTTGCTGTAGCCGCGCTCTTTCGCTGTTTTGAATACGCCCGCGAGGCTGGAGTTGATGACGGCGGTGGGGCCGCCGGACTGACCGACGAGAACATTACCCTTCATGATGTTGCCTCATTTCTTTTTTTCTTTTTGTACAGCAATTGACCACCGGGAGATGATCAATGTGTTGACGGTTTGGATCCGAGTCGCGGCGAATGACGCCTGCTGAAAGGCATCAGCCTGGTGTATTATACTACCGAGGCAGCGTCTTGTCAATCAGATTACAGCTCCTTGCGTTTTCACATCGGGAATTGAATGAAGCTATTGATTTTTTTGGCAAAACAGCCAAGAAAAAAGCGGGGGTTTATTCCCGCTTTGTCTGCGCCAGCTCCACCATCTGCTGGGCCATGACCTTGAGCTGGTCTTTTAGTTTATGAATGCAGTCCATTTCACCGCAGAAACCGCCCACGATGTCCTCCGCGAAGGTGCGGCAGGTGGGGGAGCCGCAGGAGCCGCAGTCGTAACCGGGCAGGTCCTCCACCAACTGGTTGATGCGCTCCATTTTCTGCATGGCCACGATCAGGTTATCGTCCAGCTTCATGGCGGGGTTGGGCTCGATGGGGTGATCGAAATACAGGGGGTATTTGGTCATCAGAGAAGCGGGCACGTTTTCCACGGGGTGCTGCGGTGAGCACTCCAGCGCCAGCTTGCGCACGGCGTTTTTCGCCACATAGTTGTTTTCAAAGTTCAGGGGACCGCCCACGCAGCCGCCCATGCAGGCGTTGCCCTCGAAGAACTTGAGGTCGTTCAGCTTATTGTTTTCGATTTCCTCCAGCACGCGGATCACGTTCTGGATGCCGTCCACCGACAGGGAATTATCCGGACACACGGCGCTGGCCTCGCCGCTGCTCACGGCCCAGCGTACGCCGTAATAGGTGGCGGTGGGCTTGGTGGGGTTGGCAAGGATGCGGTCGATGTGGGGCAGCAGTTGGCCATAGATCTCCATCATGGAAATGGCCCCGTCGCAGGCGGATTTCTCCTGGCCCAGAGGGGAACGGATGGCGGTCATTTTAGCGGGGCAGGGCGTGATGAAGAACACGCCCACATCCTCCGGCGCGCAGCCGTGCTTCCGGCAGAATTCCTGCCGGGCGATCATGGCCGCCACCTCCATGGGCTGGCGTACGTCCACGATGTTGGGGATCAAATCGGGGAAGCGCACCTGAATCAGACGCACCACGGCGGGGCAGGCGGAGGAAATGAGGGGCTTGGGCAAGCCCGGCTCCCGCAGCTTTTCGTGAATGGCCCGGCTGACGATATCCGCGCCCCGGGCCACCTCGAACACTTCCTCAAACCCGATGGCTTTCAGGGCGTCCAGCACGGGGGAGATGGATTTGAGGCCCTTGAACTGGCCGTACAGGGAGGGCGCGGGAATAGCCACCGCATGGGGGAAGCCATGAATGGCGCTCAGATCGTCCGTAATGGCGATCTTGGCGTGGTATTCGCAGATACGGATGCATTCGCCGCAGTCGATGCACCTTTCGTCGATGATGTGCGCCCGGCCTCCGCGCACGCGGATAGCCTCGGTGGGGCAATGCTTTAAGCAGTTGGTGCAGCCTTTACAGCGGCTCTTATCCAGGCGGACGGAATGATACCGATTGTGTTGTTCCATGTCAAAAGCCTTTCTCAGGCCAGGTTAAAGCGCATGCTGATGCGCGTACCCTTGCCCACTTCGCTTTGAATATCAAAATCGTCGGCGTTGCGCTTCATGTTGGGCAGACCCATGCCCGCGCCGAAGCCCAGAGACCGGGCTTCCTCGCTGGCGGTGGAATAGCCCTCCCGCATGGCCATGGCGATATCGGGGATACCGGGCCCCACGTCCTCGGACACCAGCAGCACCCCGTCGGTGCCCACGTCCAGCATGAGCTTGCCGCCCAGGGAATGGATCACCAAGTTCAATTCCACTTCGTAGCTGGCTACAGCCACCTTGCGCATCACATTGCTGCTGACGCCCAATTGCTTGAGCCTGCGCTTGATATCGGCGGACGCTTCACCGGCGCGGGTGTAATCGCCCCTTTCCACGGGATATTCCTCGTGAATAAAGCTGCTCATGCGTCCTCTCCTTCCGGCCATTCGATGGGAACGCCGCGCAGCCCCGCTTCATAAAGCAGCCCGCAGGTGGTGAAGGCCGTTTCCTTGGTGGTCATTACGATCAGGCCCTGTTCATCCGCCGTTTCCAAAATATCGTCCGTAGGGATTTTTCCGCGGGCGAATACCAGGCATTTTAAGTCCAGCATATCCGCGGTACGCATGACGTGGGGATTGGTCAGGCCTGTAATCAGCACCGTTTTTTCGTTTACAAAGGCCAGCACGTCGCTCATCAGGTCGGAGCAGCAGGCCGTGCGGGCCGGATTATCCAGCTTTTCCTCATGGCAGAGGACTTTTGCGTGCAGTACCTTTACCATATCGCGAAATGTCATATGCATTCCCCCGTATCGTTATAATCGTAAAATCAATATACCTTGTTTCATTACATATGTCAACCATTTGGGCAAAATTTCGTCAAATGCTACATTTTATGATTTCTGTGCGCGAAAAACCATGGCTTGCAAAGGAGCTTTATACATGATATAATTACATTGAAAAAAAGAGGAGAATCTTTATCATCGACGTTTTAGGGCCGGTATTCCGGTAAAACCGCGTACTGCAAAGTATAACGCATGATGGCAAACTGAAAGGAAGTGCAGGATGAACATTCATAAGTCGGCCGAAGACTATTTGGAAATGATTTTAATGCTGCGGGAGCAGAAGGGCTATACCCGCTCTATCGATATCGCCGCCGCATTGGGGGTAACGAAGCCTTCCGTGAGCTTTGCCATGAAAAAGCTGCGGGAGAACGGGTATATTCAAATGGACGAGGGCAGTTATATCACCCTGACGGAAGCGGGCATGACAATCGCGCAGCGGATCTATGACCGGCATAAAGCGCTGACCATTTTTTTGCAGCGGATCGGTGTGGACGAAAAAACAGCCCGAGAGGACGCCTGCAAGATTGAGCACGATATTTCTGATGAAACTTTTCACGCCATTCTCCGGCAGATCGGTCAGAATGGTTAAAAAGCGGCTTGAACTGAATAATACCCGCCTTCCCCACGGGGGAAACGAGCCGGACTGTAAACAAACCCCGGAATGTATCGAAGGGCCTGCAAGCCCTTCGATTTTTATATGTGCCGTGCATGGCACGATTCTTGCAGGCGAAAACCCTGCCACGTGTAATTACCGCCAAGTGTAGGGAGCCGCAAGCTGCTGCCAGCAAATGGCAGGAGGAGAGAAAGCGGGCGAACAAAACAGGCGAGCCTGCGGACAGAAACCAGAATACGAACCACTTTGATATTATGCAGTGCAAGCGGTTAAAAGAAATGTATAGGTTGACAAAGCTACCATATTTTCGTTAAAATGAAAATGAAGGGTTTATGAATGATTTGGGATCGTTTTTCCGATGCTGCTGATTTGAAGCAGGAAATCGTTCGCAGCGACTGAACTGGCGACATGGACTGATTTGCGGCAAATGATAGGATAGAGCTTTTGGTTTACTGCAATACTGGGCGATTGTTGAAAAAAGAAAAGAGGAGATAGACATGAAAAAGATGATCGCATTGCTTCTGGTTCTGCTGCTGGCTTCGTCGGCATTCACGGCTATGGCGGAGGGCATAAGCGCAACGCTAAATCAAAAGATCACCACCCGCTCCGGCCCGTCCATGGATTACGATAGCACCGGCACGCATTTGGCGGAAACCTGGCAGACGGAGCGGGTGATGGTGCTCTCCAAGGCCAAGAGCGACGATGCGTGGTGGGTATTGGTAGAGTTTAGCGACAATGGGGAACACTACCGGCTCTATACCGCCGCGACGCGAGTTAACGTGGATTTGGATGCCATCCCGGAAGAAACACTGCTGGGCGAGGGAGAGATGATCGCCGCCGGCGACGTGCCCGGGCATTACGGCCCCAGCCAGGAATACGCCGAATCGGAAAACGACGTGCCCTGGTGCGTTGAAGTGACCGTCTGGGGCGCCGAGGATGGTTATCTGCTTGTGGATTTCTATGACGAGGACATGCAGAATTCGCGCCGCGCCTGGGTATATGCCGAATTAGCTGAAATCAATTGGACGGGAGGCGCGCCAGGCGGAGCGAAAACCTTCAATCGGGCAGACATTCCCGCCGGGACGGTCTTTTCGGACGATGAAGGCAACAGCTGCGCCGTAATGGAATACGCCTCCGTGGGCGAAAACACCGTGCTCAGCCTGACCATCAGAGGAAAGCTTGTTTACCCCGGCCTGATCGTCAAAATGGACGGCAGTGACCACGGGGCCTTCGTCACGGCGGAGGGCGACGGGGAAATCTGGTTTTCTGATGACGAGATCATGATCGACGCCTATCTTCCCGATTTCGGCATAGCGGATACGATGGTGCTTTCCCTGGAGTGAAAAGGAAGGCCGCTGATTTTACTGATGCAGGAGGAGGGAAAACGTGTCTCAACGCTGTCCATACTGCGGCGCGTTTCTGAAAGAAAACGCGGCTGTCTGTGAGCGGTGCGGTAAACCGATCACAAAAGCGGAAAAAAAGAAGAAAAGCTGGCTGCCGTTCCTGCTGGCGCTGGCCGATATCGGCCTGTTGATTTGGATCATTCAGTCCTATCTTTCGTCATAATCAAAGGAGCGAAGCAGAATGGCAAACTTTTGCAGATTATGCGGTGCGGCGCTGCCAAAGGACGCCGTTTACTGCCCTCAATGCGGGAAGCCCATACCGATCGAGATACCCGCTCCGCCGGGGGCGGAGGTGATCATTTCCGACGAGCCGCCTATTAAAATCCCCGCTCCACCCGGGGCGAAGGTAATCGTTTCCAACGAGCCGCCAATTACGCCGGAGGAGCCCCGAAACTCCTCCGCAAAGAAAGCGGCTGTTTCTCACGCGCCTCAGCCGGGCGCGAAGAAAAAGAAGAGCGGGAACCGTGGCGTCAGCTTGTTTCTGGCGCTGATCCTGGTGGTGGAACTGGCGGTGGCGGGCTTCAAGTATCCCGGATTCCTGATTCCCACAAAACCTGAACCATACAAAACGTTGTTACCCAACCCCACTGCCGGGACAAGCGGTTCCGCTTCCGCCACAGCCAAGCCCGCGGTTCCCACCGCCACCGACAGCGGCGGGGATTCGGACATCATTGATGAAGAATTTGTTGAAAGCGACCTGTTCCATACGGGCACAGCGGGCGTGGATTTCGCCCTGGGGCAGGGGCCCGGCACCCCGGGCTATCAAATGGCCGACGGATACGGAGTGGAAACCGTCATTGCTTACTCCGCTTCCGAAATCGCATCGGCCCCGGCCGTGACGGTCCAGGTCACCGCAGAGGAGCCCGTTGCCCATCTGGATGGGATCACCGTGGATTTCGGGAAAGAAAACCTGAATATGCAGACGGGCATGCTCACCGTCCGTTCCCTGCCGACCAAGGTGGATGAGTTGAACGGCTATTCCGCCGCAGCGTGGGACCTGGAGCTGTCGGGCCAGGAGGCGTTCGGTTTTCCCGTGGCCGTCACGATCCCCTATGGGGATTTGGGCGGGCGGAACCCTGCTGCCATCCTCCTGCCCCAGCACTATAATGAAGCGCTGGGACGCTGGGAATACGTATCCTATGAAATCAACGTGGAGGAGGGGACAGTTACCGCCTACCTGACCCATTTTTCTCCCATTTCCATTTTTGAATCCCTTCTCGGCTGGGGGAAAGAGGAAGGAGAAGTGCTCACCAGCAAACAGAGCCGGATGCTCAAGCTGACGACGATGCCCGAGGAGATCAAAAGCAGCGTCCGGGAAAACCAAGACCTGCAAAAGCTGGTGGAAAAAGACTTCCAGTCCATCGTCGCCCAGGCGAAGAAGGAGCCGTCCGCCCTGTTTAAGAAGGGCGGCGCGATGGACATTCTGTTCAGGAATACCGGCAACTGCCTGGACGCCCTTACGCTGACCTTCTCCCTGGCGAATTACGTTGAGATCCTGGGGCCCAGTTGTGCCGGATATATGGGCGTGATCGGCCTGGGTTATCTGGTATACGATACGGGCATGAATGCAACCGGGCAATTCTTGAAGAACAAAGGGGATCTCTGGGATAAAACAAAGGAATCCGCTGCCACCGTTCTAAAAGCGTCGCCGGGCTTCGTTGTGGGGCTCCTGGGCGTAAAATCCGCCTCCGACGCCATGCTCAGCCTTGCTCCGCTGTGGTATACGGAGCCTGGGCTGATGCTGGTCGCCGGCGCGGTCATGCTGACCTTCGGCGTGATCGACGCCAATGTGAACGCAGAAGAAGTGAAAGAGGAGCCGGAAGCCAAGCTGGATCAGGTATACCGCGCCGCGCCTTACAAGAGCCTCTATTGGGACAAGCGCACCCATGAGATCATTTACGTTCCAAACGGCTGGATCGATACGGATTATATTGATGTCAGGATCCAGCGGAAACAGCGGCAGGGGCTTGAACCGACCGGCCAGCCGGACCCAGATTCGAGGATCCTGGTCAAATATGGCGACGAAGTTTATAACACGTATTATACGGAGGAATTCCTGGAGGTCTATGAAACCTTCAAGGCCCGCAGGGAAGCATTGGCTGCCGAGGGTACCCGCCAGGTGGGTGTCTATTGGGTGGACGATTACAATATCGTCCCCCTGGGCGCGCTGTATGAGAATACCAACGATTGGTGGAATCCGGGCTGGCGGGCGATTTTGAACTACATCCGGGACACCAAAAAGGATGATCCGGAAAGCTGGTATCCCACTCTGATGGCGTATATGGAGAAAGCGGACGAAGAGGCGTTCGCCTACGCGTATGATTTAGGCGTTTTTACCGGCTATCCGGTTACGAATCCCACGCTGACTTCCGCGGACATTATATCCGATCTGCTCTCGCGCCTGAAGGAAAGGCAGATGTTCACCAGCTTCTCCGGGGCCTGCCTCGCGGCCTTTGATGAAAAAAACATCAAAAACTGGCAGAAAATGAAGTATATGCAGAATCGGGAGGTCAAATTCCTGCTGAAAGACAAGGAAGGAAAGGAAATGACCTTCAGCGATACCCGCTTCGCCGGCAAATATATCGTATTCGATACGAACCCCAAGCATTATGTGCTTGCCGATCCGTGGGTTGCCGATATGAACAACAGTACATTCATGACCTGCACCTACAACGGTTATCTGATGGCGGGCTCTCCCGTAAAGCTCCTGGTTTATAACAGCGAGCAGGCTTATCGGAACGGAGAAAAAGAAATCGATACCATTGAGTTCAAAAAGGTCGGGGAAAAAGCCAAAACCGTGACGCTGAAGATGAAACGGGAAAAGCGTCCGGAGGCGTCCTACCGCTTCGATATGGTATCAAATGCGTTAGGCCCTGGAATCATATACAAAAATGACCGGCCGCTCATTGAAGAAGCACTCAGAAACACGTCTTTCGTCCTTGATTCATACGGGCGTTTCATGGTCCACGGAAGCGCGTCGGACAGCCGCACAGGGGAACGGATCAAACGGCCTGATTACGCTCTTCTGTTTGATACGGATGAGAGCAAAGATAAATACGCGTGGTCGGAGAGCAGCGGCTTTGATTCCATATCGGTGGATCTTTCCGGCACCTTCAACACCAACAGCGAAGAAGGCGCCTGTACGCTGACGGGAACCTCAAGCGGATCAAGAACCGATCGAATGGGCTTCGAATCCGGGAAAGTTGAAACATTCACGACCACTTATGACGGGGTCCTGAAGGGGGAAACAAATTACCTGTGGACGGAGCACAGTGAAGGCAAGGATTATCTGATCATTAGTTTCTATTATAGGAAGAACCAGGATGGCGAGATAGATTATGAACTCTTCCATGACGTGAGCACAACATACAGTGACTATGGCTCAGAGAGGGAAAACCAGGGAATGGAGCTTCAGCTGCGGTTTATCAAGGTTGACGCCAGCAAATAAAGGAGGATTGCGGTATGTATTGCGTCAAATGCGGAAAAGAGATCCCAAATGACAGTAAATTCTGCCCGCTGTGCGGCGCGGCTGTCGAAGAAAGCGCTTCGGTGAGCCAGAAAACGGAAGCGCCAAAGAAAAAACGGAAAAGCGCCGTCCGTTCGCAAGAGGATATTAAAGGCGAGCGGGTCGCGGATACGATTTACCTTTGCCAGGACGGGAAATACCGCTGGGTGTATGAAATGCCCATGCTGAAAAACCCCACCATCCTGTATACGGTCTGGAAGGTGCTGGGCATTTCTTTCGGCGCGGTGTTCCTGCTGTTCCAGATCATCAACCTGTTTGAGGACAATTTCAGCGTTGAAAGCCTGCTGAGCAGCCTGAAGGTGTTCGGCCTGCTGGCGCTGGCGTTTCTGATCATCAGCATCATTGCCTATATCATCGTGGCGGCCACCTACGGATGGAAATATGTGGTTTTGTTTGAAATGGACGAAAAGCAGATCAAGCATATCCAGATCTCCAAGCAGCACGACAAGGCCGAAATACTGGGACTGATCACCGCGCTGGTAGGCGTCGCCGCCAACAAGCCAACCACCGCGGGCATCGGCCTCACCGCAGCCGCCCGAACCAGCAGCACCTCTGAATATGCTCATGTAAAATCCGTCAAATCCTTCCCCAGGCGCCATGTGATCAAGATCAGCCAGGGGCTGGATCATAACCAGGTTTACGCTGAAGGCGCGGACTATGACTTCGCGCTGGAATATATCAAGTCTCATTGCCCAAAGGCAAAAATCGCCGGATAAGCGTCAACTGGAAGCCTCGTTATGAACACTGCCCCGGCTTTGTGCCAGGGCAGTGCTTATATCAGGAGGATATCAATTCAGCCAACAGGATTTCTTACCCTTTGCAGCATTGCTCATGATGTAACCCGCTTTTCCCATGAGGAGAAGCGGGTATTCTCATGATCAGTCCGCCAGCGTCACATTCCAGATGTAGCACCAGATGCGGAAGCGGTGCTGCACGTACAATCCTTTTTTTACGTAAAGCGATTTAAAGCGCCGGTACAGCCGTGCTTTGATCTGGAAGGAATGACCCACGTGGAACAGCGTGCGGATGGAGGTGCTGCCGGGGTTTTTTACATAATGATATACTGGCTTGTCCACCAGCGCGACGCCATGGAGAACTGCGAGATTGTACTCCATGTTGAATGCGAAATCCTCGCCCCAGGACAGGAACGGGTCAAACTGCAGCTTTAATTGATGGATCAGGCTGGAACGGTACATTTTGTTCCACAGTGCGCTGAAATAAAATGAGCCAGGGCGCTTGACCAATTCTTCCAGGAATTCCCATTCACTCAGATCACGGCTTCCCTTGAGCAGGCCCCGATCAAACTGCGCAGACGCCACATCAAGATAATAATGAGCGATAACCAAGTCTTTTTCCCCTATAGCGTCGATCATGGTGCGGCAGGCATCAGGCGTCAGACGGTCATCGCTGTCGGCAAACATCACAAATTCTCCGCGCATGATTTGCAGGGCTGCATTCCGGGCAATGGCTGGCCCGGCGTTTTTCTGGGCGATGACCCTTACGCGGGAATCGTTTTTTTCGATTTCCCGGCATATGCGCAGGCTTTGATCCTTACTGCCGTCGTCTACCAGGATCAATTCGATCTGCGAATAAGTTTGGGACAGAACGCTTGCCGCGGATTGGGCCAGCGTTTTTTCTGCATTATAGACGGGCATAATCACGCTGATCAAGCCCGGCTGGAATACTGTGGCGCTCATAAGATTCCCCTAAACGTGTTGTGATTGAGTAAACGGTCTATTGCTGATCATTTACAGGGAACAGGAGAGAAAAAGAACAGCGCCACCGCACCGGGACCCACATGCGAACCGGTACCCGGTTCGTAACAGCGGATCAGAACATCCTTGACACTGCGTTTCTTTTTCAGCAGTGCGGCCAAGTATTCCGCGTCCTCTTGGCAGTCGCCGTGCGCGATCGCGACGATATCCCCGTCATCGGCAGCGGCGTGCTGGTCATACAGAGCCGCTAAGGCCTGCAGGGACTTTTTCCGCCCGATCACCTTGCCGCAGCTCACGATTTTCCCTTCGGAATCGCCCATTAATAAGGGTTTGATATTGGCAATGGAGCCGATGCGGGCCGTAAGGCTGGAAATACGGCCGCCTTTGTGCAGAAACATCAGATCATCCACCGTAAAAAACTGGCACATGCGGCGTTTGTTTTCCTCCACCCATTTGAAAGTCATATCCAGGCTGTTCTTGGCTTTGCGCATGACGGAGGCTTTCATGGCGAAGATTCCTTCGCCAAAGGAGGCGGCCAGCGTATCAACCACCCGAATGACGCGGCCCGGGTATTCCTTCATCAATTCAGCGGCTGCTTCCCTGGCGGCAGCGCAGGTGCCGCTGATGCCGCTGGACATGGCCACATACAGGATGTCCTGTCCCTTTTTAATCACAGGTTCAAATGCCTGCAGGAATTGGCTGATATTGACCATGGACGTTTTGATGGGCCCGCTTTTTCGCAGCGCGTCATAAAAAGAATGACCGTCAAATTCCACTTGATCGTTATAGCATGACATATCCGCTTCTTTTGTCATACATGTGAGAGGAATCACCCCGATGTTTCCCTCGTGCGCCAGGTCCGGGGTGATATTGGAAGAGGAATCTGTGAAAATCGCAAAGTTTTCCATATACGGGAATGTCCTTTCTGAATCTGGTTTGAAATACGCTATAAAATCTTTTAACGATACCGTCAGCGCCAAGTCGACTGAAAAACTGGTGGCGTGCCTTTGCCGTTTATGTTATAATAGAATTCGCATAAGTCGCGCAATATAACAAGGAGGGGAACGCATGGAAGCGGATAAAACGCTGGTCCGGGAAAAAATGCTGGAATGGGACCGCTTGCTGGACGGTTATCAACTGCCGGGGTGGGATGAGTTTCCTGAGCTGCCGCTGTATATGGACCAGGTGATCTATCTGATGAACCAGTACCTGTCTCCCCTGTACCAGGCGGCTGAACAGAAACTGGTCACGCCCGCCATGATCAATAATTATGTGAAGCTGGGCATCATTCCCCGCCCGGCGAAAAAACGCTATGGCCGTGTGCACTTGGCTTTTTTGATCATGGTGTGCCTGCTCAAGCAAACGATCAGCATTGTGGAAATCAAAAAACTGATTCCCGCCGCCCTGGAGGAAGAAGATACGAAATCGCTGTACGAATCGTTCCTTGCCGTTTTTCAGGGCGGCAAAAACACATTTCTGGAAAGCGTCCGCAGGGATGCCGCGCCTGTTTTTGAACCAAATGGCGCTTCCGTAACAAGTTTTGTTTTCCGCGCGGCGGTCGCGTCCCTCCTGTCGCAAAATCTGGCGCAGCAGCTGGTGGGTCTTTACCCGGAAGCGAAAGCGGAAAAATAAAACCGCCGCGCAAAACACAAAGCGTAGCGATGGGGCTGCCTGAAAACAGGCAGCCCCATTCTGATTCAGGAACCGAAGGGGTAAGCGCCTTGCAGCAGCGTTCTTAAGGTGGCAGGGCCAGCCACACCGTCAATCAGCAATCCGTTATAGCGCTGGAACGCTTCTACCGCTTTTTCCGTGGCGTCGCCGAAGTAGCCGTCTACCACGCCGGTAAAATAGCCCTGGTTTTTCAGCGCCTGCTGCATTTGCTGCACCGGTGTGCCATACATGCCATGGCGCAGGGTGGCGTACTGATTGTTCGGCGCGGCTGTGACCAGAACATAGATGTTATCGGGAATAGGCGTAGGCGTTACCCTCGGGGTGGCGGTAGGCCGAGGCGTTGCGGGCCGGGGCGTCGCGGTGGCCGCGGCTGCGGAGGCAGATTTAGCGGAGGAAGAAAACAGCTTGTTCAGGGTGCCGCCGCCGGCAACGCCATCCGCTGTTATATTATTGCCGCGCTGGAAGGCTTTCACGGCTTCCATGGTGCCGGAACCAAAATCGCCGTCCACGGTGCCCTTGTAATAGCCTAAGGATTTCAGCTTCTGCTGCAGCAGCCGCACGGCCGCTTTTTCGCTGCTGCCTTCCCGCAGCGTGATTCCAATAATCCCGGACGCGGAGGAGGCTTTGGAAGCAGAGGAAGAGTACAGCGCTTTCAGAGTCTCGGGGCCGGCTACGCCGTCTGCATAGCTGGTGTGGCGGCGCTGGAAAGCCAGAACGCCGGCTTCGGTGGCGTTGTCAAAATTGGAAGTGGCCTTGCCCAGCAGATAGCCCAGGGCGATGAGCCTTTCCTGCATCTGCTTTACCTGCTTGCCGCTGTTGCCGTTGCGCAGGTAAGTATTTGCGCCGTAGGACGGGGTGGCGGTGGGCTTGGGTGTGGGAGAAGCGGTGGGTTTTACGGTTGCTTTGGCGCTGGCCAGCTTTGCCATGGTGGCGCTTCCTACCTTGCCGTCCACAGTGAGGCCATACTGCTTCTGGAAGGCCTTTACCGCTTTTTCTGTGGCTTCACCGAAATCGCCGTCAATATTGCCCTTATAAAAGCCCAGTTCCTTGAGCTTTTTCTGCACGTTGCGCACTTCCTGCCCCTGGGAACCCAGTTTCAGAGAAGTAACGGGCGTAGCTGTCGGCACGGAGGTGGGAGCCGGAGTCACCAGCGCTTTGGCCGAAGGATCGGGCGTAACCATAGGCGCGACGGTGGTGAGCCAATTGTTCACGGCGGATGTGGGAAGGCCAACGTCCGTGCCCTGGTTAATCCCGGCGGGATTATTTTGCACAGGGGTATCGGTAGGCAGATCGGTAGGCGTCGCCGGTACAGCGGTGGGCACAGGCGTTTCCGGCTGATATACCGGGAAATTCAGCGAATCGCCGTTTTGATTCCCTGTGGCGATATTATTGGGTTCCACATAACAGCCGCCCAGCAGCAGCGACACCACGAGCAGCAGAGCAACGAACGCGGCCTTCAAAGATTTCATGATTCATCCTTCCTTCCAAGATTGATGCAATATCGAAGCCTTTCATTAACTATATAGACGAAAAACAGGGTAATATTGTTCCCAATTATTTGAAAAAACGATGCGCGTTTCAACCCTCACGATGAAATGACGTCATCTCCGGCATAATGCCATGTCCGGAATCCAATCGCGGCGGCTGTATGCGTATTGGCGAAAGAATCGTCGATAAACAGCGTTTCTTCGGGTACAATTCCAAACCGTTCAATCAACAGCGCAAAAATGGCAGGGTCAGGCTTGCAGACCTTTTCACGGGCGGAAACGACCGCGCCATCCAACAGCTGAAGGTTCGGAAAAGCCTGATACGTGGAAGAAAAAGAGGGTTCACAGTAATTGGTGAGCGCGAAAAAACGCTTGCCCATGCGTTTGAGTTCGGGAAGTAGATGGTACAGGGGAAGGGGCTTCATGGTTCTGTAAAACGTGTACAGCGCATGCAGCACCATCTCTTTTCCACCCGGCACCCCAGCGGCGTCCGCCATACTTTGGGCAATGGCATCGTTGGTTTCAGCGCCCAGGTCAAACGCCGCCCATCGCCAGTCGGGGCCGAACATCGCACGGGACAGGGCTTGCCTGTGTTCCTCGGGCAGGAGGGAAGCTACCTTTTCCGGCTCAAAAGTGAGCAGTACGTTGCCTACGTCAAAAACGATGGTATCCGTTTCCAGCAGTCTTGCATCCATTGCTTATTCCTCCACCGCTATAGCATACCATAAATCGCCGCCGAATACAATCACTTTCCTGCCGACAGATTTCGCCAAATCGCGAAAAAATTTCGAAAAAATTTCGAGTAAATGCCCAGAGCAACGTCCACAGTGGAAATTGCTGTGGTCGTTAGTTTGGAAATTTACTGCTCTCTCTTTGCTCTCTCTTTTTTTGCGATTTCCCGAAAAACGGTTGACAAGCATCCCTGATTTGGTTATAATAGGTTACGCTGTTTGCAGCACCCGCGCGGTCGTGGCGGAATTGGCATACGCGCACGTTTGAGGGGCGTGTTCTTAACCGAGTACGGGTTCAAGTCCCGTCGACCGCACCACTGAAAGAGCCTTGAAAATCCAGTGTTTTCAAGGTCACTGAAAAAGTCAGTTCTTAAAAAGGACTGGCTTTTTCATATACAAAGAAGTACAATTGAGGAGAAGAAGGGCGGTGGGAGAATGCTGAAAGAATACAGGCAGACAGAAATGGAGTTATCACCCT
>JAFXMP010000125.1 GCA_017530275.1 Clostridia bacterium | reverse complement strand
TTTTAAGGGCCTTGGTGGAGTGGCTGCGGCGAAAACAGCAGGAGACGCGGCGGCAGCAGGAGCGGGAGGAAAGCTGGTTTCAAGCGCGCTGGGCGGCGGCTCTTTCCTGGGCGGGCTTTTGTCCGCCGGGGTCGAGCTGCTTGCGGGCTGGCCGCTTTACGAGAAATTCAAAGAGGTTGGCTGGCAAGGAATCTTTGACGCCATGTTCCCAAAAGAAAAAATGCCGGGCGTTCCGACCGGGGTGGTAGACTCCTACAAAGAAACATTTTCGCACACGGACGCGGAAAGAAAACAGGCGCTTGACTACGGGCTGGGCTTACTGCTCGGAAAGGGCGAAGAAAAGAAAGGAGAAGAACCGGAACCGCAACCGACACCGAGCGGCGGGCTAAAGAGAAAAAAGAATATCACCGGGACGGCGGACGAATCTTCCATGACGGGGTACATGCCGGAACCGGAACCGAACGGGCCGACGCAAGCACAGAAAGAAGCGGCGGAGGCGTTTTGGGACGTTTTCAGGGAACGCTTTGAAGAAACGCCGGACAGCGCTTTTGACGACTTGGAGAAAGCATTTGAAGGGGATCAGGAACTATATGAAAAGTTGGATAGCCTGATAGACCAGCTTTCGGAGTACGACAGCGTGGACAGCAGTTGGCGGGACATGGAGGATTTGCCCGCGAACTGGTGGCTTGACGCGGCAAACTGGCAATTGAGCGGGAACCAGAACAACGGGAACGCGATCACAAGCGGCGACCTTCAAAACTTCCGCAATCTTCCCGCGGCGATGGCTGCGGCGGCGCGGTCGGGCACGGCGGACGGAGTAAGCAACATCCGCGTAGTGATTGACGGGTACACGGCGGGGCGCTTGCTTGCGCCGTATGTGAGCGAATTTATAGCGCAGGATTATACAGGCTGACACGCGGGAGGATAACGGGAAAATGAGTTATCTGGACATTATCGTGCCGCATTGCCGGGAACCATGGGCGACCGGGAAAAAGCTCTTTGACATGCTGGCATTGCAGCGAGGAGTGGACTTTGACGAAATCAGGGTGATACTGGCACAGGACGGCGAAGAGGGGCGGCTCCCGTTCATCAAATACCTGCGGTATCCCTTCCAGATCACGGAAAAGGTGATACCGCACGGGGGCGTAAGCGCGGCGCGAAACGCGGGTATAGACCTGAGCGGCGCGGTGTGGGTGGCGTTCTGCGACTTCGACGACATGTACAGCAGCGCCCTTTCGTTGAAAGTGGCCCTGGAAGCGCTCAGGAAGGCCGACAAGGACGGGAAAGTGTATCTATGGAACAGGTTCATGGAAGAGGGCGAAGACGCAGAAACCGGGGCGTATTTGCTCTATAAGCACACCTGGGACATGACCTTCATCCATGGGCGGTTCTTCCGGCGGGACTTTTTGAACGACAACGGGCTGCGCTTCAACCCGGCTCTGTCTTTCGGCGAAGACGCGGATTTTAACACGCTCTGCCAGATTATCGCCGGGCCTGAACGGGTGGGCGAAATCCGGGAGCCGATATACCTGTGGTGCACCAACAGCGACAGCGTGACGCGCCGGGAAAAGGACAAGAGCGTATTTTATGCGCAAATGCTGGAACACCGTTTTGCGACGGCGGAGGAGCTGGAACGGCGCGGCATTGAGAAAGAACACACGGGCGCGGTTGTGCGCACGGCATTAGACTGTTACTACGAGCTGACAAGCGGAAAGGCAACGGAGCACATGAAGCGCTGCGAGGGGCAGTTCGCGGCCTGGTGGGGAAAGAACCGGGCCGTATTCATGGGCGCTCCGTCTGGAATGCTTGCCAGCATCATGGAGAACGTGCGGAGCACGGCGGTAAAAAGCGGCGCGTGCACGGCGGAAACGATCACGCTGGGCGACTGGTTGAGAGCGATAGAAACGAAGTACGACATTCATTAAGGGGCGGTGAACATGATTCTAAGCCATCGGGCCGCATTGAACGGCGTGGAGCTGGACAGCGTGGACAACCGGATTCTGATTCAGGGAATAGAGGAAGCAGCAGGAAAAGAACAGATCAGCGCCGTGAGCCTTTTCGGGGGCGTGGGGCAGCGAATCACGAACCGGCACCGGGACAGTCTGGACGTAACCATCCGCTTTTCAATCCACATCAAAAAAGGCGATATGCAAGCGCGGAGCGACGTGTTCGAGAAAGTAAACGCATGGGCGGCGGGCGGTGGCTGGCTGACCGTGAACTACAAAGAAGACCGACGGCTCCGCGTTATTTGCGCACAGTACCCGGCGGCGGGCGATATGTGGAAATGGACGAACATTTACTCCATCGTGTTCCGGGCTTACGCCGTTCCATACTGGCAGGACGCAACGCCCAAAAAGCTCATGGCAAGCGGCGGCAGCATGAATAAAGTTTTCGGCGTGGGCGGAAGCGTGCGCACGGTGCTGGACGTGGAGTTCAGATGCACAAGCGGGACATGCACATCTTTCAAGGTATCGGCGGGGGGCAGCGCGATAGAGCTGGCGGGCCTGAACCTGACAAGCGGGCAAACCCTGGCGATCACCCACACGGACGACGGCCTTCTGCGGATTACGGCGGGCGGGCAGAGCGTGCTGGGGAAACGGACTGCGGCATCGAGCGACGACCTGTTCGTCATGCCGGGGAGCGTGATTGTATCCATCATAACGCAAGGGGCCGGAACGCTGACGATAAGCTGCGCCGGGAGGTATGCGTAAATGATTAAATTGCAGGGGTTAAGCCTGACACCGGGGGAGAAATTCGCGCCGGAGGGCGACGCCCTGACGCTGATGGAGCGGCAGAGCACGGCGCGAGTTACACTGGGGCCGGAAGCGCCGGAGCTTGCAGTGGGCGTCTGGCTGCTGGAGGACAGCGGACCGGGCGCGGGCATTGTGTGGCGCGTGAAAAGCATAGAAACAACATACAACACCTATACACGCGCCGCAACGCTGGAGCACATCATTAACACGCTGCGTGACGTGTCCATTTTCGGCGAAGTGACAGCGGCGGACATGGGCGGCGGCACGGAATGCACGGCATACCAGGCGGCGCAGTACGTCATGGGGCACCAGAGTATATGGCGGCTGGGAGATTTTGAGTATTCCACAAGCGCGGCGTATAAATTCAACGGTGACGACCTATTCACGGCGCTCCAAACGATCACCAGCACGCTGGACGACCCGTGGTGGGATTATGATTTATCCTCCCTGCCGTTTACGCTGCATATTCGGCGCAAAAGCAGCGCGGTGGCGTGCGAAATGCGGATGGGGCGCAACCTTTCCACCATGCGGAAAACGATAGACCGCTCCCAAATGTACACGCGGGTTTATCCAATCGGGGAGAATGACCTGCATATATTGGGGGACTACCTGAGCAAAAACGAAAACCAATACGGGCGGAAGGACAAGGTGCTGACCAATTCCGGGGAAAGCAACGAAGCCATGTTGCGGATTTGGGCGCAGGACAGGCTGGACAAGCATTGCGAACCGACGGTAACAATCACAATCGCCGGGCTTGAACTGAGCGAAGCAACCGGGGAGCCGCTTGACCATCTGGTTTTGGGAACCGTCTGCCGCGTGCCGCTTCCAGAGTTCGGCACCACGATCACCGAGCGGATAACGAAACTAAACTGGCGCGACACGGTGAAAGAGCCGGAAAACGTGACCGTGACGCTATGCAACACGCTCCAGGACGTGGCGTCCATCATGAACAGGATTGCAAGCGAAGGGGCGGGAAGCAGCGGCAGCGCGGGGCGAAGCAAGGCAAAGAAGGACAAGGAAGACCACGCCTGGTTCATCGACACGGAGAGCCACGTGGGGATGGTGGCGGAGGCCATCATCGGACAGGGGCCGGACGGGGTGAACTGGAGCCGGGTGGCTGAAATCATCGTGGACGGCGAAGGAATCCACCAGCAGGTCGTGCTTGCGCAAGGCAGCATCATCACCATGCAGGGGCGGCAGGACATGACCGAGGGGAGCCTGACAACCGTATTCGAGAAAACCGGAATCGGAAGCCTGGACGCCGGGCAAACCCTCTACGGTATGCAGGTGATGAGCGCCGAAAGCCTGACAACGGTTTTCCAGAAAACGGGCATCAACAGCCTGGGGCAGGGTGAAACCCTATACGGAAACCAGGTGATGAACGCCGAAAGCCTGGCAACGGTTTTCCAGAAAACGGGCATCAACAGCCTGGGGCAGGGTGAAACGCTGTACGGCAAGGTCACGCAGACAGCGGAGAGCCTGTCAACGGTTTACACCAAGACAGGCATCAACAGCCTGGGGCAGGGCGAAACCCTATACGGAAACCAGGTGATGAACGCCGAAAGCCTGACAACGGTTTTTCAGAAAACAGGCATCAACAGCCTGGGGCAGGGTGAAACGCTGTACAGCAAGGTCACGCAGACGGCGGAGAGCCTGTCAACGGTTTACACCAAGACAGGCATCAACAGCTTGGGGCAGGGTGAAACGCTGTACAGCAAGGTCACGCAGACGGCGGAGAGCCTGACTTCAAAGGTAGGGAAGGGCGAAATATCCAGCACGATCAACCAGACCGCGCAAAGCGTGCTGATACAAGCAAGCAAGATCAACCTGCAAGGGTACGTGACGGCGACAGAGCTGGACGCGGAAAAAGCAAGGTTCGACAACCTCACAGCGGGAATAACACACGCGACGGCGCTTACAGCGTCGTCGCTGCAAGCGGATACAGTCCTCCATGTGGCGGGGACGAACTTCCTGCCGCGCACAATCAAAATCGGGAGCATTATCAGCGCAACCGTATTAAGCAGCGCAAGGGGCGACATTGATTTAGACCATTACCACAATATTTCAATATCAGTAAGCGGCGGCACGGTTACAGTGACCACCGGGAAAGCGAGGTTGACGGCTGGGTCTGATTCTTTTAATATCGCCGACACTGCGTATTATCAGAACGGAGTGTCGGCAGCAAGGCCCCATTCACTGTCAAATATCAGCCTATCAACATCTGATTTCGGGAACACGGTTACAAAACTGGTTACTGTGTATTGCATTGACGACGAAGAATACGACCTATATACCAATATAACCGTTCCGCAAGCGCCGAGCCAAACGGTAAGCCTTTCTGTTTACGGCAACTGGATAGAAGCAGACGGAACAGAAAACGGAATGTATGAGTTGACGGGAAACTGGGACTTGTATCCGGGCGAAAGGATGTATGTACGCGCCGCCAACAATGGCACGCTTGGTGGAAACGGATACTATATCCGCGCGAGGGTTCCGTCACTTACGTTTAGCTGGGCCACAAGCTACATCGGGAGCCGGTTCAGAATCAACACAGACAACGAGGACTCCGGCTTGTATGGGTATCTTGGTTATGAAAACGGATACGTGTATCTATACGGTTCATCGGATAACGCAAAATACGCGCGGCTTTACGTTGCTGACCTGTTCGACAACGATTAAAAACAGAAAGGAAGAAACGAACCATGAAACAAGGAACGATCATCCGGGCTTACAAAGCGCTGAACAAGCTGGCGGCAGAGCCGCTCCCGATCAAAACCGCGTGCGCGGTGCACAGGCTGCGGGTCGCCATGCGGCCTACGTGGGAGTTTCAGCAGGAAGAGGAACAGAAAGAGATCAACAGGCTGAAACCGAAGATGGAGCAGAACGGCGACCTGCTGTTCCAATCGCCGGAAGACGCACAGGTATTCCGGGATAAGCTGAAAGAGCTGGAGGAAAACGAGGTGGAGCTTTCGGCGGACGTTGTGAAAATGCCGATGCTTCCGGAAATCACTATCAGCGCGGACGATGTGGACGCGCTGGAGGGGTTCGTGGAGTTCGCGGAGGGCTGACACATGCGGACAATTGAAACGGCATCGGGCGCGGTGCATGAGGTGGAGATGTGCGGGGCCGCTGACGGCTATTTGCACATCATCCTGACGGAGTCCACGTTCGCGGGCGCGGTGGAGGAATTTTCAAAGCCGGAAAACACGCGGACGATCACAGATCACATCCAGGAAGAGATAACGGCGGTGCACGCCGGGTACACCCGGCTGGTAAGCGTGGCCTGGATAGAAGGGCAGAAACACAGGGTCATACTCAAAAAGACGGAATAACAGGGGGTGCGGAAAGTGTTCCGGGTTGAAAATCAGGAAATCGCCATGACGCGCGGGGATACGGGATCCGTGAAGTTCAAGGCGACGGGGTATGAGTTCGCAGAGGGCGACCGGGCGCTGTTTACGGTGAAAAGCGCCGACGGAACGGTGGTGAAACAGGAACAATGCGAGATTGACGAAAGCGGAGAGTTCACAATCTATTTCACCAACGCCGAAACGGATTACCTTTCACCGGGCAGCTATTCCTGGGACGTGCGTTTCGTGATTCATCCGTATTACAACGACCAGGGGGCCATTGTAAGCGGTGACCACGTACACACGCCATTTTTGCCGAAGACGCTGACGCTGCTTCCTGCGGTGGGCGATATTTAAGAACAGGAGGAAAAAAGAACATGGCAAACGGTGAAATCAACCTGCCGTTGGATATGCCGGAGGATACGCCGGAAATCAATGTGACGGTAGAAGCGGGCGACACGGCGCAAGCGCCGCTGGATGAAACCCTGACCGTTCACGGCATGGCGGCGGACGCAAAGGCCGTGGGCACCCGCATGGGCGCGGCGGAAACGAACATCACGGCGCTGCAAGCATCGGACGCGGGCAAGGTGGCAAAACCTGCCACAACGCCGGACGGCGTGGACGGGCAGCTGCTTCGCACACACGGCGACGGCACCACGGAATGGGTAGACCAGGGATTGCCGACCGATGAACAGACGGCGGACGCTATCTCTGCATGGCTGACAGCACACCCGGAAGCAACCACCACCGTGCAGGACGGGGCGGTCACGTTCGGGAAGCTGCATAGCTCTTTACAGAACGAGATCGGGGCGACCGAGGAAACCGTGGAAGCAGATCACACCCGGTTAAACGCCATAGGCGCGGCGCTGGACGGCAAGATCGACGGCGGGTTCGTGGAAAATGGGAGCCTGTACCTCACAAGCAACGGCGTTGTGGTCGCCGGGCCGTTCGCCGGAATGGGCGGCGGAGGAAGCGGCGGTGGAGATAACAACGCGGTTATGACCATGACAAACGGGATGCAGTGGACGGCGGCAACGGTAAACCGGGGCGCTTCCCTGCCCGTTACTGTGAACTGGAGCAGCTTGCTGGACGAAGTGCCGACCGGAAAAGGCACATTGAGAATCACCGTAAACGGCGCAATCAAAGCCACGCTGAGCGTAAACCAGGGAAACGTGACGGTAGACCTTGCGCCACACCTGACGACGGACGACAACACCGTCCGCGTGACCATTTCCGACGTGTACGGGAACGCACGCTCCATTGTGTACACCGTGGAATGCGTGGAGTTTTCCATTTCATCCACATTCTTTGACGAAAGCAAGGAAACAAGCGGCGCGTTCGCTTTCCGCTTCACACCCGTGGGCCGGGCGGAAAAGACCGTACATTTCAAGCTGGACGGCACCGAGCTGCAAACCGTGGTGACCACCGTTTCCAACAGGGAGCTGAGTTACGCCATCCCCGCGCAGACGCACGGCGGACACACGCTGGAGGTATGGTTTACCGCCACGGTCAACGGCGAAACCGTGGAAAGCAACAGGCTGTATTATGAGTTTTACAGCGTCGTTTCCGGAACCAGCACGCCCATTATTATTTCGCAGTTCCACGAAAGCAGCGTACAGCAGTACGACACTATCCCGATCACCTTCCAGGCATACGACCCGGCAGGGCTGGAAACGGCGGTGCAGATTTACGAGGGCAGCACGCTCAAATCCACCGTGACGGTAGACCGGAGCGAACATCAATACACCTACCGGGGCGACACGGCGGGCGCGGCGACCGTAAAATTTAAGGTGGGCGCGGTGGAAAAAACGCTTTCATTCACGGTAACGGCCTTGAACATCGACGCGGCAGCGGAAACAGAGGGCCTGGAGCTGCATTTGAACGCCATCGGGCGGAGCAACGCTGAAGCGAATCCAGCCACATGGACAAGTGGGAACGTTTCGGCGACGCTTACGGGGTTCAATTGGAACACCGACGGCTGGCAGCGTGACGGCGACGGCGTGGACGTGCTGCGGGTAGCGGGCGCGGCGCGGGTGGCAATCCCGTTCCAGCTTTTCGGAGAGGACTTCCGCACGGGCGGAAAAACCATTGAGGTGGAGTTTGCGACCAGGAACGTGCTGGACTATAATGCGGCGGTCATTTCGTGCACAAGCGGGGGGCGCGGCCTGACGATCACGGCGCAAAAGGCGGAGCTGAAATCGGAGCTTTCCGAAATCGGGATGCAGTACCGGGAAGAAAGCAAAGTGCGCCTTTCGTTCGTCTGCGAAAAGAAGACCGAGCACAGGCTGCTCATGGTTTACATCAACGGGAAACCGAGTGGAGTTGTGCAGTACAACGAAAACGACGACTTTTCACAGGCGACCCCGGTTGGTATCTCCATCGGAAGCGATTATTGCACCGTGGATATTTACCGGATCAGGGTCTACGACAGGAACCTGAACAGGCAGCAGGTGCTTGACAACTTCATAGCGGACGCGCCGACGGGCTATGAAATGCTGCAACGGTATAACCGGAATAACCTCTATGACCAATACGGGAATATCGTGATAGCCAAACTGCCGCAAAACCTGCCCTATATGGTTCTGAAAGCGGTACAGCTTCCGCAGTACAAGGGCGACAAGAAGACCATCGAGGTGGCGTACACCGACCCGGTAAACCCCGAAAAGAGCTTCACGGCGACCGGGTGCCAGGCCAACGTGCAGGGAACATCCTCCGCGCCCTACGCCCGCAAAAACTACGACCTGCAATTTAAGAACGGGTTCGAGCTTTCCGGCGGACACGCGGACAACTACGCCCTGAAAGATACCGTGGTGCCGTTTAACCGCTTCGTGCTGAAAGCGGACGTGGCAAGCTCTGAGGGCGCGAACAACGTGGAGCTGGTGCGGCTCTACTGCGATTATTCGCCATTCAAGACGCGGGAACAGGTGGCAAACAGCAAGGTGAGGCAGGGCATAGACGGCTTGCCTGTCGTGGTATTCTGGGAGGATACCGGGGGCGGAGATACGCAGTTCTGGGGAAAATATAATTTCAATCTCCCCAAAAGAGCGCCGGGGCCTTATGGGTACAGCGGCGACATGCAGAGCTGGGAGTTTGAAAACAACACGGCTGACCTGATGCTGTTCAAGACCGGGGTTTTCGACGAAACCCCTTACACCGACCCGGAAAGCGGCGAAGTGCGCCCCACATGGCGGCAGGACTTCGAGGCGCGTTTTCCGTCGGACGAGCTGCTGGACTATACCATGATTCAGGAGCTTGTGGCGTTCGTTGCGTCCACAGACCGCACGGCGGCGACCGGGGACGCGCTGGAAACGGCGGTCACATACGGCGGCACGGAGTACACGGCGGACACGGCGGCATACAGGCTGGCGAAGTTCAAGGCGGAGTTTCCGACATATGCGGAGCTGGACACCTTCGTTTATTACTACGTGTTTACCGAGCTTTTCCTCATGGTAGACAGCAGGGCAAAAAACCTGTTTATCGGCTTCACGGGTTCCGACGTGACGGCAGAGAACCGGATAGCGACCCGGAAAGCCGTGGCGGAGCCTTACGACATGGACACGGGACTGGGGACAAATAACGAAGGCTCGCTTGTGTTCGGGTATTCGCTGGAGGATATAGACACCCTGACGGGCGGGGCAAGCGTATTCAACGGGCAGGGCAGCGTGCTGTGGAACAACATCCGCGACGCTTACCACACCGAGATTGTAGCCATGTACAAGCGGATGCGTTCCGCCGGATTGTCCGCCAACGAAGTGGAGCGGCGGTTCGAGGAACACCAGGCGAAATGGCCCGAAGCGGTATGGATTGAGGACTCCTGGTTCAAGTACATTGACCCGCTGATTGCGCCCGACACCGGAAAAGAGCCGACGGCGGTTTACCTGCCGATGATGCAGGGCAGCAAAGAAGAGCAGCGGAAGTGGTGGCTGTTTAACCGCTTCCAGTACATGGACAGCAAATGGAACAGCGGCGACGCGCTTTCCCAGGTGATTCAGCTGCGCGGATACGCGAAAGCAAACATCACGGTGACGCCTTACGCGGACATTTATCCCACGGTGAAATATGGCTCTTACGTGGTGCAGACGCGCGGCGCGCACGATCAGGCGTCTACGCTTATCAATCCCCTGGAAACGGTCAACGATACGGAAATCTACATCTATTCCGCCCAGCAGATCAAGAGCATCGGCGACCTTTCCGCAATGCAGGTGGGCTTCGCGGACTTTTCCCAGGCCATCAACCTGCAAGGAACCTTGAAGCTGGGTGATTCTTCGGAACAGTACGAAAACCAGCGGCTTGACAACCTGACACTTGGCAGCAACAAGAAGCTGGGCGTTCTGGACGTGCGCAACTGCAAAGCGCTTGGAACGGGCGACCAAAAGACGGTGGACTTGTCCGGGTGCGAAGGATTGACGGCGGCGTACTTTGACGGCACGAAGATCACGGGCGCAACCATGCCGAACGGCGGCGCGCTGGAAACCCTGCATTTACCGAGTACCATTACCAGCCTGATTTTGCTCAATCAAAAGAGCATTTCCGATTTGATAGCGCCAACGGCGGGCCTATCTACCCTGCGCATTGAAAACTGCCCCACGGTGAACACCAAGGCGCTCTTGAACGCCTGCCATGAAAATACCCGCGTGCGGCTGGTTGGCTTTACGTGGGAAGCGGAGGACGCGGAAGAGATCGAGGCGCTGCTGGATACCCTGGACACGATGCGCGGCCTGGACGAAAACGGCAACAACACCGACACGGCCCAGGTATCCGGCACCATCCACACGGACACCCTGACCGGGGCGCAGGTGGCAAGCTACAACGCGCGGTATCCGTATCTCAACATTACGGCGGATCATATCTCTTGCGTGGTAACGTACAAGACTTTCGACGGGTCGAGCACGATCACCACGGAAACGGTGCTGGATGGCGGCGACGCGACCTATAACGGCACGCCGTCCAGGAGCAGCACGGCTCAGTATGATTACACCTTCGCGGGATGGGCGACCAGCGCGAACGGCAGCGCGAACGGCAGCGCACAGAAAGCGGTCACGGCGGACAGGACGCTGTACGCGGCGTACACCGGAACGGTGCGCAAGTACACGGCCTACTTTGCCAGGAGCGCCAACGACGGCGGTGGCACGCTGTACACGCAAACGAACGTGCCTTACGGCAGCACGCCCACGTATGGCGGGGCAACACCTACCACCACGCAGGGCGACGCGGCAACCTATCCTTTCAAGGGATGGAGTCCCGCGCTGGGGCCGATCACCGGGAACACCACATATTACGCCGTGTTCGGTTCGCCCGTGGACGTGCGGGAAATCACAACGACAGACGCGGAGCTGCTGGCTGCGCTGGATAACGGGACGTTCTGGGATACCTATAGCGCCGGAAACTATTTCAGTTTCCCCCTGGGCAACGAGGGCGACGTGATGCTGCAAATCATGGGCAGCGGAAAGGACGAGCTGGCGGACGGTTCGGGCAACATGGCGGATGTTACTTTCATCACGAAATACAACTGCAACACCAGCCGCTCCATGAACTCGCAGAGCGCACAGCAGAACGAAGGCGTATACGTGAACGGCACCGGGGCCATTGGCGGCTGGAAAGAGTCCGCTGACCGGAATACCACGTTTGCAAATGTCATCATGCCGCTGATTCAGCAGTATCACCCGGCGCTGGCGGCGCGCATCGTGGAAGTAAAGAAGTATTCCGACACTTACGACACCAGCGGCACGGTGGTTCACAACGAAATGACCGTGGACAAAGTATGGCGTCCCTCCTACCGTGAAGTGTTCGGCGGCACATCCTACGAAACCATGGGGCCGACCTACACGGAGGTGCTGAAAGACGCGGAAAGCAGGAAGCGCTACAAACCCGGCTCGACCTCGGCGGAGAGTACTTTCCTCCGTTCGGTCCACCCGAGCGACGTGTACGGCTTCGCCGCGGTCGGCGCGTTCGGCTACGCGGGCATCCACGGCGCGCACTTTTCGCGCGGCCTGTGGTTCGGCTTCTGTATTCATCATCAATAATCTCCCGTAAAAATCCCGCCCCTTTATGGGGCGGGAAAGCTCCGGGGGCAACCAAGCGAATAGGAGAACGGAAAGCATGAGCAGCGTACCAAAAAGCAAGCGCGGAAAATCCCCTGCGGAATTTTTAGAGCTTGCGCGGCAATTGAAATTTTACACGATCGACAAATGCGCAGACCTTCCGAAAAAGTATAAACAGGATATGTGGGATCCGATGAAGCGGCTGGCGAACGACGCGAAAGACCTGATTTTGTACGCCAACAGCATTTTCCCAACAAACAAAGCGCTTGCGGAAGAAAGGGCCAACGCATTTAAGCGGGCAAACGCGAAACTGACCGCGCTTGCTTCCGACGTGGATGATTTTGAATGGCTGAAAGACGAAATCCCGATTTCCTACGAAATCCGGGAAGAATGGACGCGGATGGCTTACACGCTCAGGAACTTGGTGGACGGCGTTATGGAAAGCGATAAAAAGCGGTTTCGCTTTCCTTGACCATAACGTAGGCCGCAATCTGCAAAACCGACCTCGGCGGAGAATACTTTCCTCCGTTCGGTCAACCCGAACAACGTGAACAACTTCGCCACGGTCAACACGAACGGCAACGCGAACAACAACAACGCGAACAATTCGCGCGGCCTGTGGTTCGGCTCCTCTCTGCGCTCCGGGAACGGGGCGCTTAAATGCCCGTTAAAGTACCGTCCAACAAGGGGCGGGAAATCAGCGCATGGGGAGAGAAGGAGATTGCGACCGTCACAAAGATTTTTTCAAAATCTATTGTGTGAATATAAGGGCGACACGGCGGTGCGGACGCTTCTTGCATGGCGTTTAGGGCTGGGGAGTCTGATAGTTTCATGCACCGACCGTTACGCGGCTAATAGGAATCCCCCGCGGTTTATTCCTGCCGTGCGTTCCTTTTCCAGGGAGAAATCGGCAATGACCAGCTATGAACGGCACAAAGCGCGGCGCGCAAGGCGGGAGCTGCGCAGATCATTCAAAAAGGCGCTGCGGCGCTATTGGTACGGGCAGCTTGACAAGGTATTCACATATAAATCCATGTTCCGCGCTTATCGAAAGATACGCCTGGGCACGTCCTGGAAGCCGGGGATGCAGAGATATTCCGCGGTTCTATCCTTCCAAATCCACGGAACACTGGACAAGCTGCGGGCGGGAAAATTCAGAAGCGACGGGTTTCATTGTTTCACGATAAACGAACGGGGCCACACCCGGCATATTCAGGCGGTGAACGCGAAAGAGCGCAATGTGCAGCGCTGCTTATGCGATAACTGCCTTGTGCCGCTGATGTCGGAGCCGTTCATTTACGACAACAGCGCAACGCGGAAGGATAAAGGATACCATTTTGCAATCCGGCGATTGAGGAAACAGCTGAGAGATCACATAGCGAAGCACGGCAGAAAAGGCTATATTCTGCTGTTCGATTTCAAAAACTATTTTGGAAGCATCCGACACGATATTATCAAGGCAATAGCAGCGCGGAGAATCACGGACAAAAGGATTCTGGCGCTGCTTTTCCATTTGATAGATTGTTTCGGGGAAATCGGGCTGGGCCTGGGAAGCCAAATTTCCCAGACGCTGGCGCTTGCCATGGCTGACCCGATCGACCATAAAATCACGGAAACCATGCGGGCGAAGCGCTACGGGCGGTATATGGACGATGGTTATATCATCCACGAAAGCAAAGCGTTTCTGCGGCAATGCCTGGACGCGCTACGCGCCTTAACCGGGTGGCTTGGTATCCGCCTCAACGAAAGAAAGACAAGGATAGTCAAACTGGCGCATGGCTTTACCATCCTGAAAAAGCGCTTTACGCTGACCAAAACCGGGAAAATCATTATGAAAATCTGCCGGAAATCCGTTTCACGGGAACGGCGGAAGCTGAAAAAGCTGGCGGAGATGGCGCAGGCCGGGAAGATCACCTGGAAAGACGTGTATCAAAGCTATCAATCATGGCGGAGCTATGCAATGCACGGCAACGCATGGAACACGATTCAGAAAATGAACGGGTTCTATCAGCAATGTGTATTCAGCGGCAATGCCGCATGAATCAATACAACCGGGAAAACCGGGGAAAGAAGGAAAGGCAATGGCAAAGAAGCTGTATCTGGCAATGGCGAACGGAACGCAAATCAAAATCCGGGACTGTTCCGTCCTGGAACCGCACGTAATAGCGGCGTATCCCAGCAAAGAGGACATGGACGCGGCGCTGGCGATCGTGCAGGAAGGGAACCTTTCTACGCTGACCATCAAGCGGGGGAGCAATCCGGTTCTCACGTTTGAGGACTGCGTGCTGGAGGGTTATCAGGTCTATTTCAACGTGGACGGCACGCTGACGACGCACTACTACTTCCGCGATCACGCGCACACCCCGGCGGGCGGCGGTATGCTGGAGGATGACGACGAGGAAGAGGAAGAAGAGTAACCATGTATCCGGCAATCGAAAAACTGTGCAGGATGCTGGAAGCGGCGGCGGAAATCATCCGGGAACAGGCACGGCTGCTGGACATGCACGGAATCACGACCAGCGCCGGGGCCGTGGAACAGAAACGCGATGAACTGCTGGAGGAAATCGAGCGGGAAGGGTGGTGCTGATTCATGGGGAATGAGGAAAGATGCTTTCTGTGCTATCAGGTCATTCCAGAAGGGCGGCAGCTTTGCCCGCAATGCTGGGAAAGGGTGATGCACAATGGAAACCGCGAAAACGGTAGCGGCGAAAATTGCGGAATGGAAAAGGGCCGGATTCAGCAAAGCGCAAATCATCCAAAACACGGCGGCTTGCTGCATCGGCTGGCCTTACGTCTGGGCATCAAACGGTGAAAGATGTACACCCGGATGGAGAAAAAACAGAATCCCCTATTGCCGGGAGCAGAAATACGCGGACGCGATCAGGAATAATTGCGGCGTATTGAGCGGAAACCGGGAACAATGCGCCGGGTGCAAATGGGACGGCTGTTTGTGCTTCGATTGCCAGGGCTTCGATCATTGGATTTTGGAGCAGGTGGGCGTCCCGCTGTACGGCGGCGGGGCCACAACGCAATGGAACACGGCGACCAACTGGGCCGCGAAAGGCGAGATTGCTACCATGCCGCGCGGCCTTGTGTGCTGTGTTTACAAGCGCAAGGATAACACAATGTCACACGCCGGGATGAGCATGGGCGACGGTAGCGGCCTTGTTATCCACTGCTCCACAACCGTTAAGCGCGGCAACGCCTCCACGGATACGCCCAAATGGACACATTGGGGCATTCCGGCGGGGCTTTACAGCGTGGACGAGCTGAGAAAGGCAGAGCTGAACGTGGACGAAACCAAGAACACTCCCACATTGCGCCGTGGAAGCGTCGGGGAAACCGTGGAAGAACTTCAAGCGCTGCTGAACGCGAAGCACGGAACGGAGCTGGAGATTGATGGCAGCTTCGGAAAGGCGACCGAAACGGCGGTTAAGGCGTTCCAGCAAGCGCACGGCCTGACAGTTGACGGCATTGTAGGGCCGAAAACGTGGGCCGCGCTGGGCGTGTGGCAGACAGCGCAAACGGAAACCGCAAAACCAGCAGAGAGCGCGGAATCGGGCGTTTTGAATACCGAAACGGGCGTTTTCCTGCCGACGGATGACTGGTTGACGATCAAGGCCGCGTTTGCGGCGGCGCAAAACGTCATCAAGAAATATGAGTGACGAAAGGAGAAACGGTTGATATGGAAACGAGCGCAATTTTGAGCCTTGCCGCTGTTCTGGTTTCCCTGGTGGGGCTGCTTCTGAGCACAAGAAAGAGCACGCGGGACGATGCGGCGGGCAATGCACGTCTGGAAACGAAGCTGGATAGTATTTCATCCGGCGTGGAGGACATACGGGTGGAAACGCGCACGATGCGTGGGCGCGTGGACGGTCTGGCGGAAAGACTCAGCGCCGTGGAAAGCAGCTGCAAAAGCGCGCATCACAGGCTGGATCAGATGAAAACACACCCGCCTGACTGATCGGGCGGGCGTGCGAAATAAGAAAGGGGAGAAAGACAATGGAAGAAAAGCAAAACCGTTTGAAATCCTGGGCACTCTGGACAAGCATCGCCGCGCTGGTGGTGTTCTGCGTCAAACAGTTCGCCGGGATTGAGATCGGCGAAACCGTGGACGGGCTGCTGGACGTGCTCCTGCCCGTTCTGGTGGGCTTCGGCATTGTGAACAATCCGACGGACAAAAATAACTTCTAAACAGCAAAAGACCGGGGGAATTTCTTCCTCCGGTCTTTTTGTTTACACGGCGATCGTGTAAACCACTATCCGAAAGTTCGGATGCGTAACAAATGGTGCACCATCCGTGTTACTATCCGAACACGGCGGGGCGGGCGGAAGATCAAGAGACTCAAGATCGGAGAGGGGTATACGTTCGTTTCCTTCAACGCAATTGATAGCAATGCGCAAATAGCCATCATAGACATAAACCGCATTTACAAACGTATCAATCAACTGTTTGCGGCGGCGGGGGTCGGAAAGGTCATACTTTGACATTTTTCCAAGGTGAAAAAGGATCACGTCACGGGAAAGAAGCTGCGCTTGCATAAAGCGGGCCGTTTCGATGGACTGGCGGAGGTCGGCGGCGGCGTCTTCAAGGGATTTCAGGTAGACGGCGGTGGAGCTGTTCCAAACGCCGGAAGCAATGGCGGCGTTTATGTTGTCAATCTTTTTGTTTGTGTCGGTCAATTCACGTTCCAGGGCGACAAGGGGGCTTTTTTTCTGTTCTTCTTTCTGCGCGGTGATGATAGCATCGGCAATCTTTTCACTTTCCGGGCCTGTGAGACACTGGGAAACAAGGAAATGGAGCACGGTGTCCTCAAGGTATTCTTTGCGAACGGATTTCTTGTTGCAGCCTTTCCGGGATTTGTGGACCTGGCAGGTGTAATAATAATGGGTGGCTCCGGTTTTGGATGTGCCGGAATCGCCAATCATGGCGGAACCGCAAAGGCCGCAGAAAGCCTTTCCGGTCAAGAGAAAATCCGTTTGGCCCTGTTCAACGTGTCGGCCTGTTTTTTCTTTCATATCTTGCGCTGCCTCCCATACTTCCGGGGTGATAATGGCGGGGATACCGCCGGGTGTGCGCACGTCGGCCCAGATATAGGTGCCGATATAGCGCTCATTGGATATAACGCGCAGGACGGTCTGCGGCGAAAAGGAACAGCCGCGAATGGTTTTCAATCCGGCGGCGTTTAGTTCGCCCGCGATCGTGGCGGCGGAATAACCCTGCGTATAGCGGGCGAAAATGGAACGGACGGCGGCGGCTTCCTCATGGTGAATCGTGTAATGTCCATCCGGGCCGCGCCGATAGCCGAAAATGGGGCAGCCATTGGAAATGCACTTGGCGGCGTTATCCCGCATCCCGCGGGTGACATTTTCGGACAGGTTACGGGAATACCATTCCGCGAGAGCTTCCAGCATTCCCTCAGTCAATACACCAGCAGCGCCGTCGGGGATAGGCTCCATGACGTACACAACGGAAACGCCGGATTTTCTCAGCTGGCCCTTATAGGTGGCGCTTTCTTCGCGGTTTCTGCCGAACCTGTCCACCTTCCACACAAGAACAGTATCAAACATACCGGAATCGGCGGCGGCAAGCATGGAAAGGAACTCCGCGCGGGCGGCGGTGTTATGATAGCCGGATTTGGCGTGGTCGGCGTATTCGTGGATAATGGTATATCCTTCCCGCTGGGCAAAAGCGCGTATATCCTGCAATTGCTGTTCTATGGACACATCCCGCTGACCAGCCGACGAATACCGGGCATAAGCAACTGCCGTTTTGGGGCGGCAGGAAGCTTTTTTAGTTTTGGGAATAGAGATCACTTCCTTTAGAAACCTGACATTGTTTTTCAGGGAGAAACATGGTATAATGGGAATGGAAAAGGAGGGAAAACCGTGGAAAACATTATTATAGCGATCCTGTTCACGTATCCGGGCGCTTTCGCGGAATTTGTGTACACCTATTTTGCAAAAGACAGGGATTTTTACAAAAAGCCGGAAGAATACTTTCGGATTGCACGGGTGTTTTTCCTGAGCGCTTTCATCACTCTTCTGAGTTTGTTACTCATCGGCTTCATGACGGGGCGGCAATTAACGGTTGAAAACGCGGCTGCTTTTTTGGGAAAAGGCAACAATGCGCTTTTCTATACCTTTATTTCCTGTGCGATCAGCGCGGCGATTGGCTTCACTTGGTTCGCGGCACGGGTGGGCTTGGAAAAGGCAGAGAACAGGAGAAACACAAAGCACGGGAAAGCAATGAACGGGCCGCGAAAGCAGGTATGGATGAGCATGATGGAAGACCCGGACACGCCACAAACGGGCTATGTGATAGAGATACGGAAGAATGGAGAGTTGGCGCAATGTGGGCTTGCCTATCATGTGCCGGATGATTTGCGGGAGGATACAGGCTTTGCGCTGATGCACTGCGGGCTGGTGAAAGAGTACATGGATAACCCGGAATACGATTTGATAAGTGCCCCGCTGGTATCTTACATTGACCTGGATCATGGCGCGGAAATCATCATAAGGGATGGAACGAAATTCAGCAAATGGCTTGCAGGGGAATTGAAATAGTTATTTCTTCTTTGGCGGCGGCGCTGCGGGCGCTTTCGTGGCGGGTTTTACTCCGGGATACGCCGGGGAAGAATCCCGCGTGTCTTTTACAGGAGCAGCATTTTTTGAAGATGACATAAACATATTTCCTTTCATTACGCTATCCGCTTACGGGCGGATGGCGTTTTTTATTTTGTAAGCTATAATCAATCAGAGCAGCTTTTTCATTGTTTGACATCCTTTCTTTTGGTTCATTTTCTTAGTTCTGGCGGGATAGCGCCGTAAAGGTAGGCTACAGCGCCGACCTTGACAAATCTTTTTCGGGGTGCTCTTCCAACATTTCAAGAGCGATTTCCTTATAGCGTCTTTCAGCGGAACGGTAGGCGGAAACCAGGCGCTTTTCTTCCGGCGAAAGGGTGATGCTTTCTTCCTTTATCGCCATATCATCCTGATATAAGAAGTTTGCATCAACCTGTAAAACGTCAAACAACCTGTACATCATTTCTGCTTTCGGCGTGCAAAACTCGTTTTCGTAATTAGCGATAGCTCCTTTACTTACTCCAAGCAATTTAGCAAGCTCAACCTGAGTTAGATTTTTATTTTTGCGGGCTTCCGCGATCCTGCTTCCGATACTCATTTTATCACCTCATAGATAGTATAAAGCCTTATCAAATGGCAGTCAATAGAAAAGTATAAAAAAAATGAGAAAAAGATATTGACAGATTAGTATTATTGAGATATTATAAAAGAGGTTCAGAAATACTGAGAATTTCAGAAAGGGGAAAAGTAAGATGGATGAGAGAGAAAAACTGATACAAGGCATTCGCGCTCTTGTTGATGAAAGCGGCATGAAGCAAAAAGCCATTGCAAAAAAATGCGGTTTCAGTGAGCAGGAGTTTTCTAACATGCTAAATGGGCGAAAAGTCATCATGGGTGAACATATTCCAGCTATTGCGCGGGCGCTGGGCGTCACGCCAAACGATATTTTCAACGGAAAGACGGCATAAGCGGGAGGGTGGAACCATGGATAAAGAAAAATCCCGCGCGCGGCGGGAAAAGAAACCGTTTTACGACAGGTTCTGGTGGCTTCCGGATGCGCTTTGGGTGGCGGTGGTCATCGTACAAGCTGCTGGTATATGTCTAAAGCTATGGATAATA
>JAFXMP010000124.1 GCA_017530275.1 Clostridia bacterium | reverse complement strand
GCTTTTGATCCACACCCACGGGAACCAGGTTGGTCTGGTACAGCAGGATATCGGACGCCATCAGCACCGGGTAATCAAACAGACCCGCGTTGATATTATCGGCGTGCTTAGCGGATTTATCCTTAAACTGCGTCATGCGGGAAAGCTCGCCCATGTAGGTATAGCAATTCAAGATCCAGGCCAGCTCCGCGTGGGCGGGAACATGGCTCTGGCAATAGATGATGTTTTTGTCCGGGTCAAGCCCGCAGGCAACGTACACGGCGGCAAGGGACGCCGTGCGCTTGCGAAGCTCGGCGGGGTTCTGCCGCACGGTCAAGGTATGCAGATCGGCCAGGCAGTACAGACAGTCCGCATCGTCAAACAAAGAAAAGTTCCGAAGCGCGCCGATATAATTGCCCAATGTAATATTGCCGGAGGGCTGAATGCCCGAAAACACAACCTTTCGTTTTTCCTGGTTTTCCGTCGTATGATCCATCGTCCTCTTCCCCTTCGTTTATAGCTTTCCGTCAAATTATAGCATGTTTGTTTTGCGCTGTAAAGCATCGGATCGCGAAATCCTATTTGTTCAAAAAGACCAAGGGAAAAAGGTTTTTCCGTTATTCTTGACAAGGAACGAAAAAAACAATATGATAGGCAGGAAGAAAAAGGAGACCTTGAACGAAGCAATTATTCTGTTTATAACGCGGAGGAAATACGATGTATCTGATCGACGACGGTATCAAGCTGAACGCGGCGCTGGAAATGCCGGCCAAAGCGGCAGGAAAGCATCCCCTGGTCATCATCATTCACGGCTTCACGGGGCACAGCGAGGAACGCCATCTGCTGGCCGTATCGCATATGCTCAATGAAATCGGCTGCGCGACCCTGCGGGTGGACATGTACGGCCATGGAAAAAGCGAAGGAAAGTTTCGCGACCATACCCTCTATAAATGGCTCACAAACGCCATGACTGCGGTCGATTACGCGAGGAGCCTGGATTTTGTGACGGATCTATATTTGCTCGGGCATTCTCAGGGCGGGCTGACCGTGATCCTGACGGGCGGCCTGGAGCATGACAGGATCAAGGGGATCATTCCCCTTTCTCCCGCCTGCATGATCCCTGATCTGGCCAGGAGCGGCAATCTGCTCGGCACGGATTTTGACCCGAATAACCTCCCGGAAGAATTGACCGTCTGGAACGATTGGAAGCTTGGAAATAATTATATCCGCGTGGCGCAGACCATTCACGTTGAGGAAGCGATTGACCGTTATGCCGGTCCCGTCCTCATCGTGCAGGGCGAATTGGACGGACCGGAGCTGATCCAATCCGCCAAGGATGCCGCGGCCCGCTATCGGCACTGCCAGTTTGCCATGATCGAGGGCGATACGCATTGCTACGACAATCATCTGGAACGGATGGTGGATACGGTCAAACAATGGATGCTGAAACAGCTGTCTGCATAAAGGAACGTTTTTCCTGCCCGGGCGCACGATGCGACGGGCTTTATTATATGTAAAAAAGCCCCTTTCTCCTGTACGGGAAAAAGGCGCTGAGCTTTGAAGCCGGCCGATCAGGCTTCCTGATCCCCCGGCAGCTGGCTGAGTACGGCGCGGAAAGTCGTATCCGAAATATCGTGCTCGATCTTGCAGGCATCCTCCCGGGCTGTTTTTTCGTCCACGCCTATCTGGATCAAAAACCTGGTGAGCGCCTTATGCCGGTCATAGATCCGGCGGGCGATTTCCATGCCTTTTTCCGTAAGCGTAATACAGTTTCCTTCATCCATCAGAATATAGCCGTTTTCGCGCAGCCTTTTCATGGCGAAACTGACAGAAGGCTTGGTAACGCCCAGAGCGTTTGCGATATCGATCGAGCGAACATAGCCCTTCTGTTCCTGAAGCATCAGGATCATTTCTAAATAATCTTCCGCGGATTTATGTATATTCATGAGGCTCTCCCTTTCCGAAAACATGTTCCAGGATCATAATACCGTTCTTTCATTCCCAGTTTGTTTTTTTCTCCATGGGTATTATAGCATTTCGCTTCCCGCCTTGCAAGGCTTTATTTAATTTCTTCTATATTATCGGGCAATGTATAAATGCGCTCCAAATCATGCATTGTTTTATTCTATACCAATATATACATTTTGCACAATTTTCGGCAATAAAGTGTGTGTGTTCTTTCTACTTGTTCTTTTTGAACCGTTATGGTATACTTACGCTCGCAGTGCAAAGGGCAGCGCCAAACGTGCCGCCCGGAAGGAGAAGCTTTCGATGAACATTCACATTCATGTGGATTCCATGAAAGCCGCCGAGCATTTGTGCAGCATCTGCAAGGAATATCCGGTAGACATTCAGCTGCGCTCCGGCAATTACAATGTCGATTCAAAATCTCTCCTGGGTATTCTGGCTTTGATGTATTCCGCAAGAAATCAAATGTACCTGGATACGGGCAGCCTGGAGAAAACGGAACTATCCCGTTTTCTCACATCCATCAGCGCCTATCTGGTACAGACTGATTATGCGGACGACGGCGAAGCGACCGCTGCGCTTTCCTAAAGCGCAAGCCACTTTATGAAGACCGCCTTAACGGCGTTTATATATCAAATCCCCTGCGGGCGTGCGATTTGCACCTGCAGGGGATTTTGCTTTCAGGGTGATTGGGTGGAGCGCAGGGTAATCAAATGAATCTGCGGTTTTGCGCCAAAGCGGACGGGAAGGCTGGAGGTTCCCACGCCGTTGCTGACCATAATATCCACGCCGTTTTCATGATACCAGCCGGAAAGGAAGCGGTTGCCATATCCGCTGGAGGATTTGATCGCCTTGCCGGCAATGGCTACCTGTCCCCCATGGGTATGCCCGCACAGGGCCAATTGATAAAATGGGCCGCCCGGCATGCGGTATGTTTCCGGAAGGATATCGGGAATATGGGAAACATAGATCACAAAATCGGCGTTCCGGCAGCGATAGGCCGTATAGCTTAAATCCGGATTGCCGGAAAAAAAGTCGTCCGTCGCGGCAATGACGAGGCGTTTCCCTTCCCTTTCGATCGTAACCGCGTCATTTACCAGGGGCGTTACGCCATCGCTGCGCATGGCGTCAAGAAGCAGCGGAAAATTTTCTTCCGGGTACATCCTGTCATGGTTGCCCATCACGCCAAGCACCATCTGATTTGCCTGAAAACCGGGCTTAAGCTGAAAGAAACGGATTGCGCCGTCCGAGTGCTCCCCGTAATCGCCGCCCAGGATCACAATATCGGCTTTGAGATCGTTGATCCGCTTGGAGAGCAGGCGCACCCGCTCCTCCCCAAACAGCTTGCCATAATGGATATCCGAAGCGAAAACGATCCTGAGGCCGTTAAACTCCTTGGGAAGCTGAGAAGACGGATACACCTCCTCCACGGTATATAGCTGCTTCGCCAAATACAGCGGATAAAACACCGGCGAGGAGGAAGGCAGCTTCGCCATCAGCCTTCCAATCAAACCAATATCTTTGGGTTTTTTGTGGCTTTCTTTGCTGCTTACGCCATGTTTTTTCATTGTGCTCTCCTTCTCGGGATTCTTCCCTCCTATTTTACCACAAAAAAAGAAAAACCGCAATTGAAACCGGTTTTCCGTATTGACACGGGCGCGCAATAACGTATATTATTATATGCGGGAACAAGGTTGTTTCATGCTGACGGAAACAGTCTGCCGCAATAGGAGGAGGATGCTTTCATGCGCGTACTGCTGACCGGCGGAGCGGGTTATATCGGCTCCCATACCGCCCTGGTGCTTCTTGAGAATGGCCTGGATATCGTTGTGCTGGATAATCTGGATAACTCCAATCCGGAATCTCTTCGACGCGTGGAGGAGCTGACCGGCAGGCAAGCCCCCTTGATCGTGGGAGACTGTACGGATGAAAAAACGGTCGCCTCCGTTTTTGAGCAATTCAGGCCGGATGCGGTGATCCATTTCGCCGGCCTCAAGGCCGTCGGCGAATCCGTGCAAAAGCCCCTGAACTATTACCAGAACAATCTGGACGCCACCATGACCCTGTGCCGCGTGATGCCAAAGTATGATTGCCGGGTGCTGGTCTTCTCTTCATCCGCCACCGTGTACGGCACCAACCAGAAAATGCCGCTGCGGGAGGATTTCCCCACCGGCTGCACCAACCCCTATGGCTGGACCAAATGGATCAGCGAACGGATATTGACCGACGTCGCCGCCGCCGATCCAACCCGTTCCTTCGTGCTGCTCCGGTATTTCAATCCCATCGGCGCCCATGAGAGCGGCCGGATCGGCGAAGACCCGTCCGGCATCCCCAACAACCTAATGCCCTTTATCTGTCAGGTCGCCTCCGGCAAGCTCGATCACCTGCGGGTATTTGGCAACGATTATCCCACCCGCGACGGTACCGGCGAAAGAGATTATATCCATGTGATGGATCTGGCGGAAGGGCATTTGGCCGCTTTGAATTACGCCAAACACCATAGCGGCGTGGAGATCTTCAACCTGGGCACCGGAACGCCGTACAGCGTTCTGGACATCGTCAGCAGCTTTGAAAAGGCGAACGGCGTTAAAATTCCCTACGAGATCACGCCGCGCCGCCCCGGCGATATCGCCGTCTGCTATGCCGACGCCACCCGGGCCCGAGATCTGCTGCATTGGACGGCCCAACGCGATCTGACCGCCATGTGCAAAGACGCATGGAACTGGCAAAAGCAGAATCCAAACGGGTATTGACCTTGTAATCAATTCAAAAAACCGCGGCCGCGCGAGGCGTATATGTCCTTGCGCGGCCGTTTGTTTTATCAGCTGGCTGTCGGTTCGTCTGAAATGGATTTTGGACGTCTGGTGCGGTGAGCCAGCTTAGGCGCGGGCTCGCCGAGCTCCAGCTTGGGCTTTTGCCCGCTCTCGATCACTTCCTTGGTGATAATGCACTTGCGTACATCCTTGCGCCCGGGAAGATCAAAAAGCGTATCGAGCATCGCGTTTTCGATGATGGTACGCAGGCCGCGCGCACCGGTCTTCCGGTCGATGGCCTGCTTTGCGATGGCTTTGAGGGCATCCGGCTCAAACTCCAGCTCAGCCCCGTCCAATTCCACCAGCTTCTGGTACTGCTTGACCAGCGCGTTGCGCGGCTCGGTCAGGATCCGCATGAGCGCGTCTTCGTCCAGCGCGTCCAGGGTGACGCTCACGGGCAAACGTCCCACAAACTCCGGGATCAGGCCGAATTTGAGCAGATCCTCCGGCCGCAATTCCCGCAGCACGTCGCCGACGTTCTGCTGCTTTTTCCCAATGGGATCAGCGCCAAAGCCCAGCGCTTTTTTGCCGGTTCGCTGTTCGATGATCCGCGGCAGGCCGTCGAACGCTCCGCCGCAGATGAAGAGGATGTTGGTGGTATCGATCTGCAGGCATTCCTGGTGCGGATGCTTGCGTCCGCCCTGCGGGGGCACGTTGGCCAGCGTGCCTTCCAGGATCTTCAGCAGCGCCTGCTGCACGCCTTCGCCGCTTACGTCGCGCGTGATGGACACGTTTTCCCCTTTGCGGGCAATCTTATCGATTTCGTCGATGTAGATGATGCCGCGCTGTGCGGCCTGAATATCGTTGCCGGCCGCCTGGATGAGGCGCAGCAGGATGTTTTCGACATCCTCGCCCACATAGCCCGCTTCTGTCAGGGCCGTCGCGTCCACGATCGCAAAGGGAACGTTCAGGATCTTTGCCAGAGATTGGGCCAGATAGGTTTTGCCGCAGCCCGTCGGGCCAATCATCAGGATATTGGATTTTTGCAGCTCCACGCCGTCTTTCTTGATCGGCGCGCCGATTCGCTTATAGTGATTGTATACCGCGACGCAAAGCGTGCGCTTGGCTTTTTCTTGGCCAATCACGTATTCATCCAGCACTTCCTTCATTTCGGAAGGCGTGGGGATCTGGCCAAGATTGGGAGCGGAGGATAAAAGATCCATGTCGTCCGCCACAATTTCCTGGCACAGGGCAATGCATTCGTTGCAGATATAGGCGCCCGGGCCGGCAATGATCCGGCGCACCTGGTCCTGGGTTTTCCCGCAGAAGGAGCAGCGCAGTTTCCGGGATGTAAGATCGTCCTTCGCCATGTTTACCTCTACTTATTTCTGACGGGGCTGATAGATTTCGTCGATGATGCCGTATTCCAGCGCTTCCTGGGCGGACATGAAATAGTCTCTCTCTACGTCGTGCGCGATTTTTTCCAGGGGCTGTCCGGTCATCTGGGCCATCAGGCCGTTCATTTTGTTTTTGGTGCGCAGCAGCCATTCTGCGTGAATGGTCACATCCGTGGATTGGCCGGACGCGCCGCCGGAAGGCTGATGGATCATGACTTCGCTGTTGGGAAGAGCCAGGCGCTTGCCTTTTTCGCCCGCCATCAGCAAAAACGCGCCCATGGACGCAGCCATGCCGATGCAAACCGTACGCACCGGGCACTTGATATAATTCATGGTATCAAAGATCGCCATGCCCGCGGTCACGGAGCCGCCCGGGCTGTTGATATACAGGTTGATATCCGCGTCCGGGTTATCCGTTTCCAGGAACAGCAACTGAGCAACGACCGCGTTGGCAACCTGATCGTCGATCGCGCTGCCAAGGAACACGACCCGGTCCTTGAGCAAGCGGGAATAAATATCGTATGATCTTTCGCCGTGCACGGTCTGTTCTACCACATAAGGGATCAAAGACATCGGTTTAGTTTCCTCCTGTTTTCCTCCCGCCCTCCTGGTAAGGCAGACCCCGCCGCACATAGGGCGGCGAGGCAGGTCCTTCATAGGATATGACAAAGCGGCTTGGTTTATTCCGCGCGCCTGCTTTTCAAAGGGCGTTATTCTTCTTCTTTGTCCAGCCCTGCGTTTTCCACCGCTTCTTCCACAGCCTTCAGGGTATCCGCGGCGTCCACGCGCTCGCTTTCGTCCTTTTCTTCGACGTTTGCGCTGGCGACGATCAGATCGACCACCTTGCGAATGGCGGCGTTTTCCTTCAGGTATTCCTTCTGGCGGTCGTTGAGGCCCTTCTTGAATTCTTCCACATCGCGGCCGGAGCGCTTGGCTTCGTCGGCGGTGACCTTTTCCACTTCTTCTTCCGTGGGCTCAATGCCCTCGGCCTTGACGAGCGCTTCCAGCACCAGCTGCATCTTCACGCGGTTTTTGGCTTCGGGCTTGTACATTTCCTTCACCTGGTCTTCGCTCTGGCCGGTGTACTTGAGATAATCCTCAAACTTCAGGCCCTGATACATCATGCGGAGCTTCATTTCGCGCATCATGACGTCGATTTCGTCATCGATCATGGCTTCGGGGATGTCGCAGTCCGCGGCGTCGACCGCCTGCTGAACCAGCTCGTTTTCCAGCTGCGTATCCGCGTTCTTTTTGGCGCGTTCGGTCAATTCCTTTTCGATGCTTTCGCGGTATTCGGCGAAGGTATCAAATTCGCTCACGTCAGCGGCGAAATCATCGTCCAGGGCGGGCGTCACCTTGGCCTGGATGCCGTTTACCTTCACATGGAAGACGGCGTCCTTGCCCTTCAAATTCTCGGCATGGTATTCTTCGGGGAATTTCACGTTCAGGTCTTTTTCCTCGCCGATCTGCATGCCGATCATCTGCTCTTCAAAGCCGGGGATAAAGTGGCCGGAGCCGATCACTAAGGTCTGGTTTTCCGCGGTGCCGCCTTCAAAGGCAACGCCGTCCACAGTGCCCAGATAATTGAGGTTCACGCTGTCGCCGTTTTCCACGGCGCGGTCGGTCACATCCGCCATGGTGGTGGCCTTATCGACGTCTTCCTGAATACGGGCGTCGATCTCTTCGCTCGTCACCTGATGGACGTACTTCGTGGCTTTGAG
>JAFXMP010000123.1 GCA_017530275.1 Clostridia bacterium | reverse complement strand
TGACGCGGGCTGACAAAAAAAGGCTGAACGAGGTGCTGGCCAAGGCTCAGAAGAACAGGCGCGGGCCCGCCACGGCACAGGATACAATTCCTTACCGGCGCATGTTTCCGGACGGCGTCTGCCAATTGGATGATACCCACTATTCCAAGACGGTTCAGTTTTACGACATCAACTACCGTCTGGCCCAGCACGACGATAAGGTGGCCGTGCTGAACGGCTGGGGGGATTTCAACAACTTCTTTGACCCTACCGTGCATATTCAGTTCAGCTTCATCAATCTGGCGGCCGGAACGGTGGAATCCTCCTATGTGATTCAGCCCCCGCCCCATGAGGAATGGCTGGACAGTATCGCGGACGAATGTGTTTCCCTGGTGCAGGACCTGCTTGACCGGGGAAGCAACGATCAGTCGAAAGCCAAATTCATCACCTACACCATCGAGGCGGAATCGCTGCGGGCGGCAAAGATGCGGCTGGAGCAGGTGGAAGCCGGGATACTCAACAATCTGCGCCGGTTGGGTGCGAAGGCCGAACCGCTGAACGGTAAGAACGGCTGCATGTGCTCTATACGGCGTTGCATCTGAACGAACCGGATCAGTTTGCTTTCGATTGGAAATGGCTGCCCGTTTCCGGCCTGTCCACCAAGGATTTCATCGCGCCGTCCGGTTTTGATTTCAGCCACAGCCGGACGTTCAGGATGGGCGAACAGTACGCCGCTGTTTCTTCCATGCAGATACTCGCCTCACGGCTGGACGATAAGCTGCTGTCCGATCTGCTGAGCATGGATCACAGCATGATCGTGACGATGCACATTCAGTCCTTCGATCAGGCCGAGGCGATCAAGACCGTGAAACAGAAAATGAGCGACCTGGACAGGAGCAAAATCGACGAACAAATGAAAGCCTCGCGTTCCGGGTACGACATCGACATTCTGCCCAGCGACCTCAACACCTACGGCAAAGCCACCAGGGACATGCTGGAAGCGCTCCAGGATAAGGATCAGCGCATGTTCCTTTTGACCTTCCTCATCCTCAATACGGCGGACAGCAAAATCAAGCTGAAAAACGTATTGGAGCAAGTGAAGGGCATCACGCAGCGGAAGGATTGTCCCATCATTTCCCTGGACTTTCAGCAGGAGGACGGGCTTGTTTCCTCTCTGCCCCTGGGCGTCAACCGCATCGAAATCCAGCGGAACATGACGACTTCGGCGCTCAGTATCCTCGTTCCCTTTACCACGGTGGAGCTTTTTCAGAAGCACCCGGAAGCGCTGTTTTACGGCGTGAACGCCATTTCCCATAACGTGATCATGGTGGACAGGAAATACTGCAAGAATCCCAACGGCATCACGCTGGGGGTGCCGGGAAGCGGCAAATCTGTGGTGGGAAAACTGGAAATTCTGTTCGTGCGCATTTTCGCGCCCATGGACGATATTATCATCTGCGACCCGGAGGGTGAGTATTATCCCCTGGTGGAACGGCTGCGGGGTCAGGTGATCCGCATTTCTCCCAACAGCACGGATTACATCAATCCCATGGATTTACACCTGAATTATTCCGAAGGAGAAGACCCGCTTTCCCTGAAATCCGACTTCCTGCTTTCTCTGTGCGAATTGGTGATCGGCGGGCGGGACGGCTTGCAGCCCATCGAGCGCACCGTGATCGACCGGGCCGTGCGGCAGGTGTATCAGCCTTATCTGCGCGATCCCAGGCCGGAGAATCTGCCCATCCTGGGCGATTTGTACGAAGCGCTGATGGATCAGCCAGAGGAACAGGCGCGCTATATCGCCACGGCGCTGGAAATCTATGTGTCCGGCAGCCTGAGTCTGTTCAATCACCATACCAACGTGGACATCAACAACCGCGTCGTATGCTTCGACATCAAGGAATTGGGCAGCCAATTAAAAAAGTTAGGTATGCTGATCGTTCAGGATCAGGTGTGGGGCCGCGTTACCAGCAACCGCGCCGCGGGACGGTACACCCGGTATTACGCCGACGAGTTCCATTTGATGCTGCGGGAAGAACAAACCGCCGCCTATTCCGCCGAAATCTGGAAACGGTTCAGAAAATGGGGCGGCATCCCCATGGCGCTGACGCAGAACGTAAAAGACCTGCTCTCCAGCCGCGAATCGCAGAACATCTTCGAGAACAGCGACTTTATCTGTATGCTGTCCCAAGCGCCCGGCGACAGGGAAATCCTCGCCAAACAACTGAACATTTCCCCGCACCAGTTGGTGCATGTGACCAACACCGGCCCCGGCGAGGGCCTTTTGTTTTACGGCAACACCATCGTGCCTTTCATCAACAGGATTCCCAAGGATACCGAAATCTACCGGCTGATCACAACCAAGCCCGGAGAAATCAATCAAAGAAAGAAGGAAGAAAACCATGAAACCGACTGAAAACGACAAGCATGAAATGAAGAAGAACGCCGCCCAGCATCCCACCCTGGCGGAAGTGTACAGGGGCTTCGCGGACGACCTGGCTGAATGCGAGGATTGCACCGCCAAGTTGGGATGCGCGCCCTATACCCGTGCCGCCGTCGTGTCGCTTTACCTGCGGGATCTCCAGAACGCGCGGAAGCGGAACCTGTCGCCGGACGCCGGATTGGACAATGAGGCCGACGAATGGGAGGACGATGAAAGCGTCCCTCATCCCATGGACGAACTGAACGACGCCGTATACGATCTGGTGGACGATCTGTTCCGCGTGACGGACAAGATCGCGGGGGCGCGGAAGTATCTGGAAAGGCTGGACGGGCTGGCCGAAATGTCTCTGGATTACCTGTCCGCCATCGGCGTGCCCCAGCTTTCCCCGGAGGATTGACGTATGAGGGATATGATCGCATTCATGAACCGGAACGGCGCTCCCGCCCTGATCGTGACGGGCGGGGCGCTGCTCCTTCTGTTCCTGCTGTTCCTTTTCGCCGCGTTCAAGGCGTCGTCCCGTGCGGATGAACAGTCTGAAAGGGAATGGGCGGCGTGGCGCGCCGCGCATCCTGAAACCAACCCTGACATGACGGGAGCGGCGTATGAATGAGGAAAAAGCAAAATACGAATCTTCTGATGAAAAGCGGCAGGCGCGGGCTTCCCCCGGCATGTATGCCGCCGAACAATGGAAGAAGTCAGGTCCGTCAGTTCAAACCAAGGAACAGGCAGCGCCCGTACAGACGGGCAAAAAGAAGAAGACGGAACCGGAAAAAACGAAAACTCACGTCATCCGGCAAACCGTCCAGGACGCGGCGCACCAACGAATCCGGGAGGACGAAGAAGAAAACACGGGTCTGCAAGCCCTCCATGAATCCGAACAGGCGACGGAATCTGTCTGGACGCATGGCGGCCGCGCCGTGGAAAGCTGGCAGCACCACCGGAACAAGGCGGCGGCAAAGAAGGAAGGAAGCAATCCGATTTCCCGCTACCAGCAAAAACGGAACATGAAACGGCAGTATATTTCCAACTATCGCCGGGCCAACTTTCCGGCCGGAATAAACCCCGGACAGTTCAGCGGGCAGGGTGTGGAGAAAGCCCGTACCACCGCCCGGAATGTTATCCGGCATGTGGGCAGCAAAAAGAGCACCGTCCTGCTTCTGGCCCTGGGCGGTCTGCTGGTTTTTGTTATGTACGCCGTTTCCGCCTGTACGCCCATGCTGGAAGCGGCGATGTCCGCCCTGACCATAGGCACGTATCCCGCCGAAGAAGCGAATGTGCGGTCGGCGGAAGCCATATACGCTCGGATGGAACAAGCCCTGCGGGACGAAATCGACCATCCGGATCGGTACTATCCCGATTGCGACGAGTACATTGTGGACGCGCAGGAGATATGGCATGATCCGTATGCTCTCATTTCCCTGATCTCCGCTTACCTGAACGGTGAGGAATGGACGGCGGACAGCGCCATGCCAGTGATCGAAATGTTGCTTGAATGGCAATATGAGAAAGAAGTTACCCTGACCACCGAACAGCGGTATCACACCGAGACCGTCAACGGGAAGCAAACGAAAGTCTGGCATGATGTAAATATCTGTTCCATCACCTTGAAAAACAAAAACCTGAGCCACGCGCCCATGTACATCATGGACGAGGAACGGGTCGGCATGTACGCCCTGTATATGTCCACCCTGGGGAATATGCCGGACGTTTTCGCTGGCTGGCCCCACGCTTCCGCCCTGAAGGAACCCATGGAATACGAAGTACCCCAGGAGTTGAAGGACGCCGATCCCAAGTTCGCCGCCCTGATCGCCGAAGCGGAAAAGTATATCGGATATCCCTATGTATGGGGCGGCTATAATCCCACGACCGGCTTCGACTGCGCGGGCTTTATCAGTTGGGTATATACCCAAAGCGGTGTTAAGAACATCGGGCGCTGGGGCGCGTCCGGCATCTACGCGAGCTGCCGCCACATTTCTCCCGCACAAGCGCGTCCTGGGGATATTGTGTTCTTTGAGGGAACCATTGAGGGCGAAACCGGCGTGACCCATTGCGGCATTTATGTAGGAGACAACAAAATGATCCATGTGGGTAATCCCTGTTCCTATGCTGATCTTACCGATGCTTATTGGCAGCAGCATTTGGCAGGGTATGGCCGCGTGTATTGAAAAGAGGTATTTATGGCAAGAAAGAAAAGCAACCGGGTAAGCCTGGAAGAAAATAAGCGGACTTACCGGAAAAACCAGGCGATAGCCGCACGGGCTTTGCGGATGAATGAGGGGCTGGAGCCGATCATTACGGAGCAGGAGAACTTTGAAATCGTCGGCATCATCCGCAAGCACAAAATTGGTCTGGACAATCTGGCCCTGGTGATGGAAGGGATTCGCCCCAGCGGTGAATCCCTTTTCTCGGAAGAAAAGCAAAAGCCCGTTTCCTCGGAGGAAGAAGCGGAATTGCTCGCCCCGAAAAAAGCAAAGGAAAAGCAGGCCGAAAAGCCTGTGGAACCTGTTCACAAAACGGATATGGAGGATACAGAACATGAAGAAGAATAAAAGGCGGCTGGCAGCCGCTTTTCTGCTGCTGGCGGTCATGCTGTATATCACCGGCATTGCCGCCGCGCTCTGCGAACCCGAGGACGCGGAGCAGGAAGAAAAAGACCCCTACGATTGGTCGGACTATGAGGG
>JAFXMP010000122.1 GCA_017530275.1 Clostridia bacterium | reverse complement strand
TTTATAAAATCAGCTTTCTCGGAACGAGATGTGAGGGAAGCCTCTCTTTGGCTTCAAAGAGCGTTTTCCCCCGCCTTCATTTGTTTTACGTTCTTCAGGCTTTGCCGTTGCAGCCCAGCACGTCCACGATCTTATGGCGCACCATGTCGCGCAGCGCGGCGCGGGCGTCGGTCAAATATTGACGGGGATCGAAGTGATCGGGATGCTCCACGAAGTGCTTGCGGATCATGGCGGTGAAGGCAAGACGCAGGTCACTGTCGATATTGATCTTGCATACGGACAGGGAAGCGGCCTTGCGCAGCTGTTCCTCGGGAATGCCGACGGCGTCGGGCATCTTGCCGCCGTATTCGTTGATGATCTTCACGAATTCCTGGGGCACGCTGGAGGAGCCGTGCAGCACGATGGGGAAGCCGGGCAGACGGCGGCTCACTTCTTCCAGCACGTCAAAGCGCAGGGGCGGGGGAACCAGGATGCCGTCGGCATTGCGGGTGCACTGAGCTGGAGTGAACTTGTAAGCGCCGTGGCTGGTTCCGATGGCGATGGCCAGGGAGTCGCAGCCGGTGCGGGTCACGAATTCTTCCACTTCTTCGGGACGGGTGTAACTGGAATCCTCGGCGGCAACCTTTACTTCATCTTCCACGCCGGCCAGGGTGCCCAGTTCGGCTTCCACGACCACGCCGTGATCATGGGCGTATTCCACCACGCGGCGGGTTTCCTTGATGTTCTCTTCAAAGGGCAGGCCGCTCTTGTCGATCATGACGGAGGTGAAGCCGCCGTCGATGCAGCTCTTGCAGGTTTCAAAGTCGGGGCCGTGGTCCAGATGCAGCACGATGGGCAGATCGGTTTCCTTAACCGCCGCTTCCACCAGCTTCACCAGGTAAGTGTGGTTTGCGTAGGTGCGTGCGCCCTTGCTCACCTGCAGGATCACAGGCGCGTTTTCCATCTTGGCCGCTTCGGTGATCCCCTGAACGATTTCCATGTTGTTCACGTTGAAAGCGCCGATGGCGTAGCCGCCTTCATAAGCCTTTTTGAACATTTCCTTGGAAGTAACCAGAGCCATATGCATCATCCTCCTCTAATTACAATAGGGAATTTTCATCCAATTCAGTATTATACACGATTTTTCATTTTTTGACCAGTCCCCCGGCGGGAATAATTTCATAATTTCATATGCGATCACGAATCGCAATCATTCTGATGGCTGCGCACGATTTGGACTACTCTGCCGCGCGCCTGTTGCCTTCCGTTTGATAATACGTTTTCTTTTGCTCGTACATGCTCATATCTGCCCGGGCAAATACTTCCTTGAAGGAATGATCCATGCCAGGTTCGTAGTGCGCCAGTCCCTTGGAAACGGATAGCTGCGCGTTTTTTCCATGCGCCTGTCGGTTGAACGCCGCAATTTCCAAATCGACCTGATAGAATTCTCTTTCATCCACCCTTTCTTTGACGACGGAGAATTCATCGCCGCCGATCCTGAACGTGTGTTCAGCGCCAAAAACCCTTGAAATAGCTTCAGCAGCGCCCGTAATGATCTTATCGCCCCATTCATGCCCGAATTTGTCGTTGATCATTTTCAGGCTGTTTACATCAAACACGATGACAGAAAAAGCAGCTTCGTCCTTTTGAATCGCCTCTTCCAGCTTCTGCACTAATTCATGATAGGCTGTGGAATTGCCCACTTTGGTCAGCGAATCCGTATAAGCCTGCTTTTGCAGGAATTCCAGATATACGGTCATATCCTTTTGCATGGTTTGAATCCTCTGCCCAAGCGCCTCCAGTTCATCCTGGGCAGTTTCCGTTTTTTCTTTCATCGCGCCGCCGGACATGGTATCCGCCTGACGCACCAATTGGTCCACGCTGGAAGAGAGTTTGGCGAGCCCGGTATTCAACTGCTTGAAACGTTTTCTGACGCCATTGGTAATGAAAAATATCACCAAACCGCCAATGGAAATAGATAGAACGGTCAATACCGTGATCGTGACCGTGTGATTCCTCAGCATCTCATCGTACCAGTCCGCGCCAAAATCAATGCCGACAATACCCGCCACTTTTCCATTGGAATCGAACACGGGACTGTATGCACTGTAAAAGTTTCCCCAACGGTCCGCCATCGGCTCGTTGTCCACCGCAGCGGTGCCTTTGCCCGCGATTTTAATGCCTTCCGTTACCACGATTTCTTCCCCAAACGCCCCAGGATCGACGGGGTCCGGGTCCACGGTAAAGACGAAAGTATCTTCATCGATCTGTTTGACCGCGTAGATAAACTGGATATCCGCGTTCTTCTGGAAAACGGTGAGCTTCTGCGCCACATCGTTGAACACTTCGCCGCCCACGTCGTCCTCTGTAAGCGCACCAAGCGTATCGCCGTCCAAAAGATCGGCGGCGGTATTGACGATGTCCAGCATATTTTTATCGATGAGCGACCGCATTGCGGATTCAGACTGCCGCAGGATCACAACGCCCAACAGGGTATTCGCGGCCAGCAGAAACAGGCCGAATGCGAGCACATACCGGGCGGAAAAACTGAGTTTCTTATGTCCCATATTCTTTATAAACCTCAATCAAATATTTATAAAACCGTTATTGCTTTTATCCGCACGCATCCCTTTTCGCCTTCAGGATGCACGCCCTTGTAAACGCCTTTCGCTGCTTTCTTCATGCGTGTCAGGTCATATAAAATGACGGCCTGCAAAACGTGTCCAAATGGACCGTTTATCCGATTATACCACTTGTAAACGCATTTTCCATAGCGCATGCAAAAAAACTCTTCGCTGATTCTGCAGCAAAAAAGCCCCGCCGTTACCAGCGGGGGCATTGGAGCCGCAATTCTTAAACCGTCTGCGCAGTGCGCACGATCATTTCCGCGGCGAAATCGATCTGCCGGGGCAGGCTTTCCAGAAACACGCATTCGTTGACCGTATGCATCTTTTCCCCCGCCAAGCCCAAGCCGTCCAGCACGCCGATGCCGGCCAGCCCGGCAATGGCGATATCTCCGGCTCCGCCGGTCTTTTCATGATACCGTTTTTGGCCTTGTTCCTGACTGACCATCATCGCTAAATCCAGAAGCTTTTGGCTTTTTTCGTTCAGATCGATGGCCGGATGGCTGGCGCCGAAGGTCACTGTGGTTTTGACGCCCGGCACCCTTTCAACCGCGCAGATTTCGCGGATTTTGTTCATCAGTTCCGGCTTGTATTTTTCATCGAAATAACGGAATTCGCAGTCCGCCGCCGCTTCCGGGGCCACCACGTTTTCCGCCGTGCCGCCGGATATCAGGCCGGCGTTGAAGCTGATATCCCGGGTATCGTCCCGCAGGGAATACAGGGCTGTGATATGCGCGCACAGGGCTTGAATGGCGCTGGCGCAGATTTTGTACTGCGCGCCTGCGTGGCCGGGAATACCGGTGCAGGCGATATGTACCGAAGTAACGCCTTTCCGGGCGCAGGTGAGCCGGTAATCGCTGCTGCAAGGCTCAAAGCTCAGCGCGGCAAAGGAAGCTTTAGCCGTATCGAAAATCACATCATGGCTTTCCGGGGAACCCACTTCCTCGTCCGGATTGAGCACAGCGCAGATTCTTACTTTCGTCAGGTCCAGCTCGGGCAGCGCTTTTTGCAAGGCGTACAGCATCACCACGTCGCCGCCCTTCATATCGATGCAGCCGGAGCCCAAGGCTTTCCCATTGTCAAGATCGGTGAATGGCACATACACGTTCCGGGGGAATACAGTATCCATATGCCCCATGAGCATCAGTTGCTTTTCGCCCGTGCCGATAACGCATTTCAGCACCGGTCCGTAATCCTTCCCCGGAATCAGCTTCGTTTGAAATCCCAGGGACGCGAAATCCTCGGCGAACATTTCCGCCACTTTTTGCACATCCTCGGGGTCATGGCTGCCGCTGGGCTGGTTCACATATTTTTTCAGGGACTCAAGAGGGTTCATGAGCATTTTCTCTCTCCATTTACAGCACTTTGTTCAGGAAATCCTGGGTGCGCTTTTGTTTGGGATGATCAAATATTTCGTCCGGCGGCCCGGCTTCCACGATTTGTCCGTCATCGATGAACAGCACATAGTCCGCCACCTGGCGGGCAAAGCGCATTTCGTGGGTGACTACCATCATTGTCATCCCATCGGCGGCCAGAGCTTTCATCACGTCCAGCACCTCGCCCACCACTTCCGGGTCCAGAGCGGAAGTGGGTTCGTCAAACAGCATCATATCGGGATCCATGGCCAAGGCGCGCACGATGGCCACGCGCTGCTTCTGCCCGCCTGACAGGCGGCTGGGAAACTCGTTCCATTTATCGTACAGGCCTACGCGCTTGAGCAGCGCTTCCGCCTTCTTTTCCGCTTCCTCCACGCTCAGGCCCTTTACCTTTCGGGGGGAAATGGTGATGTTGTCTTTCACCTTTAGATGGGGGAACAGATTGAACTGCTGAAACACCATGCCCATCCGCTCCCGCAGGCGGCACAGGTCCTTGCGCTTCGCCAGGGTCAGATCGTTTCCCTCGAAAAGGATATGGCCCGCCGTTGGCTTTTCCAGCATATTCACCGAGCGAAGCAGCGTGGATTTGCCGCTGCCGGAAGGCCCGATCAGCACCAGCACGTCGCTTTTGTGCACGTTCAGGTCGATCCCCTTGAGCACTTCAAGCTTTCCGAAATTCTTGTATAATCCACGGACTTCCATCAAGGTTTCCGTTTGAGAGCCGGAATCGACGATCATGGGGTTTTCACATGACGCTGTTTTCACTGCGGCGCATCCTCCTTTCCAGCAGACCCAGGAGTTTGGTCATGGTGTAGGTAAGCACAAAGTATATCAGGGCCGCAACGATCATGGTTTCCAGATAGCGGTAATTGACGGAGGAAAGCTTGTTGGCCTGATAGGTCAGTTCGTATACGCCTACGGCATAAAGAACGGAAGACTCCTTGATGATGGCGATAAACTCATTGCCCATAGCAGGCAGCGTGACCTTGATGGCCTGGGGCAGGATGATGTACCGCATTTTTTGGAACCCGTTCATGCCCAATGAATCCGCCGCTTCCTCCTGCCCTTTTTCCACGGACTGCAGGCCCGCGCGAATCAGCTCCGCCATGTACGCGCCGGAATTGATCACCAAGGCGATGATGCACAGCGTCATGCGCGGCAGCTTCAATCCCAGCTGCGGCAGGCCGTACACGATCATCAGCACCTGCACCAGCAGCGGCGTACCGCGAATAAAAGCCACATAGGCGTTCATGAGCCACCTAATGGGCAGGATAGGCGTGTGGCGGAAAATGGCCACCAGCAGCCCCAGGATCGATCCAAGCGCCACGGTATACAGCGCCAGCTCCACAGTGACGCCCACGCCCTGCATGAACACGCTGAATTTGGTGGTAAAGATCTCCCATATCTTCGGTAAGCTGATCATGGGGAAGATTCCTCCGTCTTTTCATAGGGTAAAAAGCAAGGAAGGCAGGGGCCGCTCATTTCAGCAGCCCCTGCTCCTTTTCGTTATTTCCTTTTGCTTATTCAGCCAACAGAGAAACGCTCTTGGTCACGGCGTCGTCCATCCACTGATCCCAGGTGCCGTCGGCTTTCACTTTCGCGATGTAGTCGTTCACGATCTCCAGCAGGGAAGCGTTGTCGCCCTTGGGAACGGCCACGCCGATACCGGCGGAGGAATCATAATCCACGGGCACTTCGCTGATTTGGAACATGCCGGGATAAACCACCATGTACTGCTTGGCCACCAGATCGGTGATCAGCCAGCCGTCGATGTTGCCGTTCGCCAGTTCCAAAGCCAGGATGGAGGGCTTGTCCAGCAGCAGCGGTTCGGAAGCGCTGAACTGTTCTTCCAGGATGCCCTGCTGCAGGGAACCCAGCTGCGCGCCAACCTTCTTGCCCTTCATATCTTCCACAGTCTTCAGCGCGTCGAAATCAGCGGCACGCACCAGCAGGATCTGTTCACCGGAAAAATAAGGCTCGGAGAAATCCACCACTTCCAACCGTTCGGGCTTGATGGCCAGGCCGGAAATGACCATATCCATTTCGCCCACGCTCAAGGCGGTCACCAGGCCGCTGAAGGCCTGATCATTGATTTTCAGCTCAACGCCCAGTTCGTCGGCAATGCCCTTGGCCAGCGCCATATCAAAGCCGGCTACTTCTTCCACGCCCGTTTCAGGGTTTGTCCAATAAAACTCATAGGGCGGGAATTCAATGTTGGCGCCCAGTTCCAATACGCCCTTGGCCTTGATATCGCTGAGCTGGTCCGCAGAAGCAGCCGCCGTCATACCCAACAGCAGGATCGTCGCCATCAGGATCGCTATCGTTTTCTTCATCTTTTTTCCCTCCGTTTTTGTGTCAATTCATTATTAGGTACATTTTGTATTATATTCATCGCTTTATCGTTGTCAAGCGCTGATATAATGCATTTAAAGCGCTAAATGTATTATCTGGTAATAATTCCGTATTTTTCAAGGCAAGAACAAAAAGAATACCGTTACCGCATGGCAGAAAAAAAGAAAATGATTCTTTGGCCTTCATTTTTATGGACATAACTGCCGCAGTTTCGGATACCCTAAGAAAAAACGGAGGGAAGCGTATGCAAATCAGAACCGATCTGGCGATGGAAAGCCAAGCTCTGTCGCCAAGTCCCAAAGGCGTTTTCACTCGAAGGATTCAGCACGGCACACTGGAAGAAATCTATGTGAAGATCGAATCCGAGGAGGCTGCCAAGGCGCTGGAAAAAGACCAGGGGGCCTATATCACACTTTCTCATCCCATGCTTTCCCATGCCTGCACGGAGGAAAGAAAAGAAATCGCCCAGTCTTTGGCACGGGTGATCCGGGAACTGACACCAACAGAGGGAGATGTCCTGGTGGTGGGCCTTGGCAACCGTTACATGACGGCGGATTCCCTGGGCAGCAGGGTGGTGGAGGATCTGTTGATCACCCGCCACATGAAGGATGTAACTGGAGCGGACCTGAAAAACCGCCTGCGGGGCGTTTGCGGGGTGGCTCCAGGGGTACTCGGTATCACAGGCATGGAAACGGCGGAGATGATCAAGGGGATCACCGAGCATGTGCGTCCCGCCGCAGTCATCGCCATCGACGCTTTAGCGGCGCGGGAAAGCAGCCGCATTGGCACCACCATCCAGGTCACTGACACCGGCATCCGTCCCGGCAGCGGCGTGGGCAATCATCGGGCTGGGCTGAACCGGGATTCCCTGGGCGTGCCTGTGATCGCAGTGGGTGTGCCCATGGTAGTATATGCGGCGGTGATCGCGCGGGACGCCCTTTCCCTGCTGCTCAAGGATATGGATATACAGGAGGAAGAGCACGAGCAGGCCATGGACAGTATGGTGGATCGGATCACCCGCCAGGGGCTCGGCGATTTGGTCGTCACGCCCAGGGAGGTGGACGAATTGGTGGGCAGGGTAGCCCGCATCATTTCGGATGGCCTGAATCTGGCCCTGCAGCCCGGCCTTTCATTGGAAGAAATCCAGTATTTATCGCATGACGGGCCATGAAGACGCATATACTGCCATGAGGTGAATGCCATGAGATATGATTTGAAGCGCAGCGCCGCAGGCGTATGGGCGTTACTGTTCCTGCTGTGCTTTTGCATGGGCAGGGCGTTTTCCCATACGGTCCGCGTCCTGTCCGCTTATGCTGAGGAAGCGTCAGACTCCTTTTCCGATTTTACCATGGAGGTAATTTCCGTCGCTTCCCAGCAGAAAAAGCAGAAAAGGGTGTACCTGTACCATACCCACACCTACGAGGCTTATGAAATGGACGGGGAGAACCGTTATACGCCCACAGAAACCTGGCGCACAGCGGATCACCGCTGCAACATGGTGCGCGTGGGGGATGAATTGGCGGAGCGCCTCAAGGAGGCTGGTATTTCCGTGACTCACGATACCACGGATTACGAGCCGCCCCGGCTGTCCACCGCCTATTCCCGGTCCCTGGAAGGCCTGAAACAGGCGGCTGCGGAAGGATATGATCTTTATATCGATCTGCACCGGGATTCCTATTCCAAGGGAAACGGGCCCAATGTGATCCAGGTGGAGGGACAGGCTTGCGCCCGGCTGCTCATTTTGATCGGTCAGGGCACAGGCAGCGCTTTAGATGAAAAGCCGGATTGGGAGGCCAATGAAAAGGCGGCCCGGGCTATTTCCGATTATTTGAACGCGCGGGCTGACAACCTGTGCCGGGGCGTATCGCTGAAATCCGGGCGGTATAATCAGCAGGCCGCGTCCCCCAGCATGCTCATCGAGGTGGGCAACAACAAAAACACCCTGCCCGAAGCCCTGAACGCCATGGAACCCCTGGCCCGGGCCATCTGCCAATACTTCGACGCGCTGGAATAATTGTCATATTCCCCTTTTTGTGGTATACTTGCTGCGGATAGGGGGGAATCAAGCGTTGAAAAGCTTTTCTCTGCGCCAAATGCGGCGGGAATACAGGGGCATGCTGCGGTCCTGCACCGGTATGGCGATTATTTGGCTGCTTTCCATGGCGGTTTTCGGCGCGGTCATGGCCTCGCAGCATGTGGAAGCAAAAAGGTTGATGCTTCTCCTGGGCCTGAACGCTGCCATTGTGCTGGCGCTTGTGGGTGTTTATCTGATTCTCAGCGACACAAAATGGCTGCTGAAAAAAACGCCTTACGGGCAGGCGCTGTACAGCTTAGGCGAACCGGAAAGAATCATGGCGGAAATCGACCGGGACGCGGAAGCCCTTTGCGAGCATCACGGCAGCTTTATCCTGCTGCGGAACTGGCTCGTGCTGATCGTGCCCAACGGCTGGAATCTGGAGCCCTACAGAATGTGCGCTTATCCCATCCGCCAGCGCGACATCACGGAGATCCGCCTGCTGTCCGAAACAAATCCCAATGATCCGGAGGAAAGGCATATCCAGCTTACCTGCGCGGAAGGCAGCCAGGATTTTTTTGTATACCAGCAGCAGGATATGGACGCCCTGCGGGAATGGATGGAGCAAGGAGGGCAGCTATTTCATGAATGATCTTCGCTGCCAGTCTCCTATCGGCATGTTTGACAGCGGCGTGGGCGGGATCAGCGTGCTTCGGGAAGCCGTGCGCCAGCTGCCGAATGAACGCTTTATCTTTTTCGGGGATACGAAAAATGCCCCGTACGGCACCAAAACCAAGGAAGAAGTGCTTTTCCTTTCCCGCCAAGTAGTGGAAAACCTGCTGGCAATGGGCTGCAAGGCTATTGTGATCGCCTGCAACACCGCAACCAGCGCCGCTGCGGCGGCGCTCCGGGCAGAATACCCGAACCTTCCCATCATCGCCATGGAACCGGCGCTGAAACCCGCATCCCTGCTGCATCGGGACGGCACGGTGCTGGCCTTGGCTACCCCCGGCACCATCGCGGGGGAAAAATACGCGCATCTTTACGCCTTGTACGGGGAAGGTGTGATATCGCTGCCCTGCAAGGGGCTGATGGAATTTGCCGAACGGGGAGAACTGGACACCCCCGCCCTGCATGATTATCTGTTCGATCTGTTCCAGCCTTACGCCGGTAAAAAGGTGGAAGCCGTGGTGTTGGGATGCACCCATTACGTTTTCCTCAAGCATGCCATTAGCGCGCATTTCCCTTCCGTTCCGCTGATCGACGGCAATGGAGGCACTGTGCGTCAGCTGGAAAGGCGGCTGAAAGAGTTGAGGCTTCTTGCTCCTACAGACTCATCCGGCGATGTGCGGCTGCTCTCCTCAGCAGGATCGGAAGCGGTTGAATTGATGGAAAAGCTGCTGTTTCTGCCGGAAGAAATATAAGGCTGCGCTTACTTCACTTTCTTCAAATTGTGCAAATTGGGCATTGACAGCACGGTCAAAGTGTGTTAATATATCTCTCGGCTTTAAAGAGCCTGTGCCAGAGACAGCCGGTGCGCGAAAGCGTGTAAAGGGCGTACGCCCCGCCAGCCGAGGCGCAATGGAAAGTATGGATGTATGCTCTCCCTTGCGTTGGCGCAAGGGTTTTCTTTTACTCCGAGCCATTGAGGAGGTGTGAACAGAAACAATGAGCAAGAATCGCGACGTGAAGGTGGAAAAGGTAGCCGAGATCGTGGAGCGGCTGAAAAACGCCGAGTCCGTGACCGTGGTGAGTTACACCGGCCTGACCGTGGAGCAGGATACCAATCTGCGCCGCCAGTGCCGTGAAAACGATGTGGATTACTGCGTGCTCAAAAACCGGCTGGTGAAGCTGGCCCTTACGCAGGTTGGCATCGAAGGCATGGACGATCTGCTGAACGGCCCCAACGCTTTCGTTTTCAGCAAGAAGGATCCTGTGTCCGGTCCCAAGGCTGTGGCCCAGTTCATCGAAAAGAACAAGCTGGAAGCTTTGAAGATTACCGGCGGTATCTTTGAAAACAAGGCAGCCGATGAAAAGACCATGATCAAGCTGTCCAAGATGCCCGGCAAGGACGAGCTCATGGCGACCCTGGTTGGCTGCCTGATGAGCCCCGTGTCTTCCCTGGTGGCCGTTCTGGGCGAAATCGCCGAAAAGAAGGAAGCCGCCTAATCTCAGTATTGGCAGCATAGAAGCTGCATCATTTCCAAACGACCGCAAAAAATGGAGGAAAATAAAATGTCCGTTCAGGAAATCATTGAAGCCATTGAGAAAATGTCTCTCATGGAAGTAAACGAACTGGTTGAAGCTCTGAAAGAGAAGTTCGGCGTGACCGGCGCTATCGCCGTTGCCGGCGGCGCTCCCGCTGCTGCTGCCGCTCCCGCGGAAGAACAGACTGAATTCGACGCCATCCTGGTGGATGCCGGCTCCGAAAAGATCAAGGTCATCAAGGCTGTGCGCGAAGTCGTCAGCGGCCTGGGCCTGAAGGAAGCCAAGGATTTCGTGGAAAGCCTGCCCAAGGCTCTGAAGGAAGGCGTTTCCAAGGAAGAAGCCGAAAAGGTGAAGGCTCAGTTCGCCGAAGTCGGCGCCAAGGTCGAAGTGAAGTAATTCATTTCCTCAAAAAACTGCCGTGCGTTTGCCCGGCAGTTTTTTTGTATCATTCTACAATTATATCAGGATTAGGCAGGAAATCGCCTGGCAGATAAATGGCCCCCGCCAGGGAATCCGGCTGGCTGCCCTGAACGAAAAGAGCCGTACGTTTAACGCCCGGCAGTGCGCACAGGGTATTGACCAGACTGTAAATCATTCGCCCTTCCGCCTGGGCGTCCATGCCCTGCGCCAGCGCGCCAAGCTGGGCAGAAAAATTGAGAAGCAAGGTCTGATCCTCCATCCCCACGCCCAGCAGATCGGCCGGCCGCAGGCCCTGGGGCAGCACGGCGGAAAGGCCGCTCCGGCTGTCAAAGGGCTGGGGCCCCAGCATCAGCTGCTCCACCAGAGCGCGTGCGCTGTACGCTTCGTAATAGGGGATCGGCCGATAGGATTTTTCCAGTTTCCCTTGAGAACCGGCAAAATACAGGGCGCATTCTTCCAACAGGAAGCCGGAAAAATCCCGCCGCCGCATCAGCCCATCCTGAAAGGTAATGATCTCCCCCGCGCCATTATAGGTGCCGGAAGGGGTCAGGGTGTTGATACGTTCCGAACCGATTTGCACTTCGATCCCCTCGATCCCCGGCAGGAAGGTGGTAAGCGTCCAGCACATGGAAGCCATCATCACAGATCGGGTGATCCCGGCATTGATCAAAGCACTGTTCAATTCTTCTGAAAAACGGAGCACCAGCCGCCGCGTACCGCCCGCTTCCCCTAAGGTAGGCGATTCGCGCAGAAACGTGGTCAGATCCGGGCACTGCGGAACGTTGGGCAGAGTTTCCGCTCCCGCGGACAGGGCTTCCAGCAGCGTCAGTGCCATACCCGAAAAATCGGCAGCAGTGAAGGAAAGGGTTCGTGCCTCACATAAAATCCCCTTGCCGGAAGGGGCGGGATAATACAGGGCGGCGGCAAAAGAACGGCGTCCCGCGGACAGGGTTGCGGAAGCCCGCGACCACAGCACGGAAAGGTCCTCCCGACTGTTGGGCTGAAAGCAGCCGGCGGGCAGGGTAGCGGCGATGTTCATGCCGGGCTGCACGCCGGAAATCAACACGTTCACATACTGCACGTCTCCAAACTGGCCCAGTATATTGGCAATGGCCTGACCTACGGTAAACAGCTGTTCATGGTTCAGCCGCAGGGCCGAAGCCCCCAGGCTCACCGTGGCCACCTGGCCGGAAATCTCCACCGCGTCAGTATCGGATAAGGCCAGCGCGATATCCCCTCCGACCCGGGCTGCGGAAGCCGTGCCCGGATGGGCTAACAGCATTTCGCAGAGCGTGCGGGACCGGTGCCGGGAAGCGGAAAGGGAAGCCGTCTGGGGCACGGCCAGCAGCTTGGTTCCGTCCAGGGAGGGCAGGTACAGCATCACCGTCTGCTCATAACTCTGGTTTATATCGTTCTCCGGCGCTGCGTGCGGATATTGGGCGGGCGGCAGCGTCAACTGGACAGCGGTCCCGCTTTCCTGGGCCGCGCAGCCCGTCAGCAACAGGCAAACAGCGATCAGGCAGCCCCAGCGTTTCGCGTGGAATCTCATGATTGTACACCCCGTTTTATAGAAAGCGTAAAAAGCACTTTAGGTCAGTAAAGGAGTGCAGAGTTGGGAGTGCAGAGTTTATAATGTAGTTTGTCCGACAAGTTTGCCTGCGGTTCCATATATTTGTTGACCATATAACTCTGAACTCTCAGCTCTCTGATCTAAAGCGTTCTCGGAAGAAGCGGCCGGCCTTCACTTTTATCATGCGCCGTTCATCATATTCAGCAGCCGGTTATAATCCACTTTCCAGATACCCCCCTCCCGGAGCAGCAGCAGGGGATAACCCTGTATGGCTTCATCCGAACCCCGATCTTGCACGGTCAGACAAGCGGTGAGCACAGCGGATCGCCCGTCAAAGGACACCGTTCCGGGAGAAAGAGAAAAATCCGTCAGCGTCCGGGCGGCGGCAAAGGCCTCCAAAGCGCTCTGTTCCCCTGCGCGGGCGTTCTCTTCTGCCTTGGCCGTCATATCATACAGGTTTATCCAATCCTGGTCCTTCCAGGCCTGCAGGATCAGGCTGGCCGTGTTGAAGGGGGTCAGCAGGCAGTTTTCATCCCGCGTCACGGGCGGCAGCAGCGTATCGTCATTGGTCCTGTCCAGGAATCCCGCCTGCAGCCGCATAGAATTCGTCTGCACCGCGCTGCGATAAACAAGCACCTGCACCTGGGTGCATAATCCTTCCTCCGTCATCGTTGCGGCCAGGGATTGCAAGCATAACTGGCGGCGCAGGATGCCTTCGCTTGAAGCAGCGTCCGACGGCTCATCGGCGTAACGGCCCAGAAACGCTTCGTTAAATGTAATAAACAGGATATCCCCCTGGACCGTCGCGGCCAGCGACTCCGTACCGGGTGGAAACAGGGCGGTAAGGGCCAGGTTGGAAGGGTCAGGGCCCTGGATCAGCGCCGCAGTGATGGCTTTTTCCAGGCTTTCATTGCGTTTTACCTGAATCTCCCGCTGTTCCGGGGCCAAGTAAGCCGAATCCCCATAGCGGAAATACAGGGTGATCTTTTGGCTGTCCGGCGCAAGGTCCGACGTGCTGGCGCTGATCAGGCGCTGGCCGCCATCCCCTTCCCGCAGTAACAAATCCGGCGGGGAATTCATGCATCCCGAAAGCGCCATCGCGCAGCACAGCAGCAGCGCTGCCCATGCCATCCTTTTTTTCATTTGGGATTGGGCTCCTCCCCCAGGCACCAGCCCTGCAGCTTGTTCACCGTGCGCTCCAAGGACCCTCGGCTGTCGCCCCAGGGCTTGTCGGCGTTCCGGTAATCGAATTTCAGGGTAAAGCCTTCCAGGTCTTTTTCCATTTTTTCCAGGCTGCGTTCCACCGCAGCGCTCAGATCACGCACAAAATCCCGCAGCATGTCGCCGTTCAATTCCTCCTGGGCCATTTCCAGCAGCATGGCCATATCCGGCAGGCACACGCCCTTGGAATTGACTAATGCCTTGCGGAAGGAATCGTCGGTTTTGTACAGATGCAGCATCGTGTAAGCATAGCGGCGGGTATGTTCTTCAATGGTATCGCACAGGATGCAGGTCCGGGACATTTCCCGAATGCGGCTGGCGGCCCCCGCCAGATCCTCTTTTCCTTCCCCTTTTCCCAAAAAGCGCTTCAGGGCAGGGGGAGCGGCGTTTTTCTCCGCGCCGGTCTGGGCCGCTTCCAGGATAGGGCGCAGCTTTGCCATGGTTTCCTTCAAATGGGTATGCATCATGAGCGCGTGGCCCAGACGGTTCTTCTGGGCGTACAAAAGCACCTGATGATGAGCGCAGAAGCCCTTGGCGTTCACCTGAATGCGGGTATCCGGTTCCATCACCGACGCGCCTAAAAACCGGTCCACGTCAATCAGCTCGTTGCGGCGTCGCAGGGCGCACAGGGGGCATTCGCCCTCCAGCTTCATGGCGTCCCAAACGGGAATGGTATCGATATGGTAGCGCATAATTCCTCCTTTGATTGCTTTCAGGAATAATGATCCTCTGAACGCTTTGCTCTGTACGCTGATGAAACAGGCATGCGGTCATACTCCCGCGCATACAATCCTCAAGAAACGGGAAGGAGGCGCGGGTATGCGGGCAGGAAAGCTGAAAATGAAGCGTTATCCAATGCGGAATCGGGGCGGGAGATGGGCTCTGCTGCTGCTTTTGGGCATCCTGCTGGGGGCTGGCGCCGTCACATTTGGAAAGCAGGCGTGGAAGGGGGCGGTCCTTCCGCAATTTCTGAATCTCCGCCAGTTTTCCGCCGCGCAGACGACAGAGCCCGTTCCTCGGGAGGAACGCACATTGACCCTGCCGGGGCACACATGGTACGCCCTGCAATTAGGCGCTTTCGACAGCGTGGAGGCGGCGGAAAGCCTGGCCGCTTCTTTCCGCAGCCGGGGCGCGGCGGGATATGTATGCTTGCAGGGACAGTATCGAGTACTGGCCGCCGCGTATGACGCCCGGGCCGACGCTCAGGCCGTTATGACCCAGCTGCGCGCCAATCACCAGGTAGACGCCGTGCTGACGGAAATCGCTCAGCCGGAAGTGAAGCTTCGTCTGACCGGCAGGCAGGACCAACTGACTGCCCTTTCCGACGCCTATGACGCCTTGGAACAGCTTTCCGTCCAATTGACGGCTCTGTCCGACGGCCTGGACCGGGGAAAAACGGACCGTCAGCAAACGATTTCCGCTTTACAGTCCCACCGGGATACGCTGACCGCCCTGAAAGCCAGGATCAACGCCATGTTCGGAGAAAAAGCCCCGGGAAGCGTCAAAGACGTATCGGACATGCTGGACGCATTGGCCCAATCCCTGAACGATGCGCTGGCCGCCCAGGGTACGGCAGCCCTCGGCGGGCGGATCAAGTACGCCCAACTGCAATGCCTGTGCCGCATGGCGGATCACGCGGAAGGGCTCTCGAAATGAACCGTCAGTTGATCGCTGGCCTCGCTGGCGCGCCGCATTTGGAGCATGGAATCAGCTTGCTGTATTCCGTGCTGTTGATCAGCTCAAAGGGGATCACGCCCGTCAGGGGCCAATAACTGGAATCCACAGCCGGGCAAGTGGGGCTTAAGTGATAATACTTGCCGCCGTGTACGTTATAGTACACGGTGATGCTTTCTCCTTCCGCCTTGGGCTCGGCGGTCGGCGCGATGGTGCTGGCAATCATCTGGTACGACGCCTGGGCGGTGGATTCCGCGGCTTCGTCCACTTTCACCCCGTCCAGGGAATCGGGATCCACATACCACACGTCGTTGATCTTTTTCATGATCACCCGCATACGCTTGACCACGGTTTCCCCGTTCTCGTCAAAGGTGGCTTTTAAGGTAATGATCCGGGAATTAGCCCCGTCGCTGCCGCTCATTTCCTCGATCGTATAATTCACAGGCCTGCTCATCCGCAGCTTCTGGAACAGCTCGGTTTCCGCCGACTGCCGTTCGTTTACCCAGGAGGGCAGGCAGTAACTTTTTATTTCCGTCACAGAATTCATGGCCCAGGCCTGGAAGAAAGCGTCCAGGCGCAGCTGCGCTTCCGGCACTGCGACGTTGTTTTCTTCCTCAGATTCCGGAGAAGGCGTGTTCAGTTCATTCAAAAACGCGTTTACGCTGCCCGTGTCCGGATTGGAAAACAGGGAAGCCTGATTCAGCGCCGCCGCGGACGCACTGCGGCTTTCCGGCGGCTGACGGCTCATGAACAGGGCCAGCCCGATTACCACCGCCAGAGCGGCGTAAATCACGGTAAGCGTATTCCGGGCGCTGCGCACAAACGCCCTCAGCAGCCACATCGTCAGCACACTGATCCCGGTCAAGCCCAGGAAAATCCAGCGCAGAATGGAATTTGGAACGATCAGGCACACTAAAAACAGCGCCGGCAAGCCAAGGGACAACAGCAGGGAAAGGGTCATATGCCGCTGTTCCGTTGCCAAGGCGGCTTCCTCCGTTTGCTCCAGCTCTTTTTTTCTTTCCGGCTTTTTGTTTTTCAGGTTATACATGGGGGACGCGTTATATTGACCGCGATTGGAATTCATTGCGTGCTCCTTTCCTGGGGCGTTGCTAAAACAATAAAAACAATTTGGAAGGTTATTCGTCTACCTGTACTTTATCCCGGCCAAACATATCGAACAGGCTGTCCAGGGTTTTTTCCTGTTTCGTTCCTGCTTCGGGATCGGCGGGCATCATCTGGGAAGCAGCTTCAAATACGGCATTCTGCGCCCCCGCCTGGTTCAAAGCGTTTTCAATTTTGTTTTTCCTGTCCGGGGCGGAGAGCATGGACATAAAGATTTCTTCCCCGGGCGCGAATAGCGCTTTGAACACGCCATCCTGATATCCGCCGTATTTGGCGCGGGACAGAGGCCCGTAAATGGCGGGTTCCATCTTTTTCAGGTTCTTCAGCGCGTCGTTCCACACGTCCTTGGGCGGGCGGTTGCCTTCCGGTACCGGCGTTTCCACGATGGGCCGGGGTACAGGCCCCGCGGGTTTTACGGCTTTGGAGGCGGCCGGTTCCGCGGCGGCTTGTACAGTGCGCACACCGTTTTTTTCCAGTTCAGCCAGCCGCTGTTCTAATTCCGCTACTCGTTCCAGCAGCGCTTCCACGTCCTTATCCTCCGGCTGATCGCAGGCCCGCAGTGCGAAAACCTCCAGCACCGACCGGGCCGACGCTGCCCAGCGGGTATCCGCTTCGGCGCGCATGCAGCCCTCCAGCACCCGCAGCAGCCGCTGCTGGGAAAACAGCTTGGCCTGCTGGGCATATCGCTTTACATTTTCGCCGCTGATCCCCGGCAGCCCCTCTCCAGGCCCGCACAGCAGCGAGGCCATCAGCAGCCGCAGGTGAGCGGACACGTCCTTCAAAAACACCTGCACGTCCCTGCCCCCGCGCATCAATTCCTCAATGAGCCGCAGGGCTTCTCCCCCGTCCCGTCGGGCGATGGCGTCGGCGAAGGAAAACAGGAAGGCCCGATCCGCCGTACCCAGCGCTGCGCGCACGTGTTCCTCCGTGATTTTTTCGCCGGACCCCATGCACATGTCCAGGATGGACAGGGCGTCGCGCATACCGCCCTCCGCCGCCCTGGCCACCAGTTCCAGCGCTTCCGGCTCGGCTTCCTCCCCGCTTTGCTCCACCACGTTTTTCAAATGTCCGGCGATTTGTTCCTCTGAGTAGCGTCCAAAATCATACCGCTGGCAGCGGGAAAGAATGGTGGAGGGCAGCTTTTGCGGTTCTGTGGTGGCCAGAATGAACACCATATATTCCGGAGGTTCTTCCAGGGTTTTCAGCAGCGCGTTGAACGCCGCGTTGCTCAGCATGTGCACTTCGTCGATGATATACACCTTGTATTTGCCGAACTGGGGAGGATAATCCACCTTTTCCAGCAGCTCCCGGATCTCCTCTACCCGGCTGTTGCTGGCGGCGTCCATTTCATACACGTCAAAGGAGGCGCCCGCCTCGATGGTGCGGCAGCTTTCGCACTCCCCGCAGGGATCGCCGTTCCGTGGATTCAGGCAGTTGATGGCGCGGGTCAGGATGCGGGCCGCGCTGGTTTTGCCCGTGCCGCGGCTGCCGCAGAACAAATAGGCGTGCGCCACCCTCCCCGTATTGACCTGATTGCGCAGGGTGCGCACGATGGCTTCCTGGCCCACCATATCCGAAAAGGTTTTGGGCCGCCACACACGGTACAAAGCCTGATACATCCGCATCCTCCTTTGGTTGTCGGCGTGCGGCGATTCGCTGCACTCGCTTGCCCGCCGACCCGGAAAACCTTCGGTTTTCCTAACCATTATATCCTTTGGTTGTCGGCGTGCGGCGATTCACTGCGCTCGCTTGCCCGCCGACCCGGAAAACCTTCGGTTTTCCTAACCATTATAGCATACGCCCCGCAGATTATCAAATTCTTTCGTCATATTTTCTACACAGAATTGTAAAAATTGCGTCGGATAAAGCGAAAAAAAGCAGTATTCCCGCTTCCAGTCATACCGCACCGCACTGTGCGCCAAACCCCGGATTGACAGGGAGAACGAGCAATGCTACAATTTTACAATGATAAAGCGCCGTTCCTTTCCGAACGCCGTTTTTCTGACGCGCGAATAAAGGAGCTGTCTCCCCCATGCTTGAACTGATATCCCACCGGCTTGTCATTGATCAAAAAAAGACCTTCGCCCATCACGCATCCACCGTGCTTCCCCTCCATAACGGCCATGTGCTGGTGGCTTGGTTCGGCGGTAGCCAGGAACATAACGACGATGTGAGTATTTATCTGGCGGAAAAGGACGAAAGCGGCTTCCGCGCTCCTCGGCTGATGGCTTCCTCCATGGAGCCTCATTGGAATCCCGTGCTGTTTCAGTACCCGGATGGCCGCATTCACCTATTCTATAAAGTCGGGCAGGAGATCCCGGACTGGCGCACTTATGTGCGGGAGTCCCAGGACGAAGGCAAAACCTGGTCCGAGCCCCGTGAACTGGTCCCCGGCGACCGAAGCGGCGGCCGCGGTCCGGTGCGCAACAAGCCTCTTCTGCTGAAAAGCGGGCGCATCCTCGCTCCCGCTTCCACTGAACGCGGGCTGTGGGTATGCTTTATGGATATCTCCGATGACGGAGGCCGCACCTGGACCCGCTCCAATACCATTGAAGCCCAAGGCACGCATCATTTGCGCGAAGGGATTCAATATTGGTATACCCAAGCCTTTCAAGCACGGCAAGAGGGCCGTACCTTTGATTACAGCCAGGTCCCGCCGGAATACCAGCATGGCCGCGGCGTGATCCAGCCCACCCTGTGGGAGGACGACAGCGGTGTGCACGCCCTGCTGCGCAGCGGTGAAGGCTTTATCTACCGCACCGATTCCTTCGATCAAGGCAGCACCTGGTGTGAAGCCTACCCCACTTCGGCGCCCAACAATAACAGCGGCATTGATCTGACCCGTATGGACGACGGCGCGCTGCTGCTGGTCTACAATCCCGTGGGCGGAAATTTTGGCTGGCGCTCTCCCCTCTCCATCGCCGTTTCCCGGGACGGCGGCGATTCCTTTCAGCGTTTGTGCGATTTGCAGACCGAGCCGGGTGAATTCTCCTATCCCGCTATTGTAAACCGCGGCAGCCGGGTCTATATCACCTACACCTGGAAACGGGAAAATATCGCCTATTGGGAGTTTGAATGGCATGGATGACAAAGCTGAAACCCTTGTGATTGTTCAGTCTCGCATTGAAAGGGCACTTTATATCAGAATGAGAGTTGAGAGTTAAGAGTTGAGAGTTGAGATGTATTTTGTTTTAAAATCGATAGGGACTTAGTTTGACCGACTATATAAATCTCAACTCTCCACTCTCAACTCTCCACTCTTTTGTAACTTAAAGCCTCCTTGAAATATTCTCCGGCTGAATCAAAACACTTCACGTTTCTTCCCGGCTCCATTCCCCCAGGAGCCGCACCGCTTCCGCCGTCAAAGTACGCACGGAAAGATCCGTCACGCCCACGATCACGTTCTGGCAATGATTCACCGGCAGCAGCAGCCTGCGGGCGCGGCTTTGCCCCACAGCCAGCGCCATCCTGGGCGTGATCTCTCCCAGCAGGGAATCGGCGATTGCGATGCCCACCGGACCCATGATCACATCGGCTTCCCGGCAGCAGACCACCACGGCATTTTCTCCCGTGGCTCCCTGCTCCGCCCCCGCTTTCAGCATCGCCGCGGTGGCTGCGGTATTAGTCCCCACTGCGGTGATGCGGCAGGGCAGGCGAGCGTTTTTGATTTCCTCTACTAATTGACGGCCGATGCCGCCTCCCTGTCCATCTACGATCAGCACATTCAGCGTTTTCATGCTCCAGCCCTTTCTTTCAAAAAATGGAAAAAAATATAGGAAGCCCCGCCAGCTCCCTTGGAAAAGCTGGCGGGGATCGTTACTTTAGGGAAGTGTTACTCATCGTCCTCCCGGCGGGCTGAACGGCGGTGGCGGCGTCTGCCCTCGGCAGCCGCGTTCACGCTTTCCTCCGGGGATGCCGTTTCCGCTTCCGGTTCTTTCACGGCAGCGCTGTCTGTCTCCTCCTGTATAATGCTGCGAGAGACGCGGTAGCCGCCTTCGTCATCCGTGTTTGGAATATCCTGAGAATCAGGCATGCCGTTCCGCTCTGCCTCCGCCTGATTCAGCACCCGTTCGTGAGGCAGTACCACCGGCGCAGCGGTTTCCAAGTCCGTTTCCGCCTGTTCGGCGGTTTCCTCCTCGGCTTCTTCGTCAAATTCATAGTCAGCGGGCTCGGTATAGTCGCGGCGTTCCGCCAGATCCAGATGATCGTAAGCGGATTTGGATTTGCTCCGCTTGCGCAGGCGGATCACCGTGCTCACGATAAACAGCACGAGCGCTGCGGCAAACAGCGCGCCAAGCGCCATGGCCGCTGTCATCAATGCGCTGCGTCCCTGCTCCACTATGGGATCGACAGGGGCGGCAGTCACGAACGCGGGAGGGGCCACCGTAGGCGCAGGCGCGGCGGTGGGCGCCGGCGTGGACCGGTCCAGGGCAATGCGGATGGTATTCGAGTCGAAGGAGACGGTGTTATTCATGGTGTCCTTCAAGGACGCGGTAAAACGGAACTGCCCCGCCTGGGAGATCCGCACGTCCCGGTCCAGCACCATACTGCCGCCCGGCTCCAGGGAAGCGATGGTATAAATGGCGGTATTTCCATGGGTGATAGCGATTTTTTCCGCTTTGATATTGCTGTTGTTGGTCACCGTCAAATGGAATTTCACATCCGCGGGCGTCGAAGGAACCGTTTCCTGATCGCTGGTCAGGTTTAGGGTGAGCAGCAACTGCTTTTGCGGATCGAACACGCCGATGTTCAGTTCCTTGGAGGTCATGGTCTTGGTTTCGCCAGTATTATCCGGCAGGGTGGCCGTCACCTTGAACGCAGTGGGCTCCATCAAAATGAAATCCTTTTGTTCTGTTACGGTGGCTCCGGCGGGAATGGTCAGGTTGGTCAGAATCTCCCCCCGCTTCGCTTCAGTCACCGTCACGTTTGAATAGGTGATGTTGCCCGCGTTGGTGAAAGTGATCACCAGGGTGGCGGCTTCGCCCACGTTCACGCCCGTGGTGGGGCTGGACAGTTCGATTTTCAGGTCGGGCTTGGCCAGAGGGATCACCGCGTCCTCCACGGTGATCTTTTCCGTTTTGGCGGAGCCCGCCGCTTTATAAGTGATGGTGGCGTTGCTTGTCAGATCAGCGTTGCCGATGCGGCTGGTAAACTGCACAGAGGCACGATCTCCGGCGGGAAGGCTTTTCACTGTTTTGGCTGATTTGCTAATGTTTTCCTGCACGCGGATATCGGTCAGTTCCACGTTGCCGTTATTGTACAGTTCATAAGTGACGCTGGCCTGGCCGCCGGAACGCACCACCTGGGGACTGATGGTGCGGTTCACATTCAGATTAACCTTTTCACCCACAAAAGAAATCCGGGCCGTTGCCTTTTTATTCAATTCTACCAGCGCCCCGGACGCATCTTCCACATGATACCGCAGCGTATAAGCCACCGCACCGGCGTCCAGCTGCGCCTGGGTCACGTTCCATTTTCCCTCCCAGGAACGGGAATCGCCGGACTTGAGGATATAGGAGCCGCCGTCCCCAAAGGAAGGCACCACACTGCCCTCCGGGTCATACAGCGTGACCGGAGCGATCATATCGGTGCTGCCGGGGTTGGATACACGCAGCGATACGTTCACTTCGCCGGGACCCGTCAGGCTGTCAGGCGTTACCTGGATGGTGACGCTCACCGGATCGCTGTCCTCCGAAAGGCCTGCGCACTGGAACATGAAAGCAATTACCAAAATCAGGAGCACAGCTCCTGCGGGCCGCATCACACTGCGGGCAAATCTCATTGCCCTTCCCTCCTTCCGTGCGCGAAAAAAACGCGCCGGGTAAAATTGAACCACTGTATCAGTATTTTAGTGCACAAAAGCCAGCCTGTCAAGCAATGGGTGTGTTTTCCTATAAAAAAACTTGAATATTTACATTCTTTTTCCTTTTTCTTCCTTTCCGATCAGTCCGGAATGGCAAAGTTCAGCGCATCGCTCATATCCGGCACCTGTACGTAAGACTGGGGCACCTCCCCTACGATGATGGATTCGGCGATCAGCACCTGGCTGCCCAGGGATACCTGCCTTGCTCCGCTGGGGATGACCAGGCGCACCGTCGTGCGCAGAGAAAGATAGATCTTATGCCGGGTCTGGTTGATGCCCGCCGATTCAAATTCCGTGGAAAAGGCGGCGGATACGGCGCTGACCGGTACGATCCGCACCCTCACCCGCGGCCCCAGCGCCGAAAAAAACGGGATGCCCAGCGCCGCCCCCAGCGGGATAGAGACGCTTTGAGCATCGGCGCTCTCAAGCCTCGCCTGGGCCTGCAGGGCTGTAAAGGCCGCCAATTCATTCATGCGCACGGCGTTGGCCTGCAGCATGGTCACACGCCCGTTTTCATCGGTGCGCACTGTCATCATATCCTGATAGGTGATTTCATCCCCCATCACATCCCGCACAGCCTCGTGCATGTATTCCACCGCCATGGCTTCCGCCCGGGCATACGCCATATCCAGGATCACCGATTCCAAATTCTTCTCCATCCAAATGCCCAGCACGGCCACTAACAGCACGGCAAAGGCCGCCGCCCTCAAACCGTTCCGTTTTTTCCCGCAACCCCCGCTTTTCCTCTTCCCCGCCATGCTCATAGCACCTCCTTTCTTCTCATTCTATGCGTTCCGACTATCCCTGCTGAACCGCCGATTACAATACATGGAAAAGAATTAACAAAACGATGCGATTCTGTTAGCATTCCGTCATTTTTTTGAAAAAAATATTAAGAAAATCGTTGACAATACACAATATATTGTGGTATTATTTTCAAGAAGAATCAGGCGAATTTTTCCACGAATTTTACGTTTCTGTTTCGGATTTGAAACCAAGCGGCAATAACGGAAGCGTGTAATTCGGGTAGCATGGATTGGAAAAGGGCTGCTCGGGTTCTTCAGAGAATAAGAACTCGTCGGCCGAATGCCTGATCCCGCCGACGCAGGCATTAAGGAGGAAGATTCAGGATGAAAAGAAATGATTACATCCGAAAAATCGTTATCTTCGTCATCGCGGCAATCGCGCTGCTGTGCATGGCAGCAAACGCTGCGGCTGAAGAATGCGCCCCTGGAACGCACAATCTGGTAGAAGTGATCACGCTGAAACCCACCTGTAACAGCGAGGGCAAGGCCATTACCCGCTGCACAGTCTGCGGTTACGTGGTGCAAAACTCCGAGCGTACCGTATCCATGCTGCCCCATGACTTTACCTGGGCCACCGACATAGCGCCTCAGTGCCAGGTCAAAGGCCGGGAGCACGAGGTGTGCAAGGTCTGCGGCACTGTCGGAAACTACAGAGATATACCCGCGCTGGACCATGACTGGGACAGCTGGAAGGTAACAACAACGCCTACCTGCACGGAAAAGGGTCAGGAAACCCGCATCTGCAAACTGAATGCCCTTCACAAGGAAACCCGCGATATCGCTCCTCTGGGCCATAATTGGGGTTCCTGGACGGTGACCAAGCAGCCCACCTGCGAAGTGCCCGGCGAAAATACCCGTGTATGCCAGAACGATCCTTCCCATAAGGAAACCACGCCCATCGCGCCCACTGGCCATAATTGGGACGGCGGCAAAATCGCCAAGGAACCGGACTGTACCAACCCCGGCGTGTACACCTATACCTGCAAAAACGATCCCAGCCACACCAAGACGGAACCGATCGCTATCGTTCCCAACGCCCATAAATGGGACAGCGGCAAAGTGACCAAGCAACCCAACTGCACCGAGCCCGGCGTGCGCACTTACACCTGCACGATCAACAGCGCGCACACCAAAACCGAATCCATTCCCATTGATCCCAACGCCCATAACTGGGATAACGGAACCGTCACCAAACAGCCTACCTGCGAACAGACCGGCACGAAGACCTATGTGTGCCGTCTCAATTCCGCCCATACAAAGACTGAAACGCTCCCGGCCACCGGCCATAAGTGGGATAAGGGCACGGTCACCAAAAAGCCCACCCTGACCGAAGAAGGCGAAAAGAAGTATGTGTGCCAGAACGATCCCACCCATACCAGGATCGAAAAGCTGGGCGTTCTGACCATGAACAACAACACCGTATGCGCCTTCGGTCCCCGGCTGCGCGATGTGAATCTGTATCCCAACAACACCGATCTGTGGTACATGTTCACGCCCTTTGACGCTTCCAAGGACGGGGTGCAGACCTACGAACTGGTCGCCTCCAATATGTACATCGTCGGCACCTTGACCCTGACCATCCGGGACGGCAACCTGCTGATCGATTACAAGCTGGCAGACCCCTACAAATTCACCGTCACTCTGGAGTTCTTCACCGTGTTGAATCGGATCGGCGATTTGACCAAGTATGAACCGGAAGACCTGCTGTCCATGCGCATGAGCAGGAATCAGCCCATCAATCTGGCTGAAAAATTTGGCGATGATACCAGTTTGGTGCTTTACTTCTGCAGCCGCTGCGATTACACCTACAGCGCCAAATATCAGAGCCTGGCTTACAATTCCACCGCTCACCAGCGCCTGCTCGGCACCATGCTGTATCTGATGGACTAAGAAACGGCTTCAAGAAATGAATATCTTGTGCCCCCGCTTTTAGCGGGGGTTTTAGTATTTCATTAAGGCCGACATCGCAAGACACAGGACAAAGGACAGGAGGGCATGGGCGATCCTCAGCAGGAGCAGTCGTCCCATATCCACGCCGCTTTTTTGCCAGAAAGCAGCGTTTTGCAGCAAAATGGACAGGCTGCCAAAGGAGCAGGCCGCGCACACCAGCGGCACAGTATGCGGCAGTTCCAGGCTGATCAATGCTCTTACGCCGCCCGTGACCTCCAATGCGCATTGCAGCGCGGCCGCGGCCTCGTCAGGCAGCATGGGGAAAGCGCATGCCGCCATCCGCGCCGCAACGCAGCCCAGCATCATGCACAGCGCCACTGTCAGCAGCGCCAAAGCGCTGTCCCGCAATGCCTGGGGCAAGGGGATGGGAACAGCGGAAACAGGCGCTTTTCTTCCACCGCTGGGGATGCACAGCCCCAGCGCCAAGGCCCCGGCGATGTGACATAGCAGGATCAAGCAGCCCGCGGAAGGATCATCCAGCCATCCGCTTATCGTACCCAGGAAAAACATCGGGCTCATGGTGCCGGTCATGGCGGCGGCCCGAAGCGCTTTTTTCCCTTCGAGGCCGCTTTCCTGCATAAGGCGCGCTCCTCCGGGCGAGCCACACAGCCAGCCCAGCGCTGTTTTCACCATCATGCCGCCGCCCGTCCGGCTGGACAGCATTAGCATGCAGGCTAAAAACGGCCCCAGCACCGGAGCCACTGACCGCGCCCACAGTGCGAGACCATCCCACGCGGCGGAAGCCGCCTTCGAAGGATAAGCGATCATCGCTCCCGCTAATATCCCAAATGCCAGCGCGTACCCCATGCAAATCCCTCCCGCACAAGGTATGTATTCCGGCACGTGGGAAGAACAGAAGTTTTAAAACCAAAGCTTCTTTGCGGCGCTAAAGCAAACACCTCTCCGAAAATCGGAGAGGCGATTACACTTTATATCAAAGTAGCCGCAAGTATTCTTGCCGCTGATCGGCAATAGCGTAAAGCATGACGTTTTCTTGCTCTGGTTGGAATTTATAAAAGATAATCCACCGCATAACAATCAGAACGCGGTAGCCTTGACGACGCAAAATCGAGTAATGCGGTATGCTTCCGCATTCTGGAAAATCACCCAATCTGGAAATGCTTTCTTCCAGCCTGTCCAATACCTCCAAAGCCGTGTCCACAGAGGCGTCCCGGGCAATGTAAGTAATGATGTCGTTGAACTGGTCGTTGAACTGATCCGTTCGGAAAACAGTATACTTCATATTGCTGTCCCCCGCGACAGCGCTGCGCGAATATCGCGGAAAGTATCTTCCACAGGAGCCGTCCGCCCTTTGGAAACATCCTCCTCAGCAACCGCCAGCATACGCAGCAATTCCAATTCTGCTTCCATTTGAGCATACTCCACCGCTCCCAACAGCACGGTATCGTTTCTGCCATTCACTGTAATATGAACTGGTTTCCTGGTTTCCCGGCACATTCTGGACAATTCGCTGTAATGGTTCCGCAGATCCGCGGAAGGTCGTATCAGTTCCATGGTTTTCCCTCCTTTATAGTCATATTATATCATCATTCGTCTATATCTGCAAGCGCTTCACAAAAAATAGCGCTTTCCCATAAGGTCGGCGCTACTTTTTGCATCTCCGCAATCAGTCCAAGTACCCTTCCCGTGCTGTCACCTGGAAGCGTTTTTCCAGCAGGTGCATTTGTTCGTCGGTGATGGTATTGAGGCGGGGCAGGTGGGCGATCTTCATATAGATTTCCGCGCCCTTTTCGGCGGTCTCGATGAGGCCGAAGGTTTCATCCAGGTCCTTGCCAGCGCCGTAAATACCGTGCTGCGCCCAGACCACCAGGCGGGCGGTGCGCATTTTTTCGGCGGTAGCCTCGCCAATCTCGTTGGTGCCGCACAGCATCCAGGGCAGCACGTTCACGCCGTCGGGGAACACCACGATGCATTCGGTGCACATCTGCCACAGGGTGCGGGTAAAGGCTTTCTCGTCCAGGTCGTGCACATAGGTCATGGCCAGCAAGTTGGCAGGATGGCAATGCATGATCACCCGATTTTCGGGGTTCACCTTGAGGCGAGCCACGTGGCTCATCATGTGGGCGGGAAACTCGCTGGTGAACTGGCCGCCGTCGGTAAAGCCCCACAGCAGCTCGGCCTGCTTGCCTTGATCGCGGAGCCGCACGATGCCCAGGTTCACTTCCGGAGCGTACTGCACGTTTTTGAAATACTTGCCCGTACCGGTGACCAGGAAAAACTTTCCTTCCAATTCCGGCGCGCTGAACCCGGTGGGGATCACGCGCAGCACGTTTTCCACATTCAGGTAATCCCGAATATCCTTTTCATCCAGCATCAGGCTCACGTTGCCGCCGTTGCGCTCGTCCCAGCCATGGGCGTACATGTTGGTCAGGGTGCGGATCATTTCCACCATAAAAGGCGCGGTCAAAATGTCTTTCATTTGCGATTCACCAGCACTTTCTGTTCATATTCCGTGATTTGGCCGAACCATTCGCCGTCGGCGGGCTTGCCGCAGCGGCGGCAGTATTCGTCCCAAATGTCCCCGAAGGGCAGGGTCTTCAGTTCTTCCTGACGCACCATGAGCTCGGTGAAGCGGCCTTCGTCCTGCAATGCTTTTAATTCCTGCGTCGGGATCAGCAAGGCGGACAGCAAGGCCTTTTGCAGATTGCGGTAGCCGGTCACCCAGGCGGAAATGCGGTTAATGGAAGCATCAAAGTAATCCAGGGCGATGTGCACCCGGCCCTCCAGGCCGCCGCAGCGCACGATCTCCTTGGCGATTTCCTTGGTTTCGTCGTCAAAAAGCACCACATGGTCGCTGTCCCAGCGGATGGGGCGGGTGACATGCAGGGCGATTTCCGGGAAGAAGGAGAGCAGGGCGGGGATTTTGTCGCTGACCACTTCGGTAGGATGATAGTGGCCGTTGTCCATGAGGGGGATGCACTTTTCCCGGTTCATGGCGGCGTAGGATAGGGAGAATTCCGCGCTGCCCACGGTGTAGGCTTCCACGCCGATGCCAAACACCTTGCTTTCCACGCAGGGCTTCACCTTGTTGAAATCATAGGGCTCGGACAGGATCTCGTCGATGCTCTCCCGGTAGCGCACCCGGGGGCCCATGCGGTCGGCGGGCACGTCCTTGAAGCCGTCGCCCGTCCAAATGTTTATGGTGCAAATGCCGCCTAATTCTTCCGCAAGGTAATTGGAAATGCGGATGCATGCCTTGCCGTGCTCGATCCAGAATTTCCGGGTGTCCTCGTTGGGGGAGGAAAGCGTCAGCGGGTCGCACTTGGGATGGGAGAAGAAGGTGGGGTTGAAATCGCAGCCCAGGCCGCGCTGCTTGCAGAATTCCACCCATTTTTTGAAGTGCTTGGGCTCCAGCTTGTCCCGGTCTGCCCATTCGCCCTGTTCAAAGATGGCGTAGCTGGCGTGCAGGTTCATCTTGGGCTTGCCGGGGATCAGGCTCAACACCTTGTCGATGTCGGCCATCAGTTCCTCCGGGGTGCGCGCCCGGCCCAGGTAGTTGCCGGTGGTCTGTATGCCGCCGGTCAAGGGCTTGCTGGGATCGGTATCAAAGCCGCGCACGTCGTCTCCCTGCCAGCAGTGCAGGGACACGGGTACAGATTTCAGGGTTTCCATGGCCGCTTCCACTTTTACATTCAGGGCCTCGTAGCGTTTTTTTGCTTCTTCGTAACTCATGCGTCCGCCTCCATTTGAATTTTTAAATTGCCAAGCGCCGTCGCCTCAATGGGCAGGGCGATCACCTGTTTGCCGGTGGCTTCCTCGGTGAGACGGTTCAGGTAGCCGTTTTTGGCTCCGCCGCCCACGATGTAGATTTTGCCGTAGGTTTTTCCGGTAATGCGTTCCAGTTCTAAAATGTTTTTTTGATAAGTCAGGGCCAAACTGCGGTAAGCGCATCGGAAGTAGCCCATAGCGCACTTGGGCGGATGGGGCAGGGCTGCGTCGAAGGCCGCCTTCATGCTCTCCGGGGCCATAAAGGCGGGATCGTTTGCGTCCACAGTGTGATCGAAATGCTTTTCCGCCGCTTCCGCGGTGATTTCGTTCCAGGGCTTGCCGGGGCACAGCTCGTCCCGCAGGCGGTTCACCAGCCACATGCCCATGATGTTTTTGAGGTACCTTATGTAGCCCACGCCGCCCTCGTTGGAATAATTGGCCTGCTCGCTTTCCTCTGTGGTGATGGGCACGGGGGATTTCACGCCCAGCAGGCTCCAGGTGCCGGAGGAAATGTAGATTTCGCCGTCCTCCATGGGGATGCCCTCCACCGCGCTGGCCGTATCGTGGGTGGGGCACAGCACGCAGCGGATGCCCTTATAATCCCCTACATATTTTCCCGGCTGAGAAAGAGGCTGAAACAGGCGGCGGGGCAGGCCCAGGGCGTCGATGATTTCGGGGTCGTATTCCTTCTTTTCCGCGTTCACCATGCCGCCGGTGGTGGCGTTGGTGTATTCGTGGCTTTTGACGCCGCAGAGCTTGTACAGCAGATATTCCGGCATGAGCAGGAAATCCGTGGCGCGCTCCAGCCGCCCGGCCAGCTTGTCGGCGTACAGCTGATAAATGGTATTGAAGGGCTGGAATTGGATGCCCGTGCGGCGGTACAAATCGGAAAAAGGCAGGATTTCATGCACCTTTTCAATGGGCGCCTCCGTGCGGCCGTCCCGGTAGGCGTAGCAGGGCAGGATTTCCTGATCGCCGTCCAGCAGCACATAATCCACGCCCCAGGTATCCACGGACAGGCTTTCGATTTGAGGAAACACTTTCAAAGCTTCGTCAATGCCCGCTTTCACATGGGAAAGCAGGCTTTCGATATTCCATACCAAATGCCCGTCCGCCTTTTCCACCCCGTTGGGAAAACGGTATACTTCCTGGGTTTTGATTTCATTTCCTTCCTTCCAGCCCACGATGTGGCGGCCGGAGGAAGCGCCGATATCGATTGCCAGATACTTTTTTGCCAAAGATTCTCATCCCATTTCCCGTACAGATTTCTTTCAAATTAAGTATATCATTCTTTCCCGGCTTTGGCAATTCACATTTTTTGATCTGCCCGCTGCTTTTTTATGCAGAAAAAACCGCCTGAACAGGTTTTCGCTGTCAGGCGGCGATGATGCTTTGATTTCAGATTCGATCATACCAGCGTGGCGAAGTAGTCCTCCGGGGTTTCCGCCCGGCGGATCATGCGGAAATCGCCGTCCTTTGTGTACAGGATCTCGGCGCTGCGCAGGCGGCCGTTGTATTGGTAGCCCATGGCGTACCCGTGGGCCCCGGTATCGTGGATCACCATGAGGTCGCCAATTTTGATTTCCGGCAGCAGCCGGTCGATGGCGAATTTATCGTTGTTTTCGCACAGGCAGCCAGTCACATCATAGAGATGATCCGCTTTTTCGTCCCGTTTGCCGCAGATATGGATGTGGTGATATGCTCCGTACATGGCGGGCCGCATCAGGTTGGCCGCGCAGGCGTCTACTCCGATATAATCCTTGTAAATCTTCTTTTCATGAACAACGCGCGTCACCAGCCAGCCGTGGGGGCCGGTCATAAAGCGGCCCAGCTCCGTTTTGATCGCCACCCGGCCCTGGGCGGGGTCGCCGAATACGCGAATGTATTCTTTCTTCACGCCTTCGCCGATGGCCTGGATATCCGCTCCCTTCGCATCCGGGCGGTAGGGAATGCCCACGCCGCCGGACAGGTTCACGAATTTGAGGGGCATGCCGCATTCCTTTTCCATTTCCGCGCCAAGGTCAAACAGGATGCCCGCCAGTTTGGGATAGTAGCCATTATCGGTGGTATTGCTGGCCAGGAAAGCGTGCAGGCCGAAGCCCTTCGCTCCCATTTCCTTGAGGCGTTTTAAGCCCTCCGGCAATTGCTTCTTCATCCAGCCATACTTGGAATCACCGGGCGAACCCATGATGGCGTTTCCCAAATGGAAATCCCCGCCGGGGTTGTAGCGTGCGCACACCGTTTCCGGTATGCCGCCGTGGGCCGCCAGAATATCGATATCACTGAAATCGTCTAAATTGATGATGGCGCCTAAAGCGCTGGCATGATCGTATTCCCCCACTGGCATGGCGTTGGCGCTGAACATGATATCATGGCCCGAAAACCCGGTTTTTTCCGCCAGAAGCAGCTCGCACTCGCTGGAACAGTCCAGTCCGCAGCCTTCCTCCTTGAAAATCTCCAGGATCCGGGGATTGGGCAAAGCCTTTACCGCGAAGTATTCTTTATAATCCGGCGCCCAGGAAAAGGCTTTTTGCAGCGCCTGGGCCATCGCCCGGATGCCCGCTTCATCGTACAAATGAAAAGGCGTGGGAAACTGTTCCGCCGCCCGGATAAATACATCGTCAGGCAAAGAAAAATTTGGCATTTGCTTCATCCTCCTGTACAGGCACGATTTTGTATCCAATTCCCTGTCATTATATGCCACAAAAAAAGCCCCGCGCAAGCGCTTTGGGGCGAAAGGACAAATTAAGAACAGGATTTATTTTTCAAGTTTCTCCGGCCTTAAGTCCGCCATCAGCTTTTCCACGTCTTCCCCGCGGCACAGGAGCGTGCCGGGCCGCATAACAGAAGCTCCCGCAACGGCAGCGGCATAGCGCAGCGCGTCCTCCGGCGGCATCTGGCGCGCGATTGCCAGCAGCAGGGCCGCCAGCATGGAATCGCCCGCCCCAGCGGTGCCCTTCACGGGCACGGACGCGGCGGGGCAGGACCACACGTCATCCCCATGGGCCAGCAGCGCGCCCATCGCTCCCCGGGACAGGCACACCCATTCCACGCCTTTTTTGACCAAGCCAAGGCAAGCGGCCGTTGCCGCGGCGGTATCCTTCGCGTTCACGCCAGTGAGATGAAAAAACTCCTGAGCATTGGGCTTAATCAGGGAAGGCTGTTCTTCCATGGCGGCGGTCAATGCCGGTCCGTCACAGTCAACAGCTATCCTGCAGCCCTTTTCCTTGAGCGCGCGGCAGATTTTTGCGTAAGTTTCCGGCAGCGCTCCGGGGGGCAGGCTGCCCGCCAGCGCCACCCAATCCCCCGGCTGCACGCTGTCCAGCAAACGGGCGGTGATCCGGCGGATATCTTCCCGGGAGGTTTCCATGCCCCGTTCGCCGATTTCCAATGTCCGCCCCGTTTCTTCCTCCCGCAGCTTCATATTCACGCGCAAGTCGCCCGCCAGCGGAATCAGGGCGCAGGAAACCTTTTCTTTTGCCATGGCGCTGGCGACCGGCTGGCCGCGGTAATCAAAACCGATCAGCTTCACATCGCCGCCCAGAGCATTAGCCGCGCGGGCCACATTCACGCCTTTTCCACCCACGTCCAGCCTTTCCACCCGCACGCGGTTGGGCGCGTCAGGATCAAATCGGTCTATAGACGCCGTTTTGTCCAGGCTGGGATTCAGCGAAAGGGCATACAGCATCTCTTATTCCTCCCCATACAGAAAAGTCTTGCATTGGGCCTTCAAACCGTCATCCAAGCTTCCGCTTTCCGCTGCAACGCCCAGCGCTTCGATGGAAGCGGGCTGCTGCTGGCTGAACAGCGCGAAAACCAGGTCTAGCAAGTTATCCATGGTCAGGTTCGTATTGACGCCGTGCAGCAGAATGTCTATCAGGCGCATCGCCTGGCTCAGGGAGGCGTTCTCAATCGTCTGGCGCAGGATTGCCGACAGCAGCGCGCGCACCCTGCCCGATCCATCGTTGGGTTGGCGCAGCTTCATATACATAAGGGCCTGTTCGCCGCTGAGCATCTGGCTTCCCGGTTTCAATTCCAGGGCTTGGGCCTCTTCTTCCGTCAGTTCCATGTTCACGCCGCCCAAGGTATCTACGCTTTCGATGAACGCCATGATATTGATCGCGCAGTAACGGCTGATCCGCAAGTCCAGCGCCTCATTCAAACACCGGGCGGTCAGACCCGGGCCGCCGAAGCAATTCACATACCGCAGCGGGATCGCCTCCGGCGCTTCCGGCAGCGTCACCAGGGCGTCCTCTGGCAGAGATAGCAGGCGTGTGTTTCCCGTTTTCAGGTCCACCCGGCATATCATCATCGCGCTCGCCCTGCCGAAATTCTTTTCAATATCCAGTGAATCGGAACTCATCAGTAAAATATTAGCAAAGCCCTCCTCCTCAACGGACAGCCAATCGGAACGGAAAGATACCCGGCGGCTTTCCGGCACAGGGTCCGCTTCATCTGAAACTAAAGCATCCAGCACGGTCTGCCATTCCTCTTGGGTCCAGCTTCCCTGTTCCGCCCGGGTACAGCCTGATATACAGCACAGAATCAACGCCAGCGCCAGTAATCGTTTCATGTGGATCCTCCCATCCCGATCAAAGCTTCATAACTTTGTAACAATCATTATAGCATAATCTTCTCATCCGCGCAATCACTTCACTGTTTTGCAAGATAAACTTTGTATTCCAAATGAATATTCCGATTTAGGTATTTTTTTGTTACAAAATTGTTACTGTTTCGCCAAAAACGGTTGCCAGTCTATTGACAATAAAAATATAGAAATCTATAATAGGGTGTAAGATCGAACAGGAAAGGAGCCTTTCGCCGCATGATAAACGCCCTGCAAAAGCTGTTTTTTTTCGCCTGCGCCGCGGCATTTCTGGCGTTGGCCGGATGCACTGCGCTGGGAGAGGAAACCGCCGCGCTGCCTATTGATTTTTCCGGCGGCATGCCGCTGAAAAACGAGTTTTTCATGGGGACCTGGAGTTATGAGGACCCCACCATTTCCGTATCCATCGCTCAGAAGCGCTACAGCGGCCCGCATTATGACTGCGATTATTGGGTCGCTGATATTAAAATCGCCGACGCCTCCCAGTTGCGCACCATGGCCGCCAACGGCTTTGATGATTTTTATACCGAGGAATACGGCGCGGTGATCGCCAAACGGGTGAACGCGGTGCTGGCAATCGACGGAGATTATTTCACCTACACCGGTGAAGGATATATCCTGCGCCAGGGGGAAGTGTTTCTGAATATCCTGAAAGGCCGCAGGGACATCCTGCTGGTGGATGAAGACGGAGACTTTCATATTATCCGTTATGCCGCGAAAGAAGACGCAGTTTCCACCATTGACGGCAAAAAGGTGATCAACGCTTTTTATTTCGGCCCCGCTCTGATCATCGATGGAAAAATCAACTACGAGATGGACCTGCGGGCTGACATGGCAGCAGAAGAGGGGCGTCAGCGGATGTGTATTGCCCAGGTGGGGCCCTTGGAATATAAATGCATATGCTGCGCGGGGCCGGCACGCGGTTCCGGCGGCATGACAATGCTGGAGTTTGCCCGGACTGTGGCCAAAGAAGGCGTTCAGACTGCTTATAACCTGGATGGCGGCGATTCCTGCATGATGATCTTCAACGGCGAAAAAATAAACGATGTGGAAAACAAATCCATGCGCAAAATCACGGATATCGTTTACTTCGCGTCGGCTTACGGAGCAGAGTAAATGAACGGGAATTATTGGCTCTGTATTGCTGCAACGGCCCTTATATCGTTTGGCTGGCTGGCGTTCCGGCTGGGCAAACGCGGCATGAAGCCCTGGAGCGCGGTTTTAGGTCTTCCGCTGTCTGCTCTGCTGGGAGCCGCGTTGGGCAAGCTATTCTATGTGGGGCTGCTTTTCCAGCGGGTATGGCCCCGGTTCGGCGCGGAAGCCCTGTGGCGGCTGAAAGCGGCGGAGTTTTCCTTCTTTGGCGGCGGGGTGGGTGTGGTTCTCGCCATCGTCCTGACAGCCAAATGCACGGGTCAGAAAGTGAAACCCTTCCTGTCGGCTTTCGCTCCCTGCGGCGCCTTACTTGCCGCCGGGTTCCGAGCGGCGGAATTTTTCCAGGGCATGCTTGGCGCTGGTTCCTATATGGAATCTTCCGCTTTCACGCGCTTTCCCTTCGCTGTTGCCAACCAATGGGGCGAATGGCACTTGGCTGTGTTTTCGCTGGAAGCGCTGGCAGCCCTGATCATCGCCCTCGTTTTCGCCCTGGGGAAGCGGGAAGATAGCGTCCCCGGGCTGCATTTGGAAAGAACGGTTTTCTATCTGTGCGTAACCCAGATTTTTTTTGAAAGCCTGCGCAACCAATGCATGCGATGGGGCTTCGTGCGGATCGAGCAAGTGCTGTGCGGTGTGACCGTGGTGGGCCTGATCGTTTACGGCTGTTTTAAGGCGAAAGGAATCGCCGGTTTCAAGCGGTTCTGGCCCGCCTGCTGCTCCCTGCTCTGCGTGGCTCTCATCGTGCTGGTCGAATTCGGCCTGGACAAGTTCAACTTTTCCACCGTATTCTGGTATGGCGTCATGATCGCGGTGCTGTGCGGCTTCAGTGCGCTGGAATGCGTGTGCGTAAAGCGCAGGCTGGGAGAAAAATGGGGGCACGTTGGGGGCTCTCCGCCCCCAAACCCCTGACCAGGGGCATGATGCCCCTGGACCCTCAATAGGGAAGATTGCTTGGTGTGGTAAAACCTGTAGTTTCCACTGTTACTTGAGGAAACGAAGGTGGGAACGGTAAAAAAACGCAAAGGAGAAGCACGCTATGCTCATCAAAAACGGACGCATCCATGACGCCATCCATGAGGAAGCTTATTTGGCGGATATCCTGATCCGGGACGGCAAAATCGCAGCCGTCGGCCAGAATCTGCCCTGCGAAAACGAGGAAACCGTAGATGCCGAGGGGTTGGAAATCTACCCCGGCTTTGTGGACGCCCACAGCCACCTGGGCCTGGACAGCGAGGGCGTAGGCTACGAAGGCTGGGATTACAACGAAATGAACGATCCCATTTCTCCCCAGATGCGGGGCATCGACGGCTTCAAACCCATGCAGGCCTGCATGAAGGAAGCGGCCCTGGCGGGCGTGACCACCGTGTGCACCGGCCCCGGCAGCGCCAACGTGCTGGGCGGCACCTTCTGCGCGGTAAAAACCGTGGGCAAACGGGTGGAAAATATGCTGGTGAAGGAAGCCATCGCCATGAAGTGCGCTTTCGGTGAAAACCCCAAGCGCTGCTACCGGGAAAAAGGCGTGTCCACCCGAATGACCACCGCCGCCAAACTGCGGGAAACCCTGTATAAGGCCAAGGAATACCTGGAAAAGAAAGAAGCGGCGGGGGACGAATTAAGCAAAATGCCCGCCTTCGACCTGAAAATGGAAGCCCTGATCCCCGTGATCAAACGGGAAATCCCGTTAAAGGCCCACGCCCACGCCGCAGAGGACATTTTCACAGCTCTGCGGATCGCCAAAGAACTGAACGTAAAAATCACTTTGGAACACGTGACCGAAGGCCATTTGATCGCCGACGAACTGGCCAAGGAAAACGTACCCTGCGCCGTGGGTCCCTCCCTCTCCAACGCCAGCAAGTTTGAACTTCGGAACAAATCCTTCACCACCCCCGGCATCCTGGCGAAGGCGGGCATTCCCGTGTCTATCATCACCGATGCGCCTGTGATCCCCCAGGAATACCTGTCCTTGTGCGCGGGTCTGGCGATCAAAAACGGCATGGAACCCTTCGCCGCCCTCCAGGCCATTACCATCAACCCTGCCCGCCACGCAGGCATCGAGGACCGGGTAGGCTCCATCGAGGTGGGCAAGGACGCCGACCTGGTGCTGTGCGCCGGTTCCCCCTTCGACACCGACCCGGCCATCAAAGCGGTCTATATTAACGGCGTCAAGGTGGAATAATGATGAGGATCATATAGAGTTCAGAGTGCAGATAATATAGTCTGTTCATTCTGGACGCTGAACAGATCAGCAATATAAATCTGAACTCTGAACTCTCTATGTACGCAAAAAGGCGCTGCCGCGGATTTTTTGATTCCTCGGCAGCGCCTTTTTGTTTTATCTTATCGTTTGTCTTTATCAATGAATTCCAAGGTAATGGTGGCCAGCGCGGCGAAAACCAGCACGAACAGGAACAGCATGACCCAATTCTCAACCACGTTCTCCACTGACCGTTCATAATCGGGGTTGTGGCTGGCGGCAGCGGTCTTTTCCTGAATGAGCTGTTTGATATTCTCTTCGCCGAACAGATCGAACAGATCGCCGATGGAGGTTTTGAGGGTGATTTCCCGGTCCCGCTCGTTTTGCAAGATGGCGTTTCCTTTCAGGAAATCCACGATCTGACCCAGGGTCACCGGTTCGTTGAGCTGCTGATCCTGGAATTTTTCCGCCAGTTCCTCCGCGTGCAGGGCGTCCAGCACCTGGCCCAGGGTGATCGTTGCGCCGATTTCCTTTGTCAGCAGTTCTTGGGTGCTCTCGTCGGTTTTCAAAACATTCAGCACGTCGCCCACTGTCACAGCGGCTTTTCCCTCCGTGGCGGGAAGGATCGTCAGTTCACGCACATCTTTTAAGGCTTCCTGTTCAAGGATCACGCTGATCAGCTGATCGACGGTAACGGGGTGGGTCATTTCCTTTTCCCGCAGGTGCAGCGTTTCATCAGCGGCGCTTAAAATATCCGCCACTTCGCCCACGGTGAAGGACTTCATCACTTCCGTGTCCCGGCGCTTTTCCACGGCCTGGCTATCCAGCAGGTCCAGCACCTGGCCCAGGGTCACGGTACCGCCGATCTCGTTGTTCCGCATCTTATCCAGGGTTTTCCAGGCCGTCACCATGGGCATTTCGTTGTAACCGCTCTGGGCGGCGATGGCTTTGGTGCCATAACTGGAAATGGTGAAATTCGCCAGGGGCTTGGTCCAATCCGGCAGGGTCAGCATGCCGCCGGAGAACACCAACTGGAAAATCAGCACGAAGGGCATCACCGTCATGGCTCCGGTGGTGGTGCGGCTGATGCTGGAAATTAACAGGCTCATCATGTCGGAAGCGTAGGTGATCAGCAGCAGGGAAATGCCAAGGTCCACGATCATCCAGGGCGTGATGAAACCTTCGTCCGGGAACTTGATGCCCAGCATCTTCATCACGTACAGGGTCAGCCCCGTCTGGGCGGCGCACAGGGCGAACTGATAGATCATGTGAGCGAAGATGTAGGAAGAAATGTGCATGCCGGAGCGGTGTTCCCGCTTGATGATGGGCCGCTCGCGGCAGATAGCCTGGATGGAGTTGAAAGCGCCGTTCCAGATGCCCACGCAGGTCAGGGCGAAAGCGCCTTTCAAGCTGCCTTCCATGGTCAGGAAAAAGTCCTTGCGGATCACCATGCTCACCAGCGCGGCGATGATGGCCGCCATGGGCAGCACCTTCCAGTCGCTCTGGTTCACGAAAAAGCGGAGCTGCTTGCCTAAATAAATGGGCACCTGACTGGCGCGGCCCCGATGGCGGATTTTTCTCATGCGCCCGGTTTTCTTAATATTCAGCTCAGCCATGCTGCACCTCCGCGAATTTCAGGATGAATTCGTCCGCCCGGCCTTCGCCGCCTTCTTCCTCGCGGTTGATGGTCTTGACGATTTCTTCCATTCTCTCTTTGCCGAAGAATTCCCGCGCTTCCGTGATGGGGCCGAAGTAGGCCAGCCGCCCGGTGCGCTTGGCGTCCTTGGCCAGCACGATCACATCGTCGAACAGGTCGATGACCCGGTCCGGGGTATGGGTGATTACTATAATGATCTTGCCCTGGTCCGCGATCATGCGCAGCTGCTGGAACAGCTCCCGAGCCATCACGCCGTCCAGGCCGCTGTCCGGCTCGTCCAGGATGAACAGGGAGGGATTGGAAATGAATTCCATGGCGATGGACAGGCGCTTGCGCTGGCCGCCGGAGAGCTTGGACACCAGATTGTTCTTTACCGGCGTGAGGCCGAAAATCTTCATGACCTCCTCCACCCGGGCGTTGCGGTCCGCGGCGGAAAAGTCCTTGGGCAGGCGCAGGGAGGCGGCGTCGATCAGGGTGCGGTACACGCTGTCGGAACCCCGCATCAGATCCAACTGGGGCACGAAGCCGATATCATACTGCATTTCTTTATAATGATTGTACATGTTCGTGCCGTTGAGCACCACCTCCGCCTTGGCCTTTTCGTAGCCGTTCACGGCGTTCAGGTAGGTGGTTTTGCCCGCGCCGGAGCCGCCCAGCAGCAACACCATATGGCCGGGCTGGATATACATGTGGATATCCCGCAGCAAGTACTTTTTCTTGAAGAATTCTGTGGCGGTCCTTTCCTCCAAGTTCACTGTCAGGCCTTTATCCAGCACCTGGGCCTTGGAGCCGGAGAAGAAATTGGACGCTTCGCTCTGGATCTCATCAACGGTCCACAGCGGCTGGAACTTCTTGACGAATCCCCAGAGGGGAGCCACTATATTTTCCAGCAGCGCCCATGGAATGATCCACCAATTTTTCTGGCCAAACACCTCGATCAGGCCCAGCTCGATGCGGATCATGTAGATAAACTGGATCACCAACAGCATAAACATGACAGCCATGATAAACAGGCCAAGGGAGCTTTCCGGATCCAGGAAAAAAGCGATGATGCTTCCAACGTTCATCAAGCCGGTCAATACCGCCAGCATACGGCCCTCCGGTTCGCGTCCGGCGCACATGCCCAACTTGTATTCCCGGGCGAGGGGAACCAGCGCCCACCAGCCCTTCACGCCGCACTTGCGGAAAATGCCCCACAGACCGACGATGGTCATGCTATTCCACACGATCGAGAACGCCTCCGGATTGGCGTTCAGAAACACCAAGCACAGGATTTGCAGGATTTGCATTGCATCCACCCTTTCATGTTGTAAATATGAACCTTTCGGATATCATAGCATTACATGTTTGCCGCCATGGAATGGACAAACGAACAATAACAGCGCTGAAAAAATCACTCCCCTTCCTGCAGGAAGCGAAGCTGCAAATCCTCTCCCGTCCATTGGCGGAAGAGGGTTCCCATCTGTTCGCAGGAGACTTTCCACGCTTCCTGCATGAATTGAGGATCGTTCAGATAGCCCTGGCGGCAGGCGTCCTGCTGCTCATCCAGCATCTGCTGGTAGCGCTGCTGAGTGGCAAGGCCCCAGAAATCGTTGTTTTGAACGTCTCCAGTCACCTGGAGATGGTCATAAAGCACCTGGGCCCGGGGCACAATCACGGTCAGTTCGCTTTCCCCCGCTGTCAGTTTCACATCCTCCAGCTTGACCCCCAGGCCGATTTCATACAGGTACGGGGCGGTCACCTGGCTCACTGTGCCCAGGAATTTGGCGTTGATGGTGCCGGTCATTATGCCGGTGTCCGTATGGCGCACGGCGATCAGTTCCCCGGCTTTTTCCATTTCATGGGTCAATTGCACGGCGGCGCTTTGGTAATCCACATGCGGCAGGAGGCGGTATACCCAGCTTTTCACAGTCGGCGACAGCATATCCGCCAGGATCAGCGCCAGGGCCAGCGTAACGATCCCGATCAGCCGCCGCGCAATCCGGGGCGGGCGCCTTCTTTCTCTGTTTTCTTCTCTCATTTTTATCACAGCCATTCTTCTGCCAGCACCAGCAGATAGATCACGCCTCTCACCAGTCCATAAGTCAAGGCGAGATAGCCCACCGCCATCACAAAGCGATTCCAAATCCGAAAGCGGGTCCGCCGCCGATGTTCCCGGCGCGAAGTGGGAGAATAAGGGTTGGGCATTGTCACGGCGTTGCGCCTCCCTTCTTTTGATTGTCGCCGTGCTGCGTATCTCGCTTCGCTCGCTTGCCCGGCGACCCGGAAAACCTGCGGTTTTCCTAATCAATATACAACATTATACAGCATATTCTTCATGATTTCTACACATTTCTGAAATATTTGCATTTGTTCGGTTTTTTCATTTTATTGGTATTGACAGTGCGGGCGGCGGAGCATATAATAAATGCGAATTGAATCAGCAAGAGTTCTTCAGGGCAGGGTGCGATTCCCTACCGGCGGTAAAGCCCGCGAGCCGAAAGGCCGATCCGGTGAGACTCCGGAGCCGACAGTATAGTCTGGATGGAAGAAGAGCAAAGCGTTTTGCGTGCGTTTTCCCTCCTGAAGTCTCTTTCAGGAGGTTTTTCTTGTCTCGAATGATTGCTCCCTTAAGGCGCGGTTTTTCCGTGAAGCCCTACCTGTTTTTGCTGCCCATGCTGGTTTTCGCCATAGGGTTCGTTTATTATCCTTTTCTGAAAACCTGCCTGCAAAGCGTGAGCACGGTGAATTTCCGAGGAGAGATCACGGGCTTTTCGGGGCTTGACAACTTCCAATATCTATTTTCCCGGCGGGAGTTTTCCATGGCCCTTTCCAATACCCTAAAGCTCATGCTGATCAACGTGCCGGTCACCGTGGTGATTACCATGGGCCTGGCCTGGCTGTGCAGCCGTCCCCATCCCCTGCACAGCATCTATGAAACCATGCTTTCCCTGCCCATGGTGGTGTCTATGGCCTCCATTTCCCTCATTTTCAAGGTACTGCTGAACCCCTCCGTAGGCTGGCTGAATTACGCCTTGGGGCTGGACATCGGCTGGTATGAGGACCGGCACACCGCCATGAGCGGCATCCTGCTTTTGACCATCTGGATGGGCATTGGGTTCAATTTTCTGCTGTTCCTGTCCGCTTTCCGTTCGCTTCCGCCCGATATGCTGGGCAGCGCGGCCCTGGACGGGGCGGGAAAATTCCGCACCCTGATTCAAATTCAGCTTCCCCTGATCTCCCCCACGGTGCTGTACGTGGTGTGCACCAACATGATCCAGGCCATGATGACCAACGGCCCCATTCTGATCCTCACCCAGGGCGGCCCCTCCCGCTCCACCATGACCCTGATTTACCTCATGTACACCTCCGGCTACGCTTCCTCCAATTACAGCTTAGCCGCGGCGGTGAGCATGGTGGCCTTCTGCATGACGCTGCTTTTCTCCCTTCTGCTGTTCGGGATGGAAAAAAGGAAGGTGCACTACCAATGATAAGCAAGGTTCGGGAAGGTTTTTTGGGGATTCTGGGCATCCTGCTCGGCTGCCTTGTGCTGTTTCCCCTGTTTTACGGGATCATGGGGGCCTTCAAAAGCCCGGCGGAATTCGTAGCCTGGCCGCCCACGGTGCTTCCCAGCAGCTTCGGGTATCTGAAAAACTTTGAAACGGTGTTTACCCAGTTGCCCATGCTTCGCTATTTCTGGAATACATTGGTGGTTTCCGTGTTCAGCACCGTGGTGAAGCTGCTGATTGCTCTGCTGGCCGCTTACGCCTTCGTATACTATGATTTTACCGGGAAAAAGGCATTGTTTTTCCTGCTGCTGGGCACCATGATGCTGCCGCCGGATACCCTGACCATCACCAATTACCAGACGGTTTCCCATTTAGGGCTGCTGGACACGTACTTAGGCATCGGCATCGTATCCTTCGTGGGCGCTTCACAGATGTTCATGCTGCGCCAGCACTTTCTTTCTTCCCCCAAGCCCATCCGGGAAGCGGCGCAGATGGACGGCTGCGGCGACCTGCGCTTTATCGTCTTCATTTTAACGCCCATGAGCCTGCCCCTGCTGCTGACCCTGTTTTTGCAGGCGTTCGTGATCCAGTGGAACGCCTACCTGTGGCCGCTGTTGGTAACCAACACCAACGAAATGCGCACCGTGCAGATCGGCATCACCATGCTCACCACCTGGGAGGGCACCAATTATGAAACGGTGCTGGCCGGGGCCGCCGTAGCCCTGATTCCCGCCGTGCTGCTGTTCCTGTTCCTGCGAAAGAGCATCACCCGCACCATGAGCGGCGGAGCCATCGTGGGGTAAGAATGGAGAGTTGAGAGTTAAGAGTTGAGAGTTCAAAGTTCAGATTGAATAGATGACAAATATACACGCGCCTGCTATTGATCCACTATATAAATCTCAACTCTGAACGCTCAACTTTCAACTCTTAAAAAACTTGTTTGAGGAGGAACCCAACATGAAAAAACTGACCGCCCTGTTCCTGATCCTGTCCCTGCTGCTGGGTCTCACCGGCTGCGCCCTGGCTGAGAACCCTGTCAAAATTGTGTTCTGGCATTCCGCGTCCGAAGCGGCAGGCTCCCTGGTGGACAAGTATGTGAAGGACTTCAATGAAACGATCGGCAAAGAAAAGGGCGTCCAGGTGGAAGCCGTTTTCCAGGGTGCTTATGCTGATTCCGTGAACAAAATGAACGGCATCCTCACCGCCAAGCAATTCGATACCCTGCCCGACGTGATGCAGCTTGACGCCACCGGCAAGGTGAGCTTTTCTTCCGCTGAAACAGCTTATACTGTGGATCAGGCGCTCACCGACCATCCGGAAGCCGATCTTTCTTCCATGCTGGCTCCCGCCATGGCAAACTGGCAGCTCAAGGGCGTGCAGCTGGGTCTTCCCTTCGCCACCTCCACGACCGTGACCTACTATAATAAAACAGCCCTGGATGCGGCAGGCTTTTCCGCCCCTCAAACCCTGGCTGACGTGGGGACGATGTCCTCTCTGAACGGGGACGGAGTGACCGTGTACGCCGTCATTCCCAACACTCCCACCTTAGCCAACTGGCTGGGACAGCTGGGCAGCGATCTGGTGAACAACCATAACGGCACCGAGGGCAGCGCCACCGAGCTGGCCTGCATCGAAAACGGCGCGCTGGCGGAGTTCCTCACTGCCTGGAAAGCGCTCTACGCTTCCGGTGCTTTATCCAACAAAAACGGCTCCGGGGACGAGTTCGTGGCCGGGCGGCAGCTGATCATGACTGACTCTTCCTCCAAAGTCGCCAACATGATGAACAAGATCGACGGCCGCTTCGAGCTGGGCATCGCGCCGTATTTGAAGGTGAGCGATTCTTCCGCCTCCGGGGCTACCGTGTCCGGAAGCTGCCTGGTGATGTTCGATCACGGCGACGCCCGGAAGGAAGCGGCCTGGACCTTCGTGCAGTACCTGACCAGCGCTTCTGTGCAGGCGGATTTCGCCGCGGGCACCGGCTATCTGCCCGCCAACAAGGAAGCCCAGGAAAGCGAAACCTGGCAGGCCCTCATCGCAGAGTATCCCCAGTATCAGGTAGGTCTTGACCAACTGCTGGAGACTCCGGACACCATGCGCAGCGTCACCGTGGGGCCCTCCGCCGATTTCTATTACGGCATCATCAACGATATTTCCGATATGCTGGAAAGCGACCTCACCGTGGAGGAAACCGTGGACCTCATGGCGAATGATTTAGGCGGCATGCTAAAGCAGTACGCCAAGGCGAATCCGTAACGATGAAAAAACTGGGAGGGAACCGCTCTTCGGGGTCCAAAGAGCGGTTCCCCCCATCTCCTTTTACGATAAAAATGTGTCAGTCGATTTTACCGACGAAGCGGTAAAAGATTTCGATTCCCTGTTCTTTGAGTCCTTTTGACAGTTTGACAGGCTCATGGATCAGGATTTTTTCTTGAAGGCTTTTATGGCGTCCAGGATGTCCGTCTGATCGTTCCCCGCCAGCTTCCGTCCGCAGTAGACGCCCAAGGTATAATGATGTTGCGGATAAAACCGCGTCCACAGGAGGATTCCAGCCGTTATTAAAGCCGATCATGATTTGATAAAAGGGCCTTTGGAACGGCGTAATGTGTTGAAACTGTATCGTCAGAGCGACCTCATCCGCCATAGTAGATATTGACTTAGCGCATTTGGTAAAAACTTGGTAGATTGGGAGTAAAAATATGGACGTCACTTATCAGTGGACAACGGGCGATGATCCGATTTTTCAGCGTTTTTATGACGTGACCGAGGCGTATTACAGCCAGATCGTGGGCGGAGAAGCAAATCGGCGGGCTTATATCCCTTACAACGCCTCCGACGGGATCCCGGATGTAGTGCTGGCTTTCTGCGGGGAACAGGCAGTAGGCTGCGCGGGGCTGAAACGCTATTCCGATACCGACGCGGAAGTGAAGCGCGTATGGGTGGACCCGGCCTATCGAGGGCAGGGCGTCGCCTCTGGACTGATGGATCGGATCGAAGACAAGGCGCGTAAGATGGGATTTCGCCGCGTCGTGCTGCAAACCCGGCCCATCATGCCGGACGCCGTAACGCTGTATACAAAGCGCGGTTATGTTTTGATCCCCAATTATCCGCCTTATGATCGCCTGGAAGGCGCGGTGTGCTATGCCAAAATGCTGTGACCCTGTTTCTTTATCAAACAAATTCTCCATGAATGAACCTATTGTTCAGAAATTGTATTTGCCATCAAAATGCGTGCAGGTGTTATTGACAAAGCCTGACGAGGTGTTATAATTGACGCAAGTTTTGCGAAAGGGGAGGACGGGCATGGAAAAGCGGTTGAACAAACGGTCTGCTGTTTGTCGTCCTGCCGTCCGGGCCCTCTCTATGTCCCGCCGTCTGAACAGCGCCGTGCCGTTTATGAACGCACTGCGTTTTTTCTTTTATGCGTTTTTTGCGTTTATCTATCCCTGCTTTCCCATCTGTAAGAGATGCGCATGAAACAAGCGTTCATGAAGGCGGCTCTTCAAGATGGGAGGGCCGCCTTTTTGATACATTATTTATTTGAGGAGGATCCGTTATGAAGAAACTGCTTGCCGTTGTGATCGCTTTGTGCCTGTGCCTTGGCACTTGCGCCATGGCTGAGGAAACCTATCGCGTAGGCGTCTGCCAGCTGGTGCAGCACGTGGCGCTGGACGCCGCCACCCAGGGATTCCAGGACGCGCTGTCCGAAAAGCTGGGCGACGCCGTGGTGTTTGACGTGCAGAACGCCTCCGGCGATTCCAACACCTGCTCCACCATCATCAACAACTTTATTTCGCAGAACGTGAACCTTATCATGGCCAACGCCACTCCGGCGCTGCAGGCCGCTGTGGCCGCCACGGGCGATATTCCCATCCTGGGCACCAGCGTAACCGATTACGCCACCGCCCTGGACCTGGATAATTGGAATGGCGCAACCGGTATGAACGTATCCGGCACGTCGGACCTGGCTCCCCTGGAACAGCAGGCACAGATGCTCCATGAGCTGTTCCCCGACGCGAAGAACGTGGGCCTGCTTTACTGCTCCGCCGAGCCGAACTCGAAGTATCAGGCGGATAAAATCACCGAATACCTGAACGCTTTGGGCTATACCTGTACGGCTTACACCTTCGCTGATTCCAACGACGTGGCGTCCGTCGCCCAGAACGCCTGCGACGGAAGCGACGTGCTCTACATCCCCACCGATAATACCGCCGCCTCCTGCACCGAAGCCATCCGCAACGTGGTGGAGCCGGCGATGAAACCCGTGATTGCCGGGGAAGAAGGCCTCTGCGCCGGCTGCGGCGTGGCCACCTTGTCCATCAGCTACTATGACCTGGGCTATACCACCGGTTTGATGGCCTACGAAGTGCTGGTCAACGGCGCGGATGTGGCAGCCATGGACGTACAGTTTGCTCCCAACGTGACGAAGGAATACAACGCGGAGCTGTGCGCGCTGCTGGGCGTCCAGATTCCCGATGATTATGTAGCCATTCAATAACGCAAAGCATCGGCAGAGGCGCGCTGGCGCGCCTCTGCCATAAGCTGTTTGGAGGTACCCAAATGAACCTGACCACCTTGCTCAACGCCATGCCCGGCGCTGTTGCCCAGGGCCTGATCTGGGGCATTATGGCCATCGGTGTATACATCACCTATAAGGTGCTGGACCTGGCCGACCTGACCGTGGACGGCAGCATGGCCACCGGCGGTGCGGTATGCGTGATGCTGATGCTGAACGGCGTCAACGTGTGGATCGCTCTGCTATGTGCCATCGTGGCCGGGGTGCTGGCGGGCCTGCTGACCGGCGTGTTCCACACCGCTATGGGCATACCGCCCATTTTAGCCGGTATCCTGACCCAGCTTTCCCTGTATTCCATCAACCTGGCCATCATGGAATTCAAGGCCAACCAGGGCATCAACGTGACCAAGTACAGCCTGATCGTGAGCCAGCGCAATGTGCGGCTGCTGAGCCTGAATAACCCCATTTTCATCGCGCTGCTGTTCTTAGCGGCGGTCGTCGGTATCCTGTACTGGTTCTTCGGCACGGAACTGGGCAGCTCCCTGCGGGCCACCGGTGCCAACGAGGCCATGTCCCGCGCCCAGGGCATCAACACCAAAAAGGCGAAAATCCTGGGCCTGATGATCTCCAACGGCATCGTGGCCCTTTCCTCCGCCATGCTGTCCCATTACCAGGGCTTTGTGGACGTGAACATGGGGCGCGGAGCCATCGTGATCGGCCTGGCCGCCGTGATCATCAGCGAAGTGGTGTTTGGCAAGCTGTTCACCAATTTTGCCCTGAAGCTCACCGGGGTCGCCATGGGCGCTGTGATTTATTATATCGTCATTCAGATCGTACTGTGGCTTGGTCTGAACACCAACCTGCTCAAATTGCTCTCCGCGCTGATCGTGGCCGTCTTCCTGGGCATCCCGTACTGGAAGGCCGCCGTCGCCGCCAGGAACGCCGGAAACGCCGGAAAGAGAGGGCGGGAACATGCTTGATTTAACGAACGTCCGAAAAACCTTCAACACCAAAACCATCGACGAAAAAATCGCCCTGGACGGAGTGAATCTGCACATCGACGACGGCGATTTCGTCACCGTGATCGGCGGCAACGGCGCGGGAAAATCCACCATGCTCAACGCCATCGCGGGCGTATGGGCGATCGATTCCGGCAGCATCGTGATCGACGGCACCGACGTGACCCACCTGCCCGAATACCGCAGGGCCGCTTTCCTGGGCCGCGTTTTCCAGGACCCCCGCATCGGCACGGCGGCCACCATGCAGATCGAAGAAAACCTGGCTCTGGCGGCCCGCCGGGGTGAAAAACGCACCTTGAAACCGGGTATCACCAGGGAAGAAAGAAACTTCTACCGGGAAAAACTGGCGGCCTTAGGGCTTGGCCTGGAAAACCGCATGACGGCGAAGGTGGGGCTTTTATCCGGCGGCCAGCGGCAGGCGCTGACCCTGCTCATGGCGACGCTGAAAAAGCCAAAGCTGCTGCTGCTGGACGAGCATACGGCGGCTCTGGACCCGCGCACGGCGCAAAAAGTGCTGCAGCTGTCCGAAACGATCGTCCAGGAAAACAAGCTGATGACGCTGATGGTCACCCATAATATGCGGGACGCCATCCGTTACGGCAATCGGCTGATCATGATGAACAACGGAAAAATCATCCTGGATATTGCAGACGAAGACAAGAAACGGCTCACGGTAGAGGATTTGATGGAAGCGTTTACGAAAGCCAGCGGTGAAGAATTTGCCAATGACAGAGTGCTGCTCTCTTAAAATGGATCACATGAAGCCTTTGTTTTTTACTTGTTCTTCCCCTTGACAAACGGCTTTCCCCGGTTTACAATGCCCACATTCCAGCAAGGCGCAAGGGTGTGCTTGAACGCACCCGGCGCCTTTTTTGTTGGAAAATTTACGGAAACGGAAGTGATAAGAATGACGTACTCTCCCGCGAACACGATCTGGGTCCTGTTAGGCGCTGCCTTAGTGTTTTTTATGCAGGCAGGCTTTGCCATGTGCGAGGCTGGCTTTACCCGAGCCAAGAACACTGGCAACATTTTGATGAAAAACCTGATGGATTTCTGTATCGGCACGCCGCTGTACTGGCTGTTCGGCTACGGTATCATGTTCGGCGCGGGCACGGCCCTGTTCGGCTGGATCGACCCCTTCATCATGAAGGATTACAGCCATGTGCTCCCCGCCGGGGTGCCCCTGTGGGCCTACGCCATTTTCCAGACGGTTTTCTGCGCCACCTCCGCCACCATCGTGTCCGGCGCCATGGCGGAGCGCACCAAGTTTTCGGCCTACTGCATTTATTCCGCCGCCATTTCCCTGTTCATTTATCCGGTATCCGGTCACTGGATCTGGGGCGGCGGGTGGCTGGCCGAAATGGGCTTCCATGATTTCGCCGGTTCCACGGCCGTGCATATGGTGGGCGGCGTGTGCGCCCTGATCGGGGCAAAAATGCTGGGTCCCCGCGTTGGCAAGTATGGGAAGGACGGAAAGCCCAAGGCTATCCTGGGCCATAACCTGTCCATCGCCGCTTTGGGCGTGTTCATCCTGTGGTTCTGCTGGTTCGGCTTTAACGGCGCTTCCACCGTGGGCATGGACAGCGACAGTCTGATCGAATCCGCCGGACTGGTGTTCTTCAACACCAACCTGGCCGCCGCCGTAGCCACCCTGGCGACCATGCTGTTCACCTGGGCCCGCTACGGCAAGCCCGACGTATCCATGACGTTTAACGCCGCCCTGGCGGGCCTGGTTGCCATCACGGCGGGCTGCGACGCGGTGAACCCCTTCGGAGCCGCCTTGATCGGCCTGGTTTGCGGCTTTGCCGTGGTGCTGAGCGTGGAGCTCTTTGATAAGGTCATCAAGATCGACGACCCGGTGGGCGCGATTTCCGTACACGGCGTGTGCGGCGCGCTGGGCACCATTCTAACCGGCTTCTTCGCCACCGGCGTTTCCACCGACAAGGGTGTATTTTACGGCGGCGGGTTCAAGTTCCTGGGCGTCCAGTGCTTGGGCGTGCTTTCCACCATCACCTGGACAGCCGTAGTGATCACCGTGGTTTTCGTCCTGATTAAAAAGACCATCGGCCTGCGCGCCGGCGCCGCCGACGAAATCATGGGCCTGGACCGCTCCGAACACGGCCTGCCCACCGCTTACGCAGGATTCGCCATCACGCCGGACGGCAGCCTGACCGAAACGGAAGCGATTCCTGTGCCCGCCGAAGCGCCCGTTGCGGAAGCTGCTCCCCGCAAAGCCAAGGAGAAGGCTCCCGACGAACCGGTTTACACCCGCGTGCAGATCATCTGCCGTCCGGCCAGCTTAGAGAGTCTCAAGACCGCCATGAACAAGATCGGCATCACCGGCATGACCGTCACCAACGTCATGGGCTACGGCCTGCAGAAGGGCAAGCCCGAATATTACCGCGGCACACCCGTGGAAGTGACGCTGCTGCCCAAAGTGCAGGTGGATATCGTGGTCAGCAAGGTGCCCGTGCGCACGGTGATCGACACCGCCCGCAGCGTGCTCCACACCGGCCACATCGGCGATGGCAAGATCTTTGTGCAGGATGTGGAAAACGTGGTGCGCGTGCGTACCGGCGAAGAAGGCTACGACGCTTTGCAGTCAGACGAATAAAAAATCTGAAATACCAAGAAGACGGGGGATGGTTCTGAATTCTGAACCATCCCCCGTCTTCTCCGCACAAAGCGCATTTTTTGATCAGCAGCACGGCAGAGCCGGTATTTCCCGGCGTCTTTCATTTATTCTTTATGATCGTCTGTCTCATCTTTTGCTTCTTCGTTCTGCGCTTTATGAATATTATCGATGTTTTCCATTGTTCCGCCCCCATGGTCATCCGGAGCCCGGAACTTGCCCTTGGCCACCAGCCGCATGAACGCGTCCACCACGTCGCTTGCCAGTTGCGTTCCGGATACTTCCTGAATAATGGAAACGACTTTATCAAAGTTCATCCGGTCCCTGTAAGGACGGTTTGAATACATGGCGTCAAAGCAGTCCGCCACAGCGATGATCTGCGCGACCCGGGGGATTTGATCTCCTTTCAGATGATTTGGATACCCTTTGCCGTCCGGGCGTTCATGATGCGCCTGCGCGCCGACCGCCAGCTCCGGCAAGATGTTGATTGCCTTCAGCGCGTCATAGCCTTGGAAAGCGTGGGACTGAATGGTATGATACTCATTATCCGTCAGTTTGCCGGGCTTGTTCAAAACCTCCGGGGGAATACCGATTTTGCCGATATCATGCAGCAGCGCGATCTGGTAATACTTGTCCACCGTATCGTCATCGTATCCCAGTTCTTTTGCCAGCATAGAGGTGTACTCCGCTACCCGTGTTGAATGGCCGTTCGTGTATTTATCCTTCATATCGATGATCTTTGCGAATGCCTTGGTGATCTCCCGGACGAGGGCCATCGTTTCACGATTCCTTTTTTCAAGCGCACGCATCTTTTTTTGCGTATACAGCCTGGACGCCAACGCGATTAACGCGATAACCGCCAGCGCGGCGAGAATCATGAACCACATTTGTTCATAGAACGCCTTTTCCTTTCGGATCAGAACGGACAATTCCCTATCTCCCCGGCCCATGGAATCCTTGAGCTGGATCACAAAGCGGTAATCGTCTCCGCGCAGGTTCGTATAGTCTACAGGCATCAGCTCGCTGCGATTCACTGTAGTAACTGTACGATCAAAGCCCTCCAGATGATAGGACACCTGGGGATTCGTAGGGGAATAGTTATAAACAAAGCTAAAGACCGTCAGCTTTCGCACGTCCGATGGAATCACAAAGGCGCCTGTTTCGTCGGGATAGAGCCTTGACCCGTCCACGTCCACAAAAGGAATCGCCACTTTCAGATCATTCACATCCTCAAACGACGCTTCGATATTGACCTTGACCACGCCGGAGGAACTGGCTATATACAGATCGCCTTCCTCTGTCTGTTCGCTGAAAGAATTGGCCGTGGCGTTATAGGGCAAGCCGTTTGGGATGCCGTAAAACACCGGTTCAACCGCTCCGTTCGCCAGCAGTTCTTCCGCTTGGGCCACATAAATGCCATTGCTGGCCAGCACCCAAATATCTCCCTTGCTGTTTTCATACAGGTCATAATTGTTCGGATACGGGAAGCGCTTGATCGTCGTCACCTGATAATCCGGTGTCATATAAGCCAAGGAATTGCTGGTAACGATCCAATAGATCTCATGACTGACCCCGCGCTTGATGCGCAGGATGACCTCGGAATTCAGCCCGTCTTTCTTTCCGATCGTCTGGGTCCCGTCAGAATTGACGACATAAATTCCGCCCCCGTCAGAACCGAGAATCAGATCATGGTTGAAGCCCTCCACGACAGTCAATATCTCCGCAATCGCGATTCCGTCGTTCTCCCCGTAGCAGCCAATGACCCGTTCATCCTCTATGATGCTCACGCCGCCGGTATTGGCGACCAGAATCTTTCCGTCCTCACATTCAGAGACGGTGCGGATCCGGTCTGAAAAGAGGCCGTCTTCCGGGGTGAAGGCAATCATTTCCCCCTGATCATAGCGGAGCAGGCCATGCCTGCGCCAGGTGGCGATCCAAACCCGTCCCTTACTGTCCCGGATCACGGAGCTGATCCTTACGCCGTCAAGGTATTTCAGCAGATCGGTGGTCTCCAGTTCCTTTCCGGAGGCTGTCACCGCCCTTGCCAACGGGAGGCTGTCCAGCTTTTTCCCGTTCTCATCCACGACGGTCAGGCCGGTATCCGTCGCAATAAACAACTGTCCGCCGTACATACAGGTAGAATTGACCACTTCGTATGGAAGGCCGTATCGCTCAAAAATGTCGGAGAACTGATTCGGAACGATCTTCATCACGCCCTGCCGGGTGGAGGTGAACCAGAGGTTGCCCTCATAATCCGTCATCACATGACCGACGGAATTGTTCATGGGGAGATTCTCAAGCAAATGAAATCCTTCTTCGTCCAGATTCCCAATTCCGTCTCTGGCGCAGATCCATATCTGGCCGTCTATATATTCCATGCTTTCAGCGTCGGAAAGCGGCGCGATATCCAGCTCTTCTTCCGGGGAAAAGCTTTCTTCTAAGGTGCCGTACCATATCCTTCCGCTGTCTGTTCCCAGGTATAGATGATCCGGATGGACCGGGTCAGGCAGAATGGAGGTGAAGCCCCTAACGGCTGCGTCCTCATTCCTAAAGAAAGCGGTCATCTTGCCGTTTTTCAGGGTAAAAATATCCCCGGCTGATGTAAGCCCGTAAACCACCCCGCCGTTTCCCTGCCGCATGTCCTTGACCGTCAGCGCGTCGATCCGTTCATCCGATAGGTTGGTCAGCGCCAAATCAGCATCGATGATCGCGATCCCGGCTGTGCTGCCCACATAGATCGTTCCATCTGAGTCTTCCGAGATGGAGCGGACGCTGGACGATTTCAGTCCTTCCGCTTGATCCCACTGCTGAAGCACTCCTTTGGTCATGAGGAACACGCCGGAATCGTTTGTGCCGATCCATAGGCGATCTTTGCTGTCCACAAACAGGCACCGGACGTTAGCGATGCCTGTTGTGGAATCAAAACGCTCAAAGGTGTTCCCGTCATAGCGGATCAAACCCGCGTAGCTGCCGATCCAGATAAAGCCTTCACTGGTTTCCGTGATCGCGTTTGCCTCGGAGGTCGGCAGTCCGTTGGGATTATTGTACAGGATTGCCGAAAAGCCTTCCGACCGCCCGGTTGGATCCACGCTCAGAGGCAGATTCGGCACGCCGGACGCATTCATGGCGTTCTCCTCTCCAAGAGCCGGATCAATAAGGAACATAAGAAGAAGGATCAAAACATAGCCAAAAAGTCTTTTTTTCATGGCGTATCCCTTCACAATTTCTCTGCTTTCGCTAAAGGTCATAACCAAGTTTTCCATGAAATATTATCGCACTTTCGTTGTTTTCTGTCAATGCTGAACAATGCAGAAAACACAGAAACTGCATGAGTCTCAAACGTTTGCGAGGCTGGTTTCTGGCAGATGATTTCATATGCTTCCTACAGCCTATACTGCATAAAGCTCCCGTTTTTCACAAATCCAAAATTTGTATGCAGCAGAACGCCCATATCCGATGCTGTGATCTTTACTGTTCCACAGCCATACGCTCTTGCCTCGTCCACAACGCGTCTGAGTAATCCCTTCGCGCCTTCTTCCCCGAGCTGCCGGATACGCAATTGGCCGAAGGCATCCAGTTGTTTGTCTGTGAGTTTCTGATATGTAATCCTAATCCGCCTTTCTGTTTCCCAACGTATTCATTCCTGTCCGATCCCCGCATAGGGAATCTCATGGATCAGACATTCCGCCGCATCCTCAATATCTTCGTAATCCAGTTCCTCATTTTCCCGGACGCAGCATTCCAGTTCATCCACGATGTTTTCGATCAGCACCATGTCAATGAACAGCGGCAGCTTTTCCAGCATTTCTTCGGATACTCTCGTTTCCGTTCCGTACCCCTGCAGGATAATATCGAAGCATTGCTGCATCAAATCAAATCGCCTGCCCGGGTCGGTTTCCCACCGCGTCCAGCCTTCGTTATGGAGCCAGAGATTAGCAAGATCGAACATATACCAGCAGTTCATGCAGTTATCAAAATCGAATACCGTTACAGCGCCTGTACCCATGTCGATATGATAGTTGCCGTCGCTGAAATCGAAATGAACGAGGCCATAGCCGCTTTTTTCCTTTGGCAATGCATGGAACGCCTCCAAACGTTTCGCAATGGCCTTTTTCAGTTCGCCAAAATCTTCCGGGATCAGGCGGTCCAAGTACGTCATATTGTACTTGTCGAAGTAATCCGGACGCCGATGAATGGGTGTATATTCCTTGGACAGCCTGTGGATCGCGCCAAGAGCTTTTCCGATGTTATAAAAGTATTCCTCCAGCGAGGCCCCTTCCCGATAGCGGTAGCCGTTATCGGAAATCAGCATTCCCTTTGCATAGGCGAACAGGCTGATATACGCCGTTTTGCTCTCTGCCTCCAAATGCTCCACCAATTTCCCGTGAATGGACGGAATCACATCCGCAACGGGAGCGCCGTTTTGCGCAAGGTAATGGACAAACGCTGCTTCGGCAAGATATTCCTCTTCTTGTCTGTCGCCGAGAGCAGAGACGCGGAGAACGTACTTGTTTTCACCGTTTCGGCTGACGATAAAGATATGATTTCTCCCGCCCTCGTGCCCTTCCGTTGGCATGAGGGTACTGCCTTCCAGAGCATACAGGGTTTTCGCCTGTTCAAGAATGCTGTTCATTCGCGATCCCTCCCTTTGAACATAGAACGGTGATAGCGTCTCTTATTTCTGCTTCTTTTTGACTTCGTCCATTTCAGCGATGAGTTCCTCCAGCGGGCGGTATTCTCCGCCCCACCATTCAAACACGTGCATGCCTTCCTCTTCGAGCACCGATTCCTTGAGCGTCATGTGAATGCCCAGCCGCCTGAGCAGCCCTTCACGATCCACCGCTTGGTAGTCAAAGGGCAGCAGCCTGCAAAACGCGCGATAGGAAACGCCGCACACGATTTGACGCACGCCAAGGGACGCGATGGCCGCAAGGCACCGTTCGCAGGGTGCGCAACTGGTATATACAACGGCGTTTTCCAGGATTTCATCGGAATACTTGTGGGCGCATTTGTGCACCAGATTGAACTCCGCATGCCCGAAAATCCGGTGGGCATCATCATCCGTGTTTTCCGCTTCCTCCAAGATTTCTCCGTTATGCGCCAGGACCGCGCCAAAGGTATCATGGCCCTTTTTTCCAGCGCTGATGGCCAGTTCATAGCATCTTTTCATATATTTCTCATGATCGTTTTCCATAGCCGTTTCCTTATATGCACATATTGCTTGCAAGGACCGTATAAGTGCTTTCGCTCCACTGCTTCATGATCCGCACATCCCGGAAACCCGACCGGCGCAGGATGTCCATCTCATGCTCAACCGTCAGCGGCGTATCATAATGGTAGAACGCATCATCCGAAAGCCCCTGCTCTTTTTTCAGCGCTGCAAGGTTTTGAAAGTATTCTTTCTCCAATGCTTCCGATTCCGCAAAATAATCCGTCAGAACGAAAACGCCGCTTTCTGCCAATGCCGTATGCAGCTTTTCATACAGCGACGCCTTCATTTCCGCGGGAAAATGATGCAGCGATTCCACGGTCACGGCGGCATCGAACAAGCTGTTTCCAAACGGTACGTCAAAATAGGAGGCCCGTATCAGCGTCAGGTTCTTTTCCGGAAACTTGGCTTTCAGCGCATGCAGCATGGCTTCGGACAGATCGATACCCGTGACGGCCGCGTCGGGGTTCAGCGCAAAGTATTCCTCCAGCTCAAGGCCCGTGCCGCAGCCGAGATCCAGTACCCGGCTGCCCGGTACCGACGGCAGCAATGAAGCGGTATAGGCATAGAAGCCGGAAGCGCCTTCAATATCGCGTTTCATATGCTCGTCATAGCCATCGATCCGGGCGGCGAAAAAATCATCCATTTTTTCAAGCTTTATCATTGTTCATTCTCCACGCAGTTTATATCACAGTGTGTTTTTCAGCATATCGTCTGTGAGCGTAGCGGTTTCGCCCCTGTCAATTCTGCGGATCTTTCCGAGGCTCCAAACTGCGCCGGCTTTAATAAAGATGGCGCTCTCATCCTCCATGGCAATCACTGGACGAACCATGGAGAATTCTTTCAATGCCGGAATAAACCATGCGTCCCCGGCATAATGCCCTTTCACCGTGATGCCTGTCAAGCCGATCCCTTCATACAGCGCCTTCGACTCCCAAACGTCAGCGACGGATCGCCCCATGTTCATGGAACCCGCGCTGACGCCGAGGATCACGGCGCGGCTGGATAGAAGCTCCGGAACAAGCCCGAGATCGCGGATCAGTGCCATCTGCATGGTTGCATCTCCGCCCATCAGGAAGATACAGTCCGCTTCCCGCACCAGCTGCACCGCGTCAGCGGCGCTTGTTCGCCGGTCGATCACTTGGCGCCGGGCAAAGGCCATGCCGCGCTCCGCGAACATCTCATGCATCCCGCCGCTGTCATCGTCATTCCGCACGTAATCCTCGGGCCACGCGCTGATAAAAACCAGGTTTTCCCGCTGGAACAGGTTTTCCCGAAGCACCTGGGCGATTTCATCGGTAAAATGATGCGTCGGGAAGCCGCTGAACAGTCCCAACAAGCTCGCGTTCATCGTTCTTCTCCATTCTGCTCCTTTTTTCTTATATAGACCCATCCCGTTTCCGACCATTGCGGAATGATCTGCTGTCCGCAAAGCGTCACGGAATCATCGCCGCAAAAACATAAGGTCTCGGGTAAGCCTTCGATAAAGAATTCCGTGGGTGATTTGGGTGAAAGCCTCCGGCGCATCCCTTCCGGGTCCGTCAGGATACCGTCCTTGATGGAGAAAGAAACGCCGAGCGCAGCCTGCACATACGTCCCATTCTTGGCTTTGTATGCGGGCGCGTCCTGATGCGCTATGTGCAGGAAGCGAAGCATTTCCGCCTCGTAAATATCCCACGCCTGCGCTGTGATCTCAATTTTCAGTTTCTCACATTCCGATTCGTCAAAAAGCCTGGAAGCGCAGTCCGCATAATCCTTGAGAAAATCGAAAAATGCCGTCACGTCCCGCTGTTTGTTTCGATAGTAAGGCCTCTCTCTATCCCGCTCCCAGGTGGATTCCAGGTCCCTGATTCCGCGCTGCTTTTCCATAAACGCGATGGAATCCTCCGTTTTTTCCCGGTACAGATAAATCAGGGCGGGCCGCAGGGGTTTGAGCAGCTTCATGACGCCGTGAACAAAACCAGCCAGTCTCGGATATTCCGCCCCGTTCAGCAGATACGTAAAAATCTGATACTGGAAAATACTGCTGTCCAATATATAAATTTCTTCATTCTGCAATGCGGCGTTCACGAAGGCTTCCCATTTTTCAAGCGCCGCCGGTTCATAGCGTTCCAGCGGAAAATCCATGGCATCGTATTGCAGAAGCGCCTGATACCAGGCCGCTTCTTCCTGCCCGGGTATCTTTCTCGACGCGGTCAGATAATCGATTCCCACGGTGGACGCCCTGACTTCTGCGATGCTTTCCAGTATTCCGGCGGCTTGCGGGTATTCTTCCGCGAAAAGGCGGTATTCCTCTTTTGTAAAACAGGACTCGGAAAAGAACAGCGTGGGATGCGGCTGCGAAACCTCGTGCAGCCAGCGGACGTCCCGCCCGTTCCTGACCAGCTGTTCAAAAAGCTTGTATGAATTTGTCGTTTTCCCCGTTCCCGGAAGACCTTCCAGCAAAATCAGTCTGTTCATGCGTTTTTCTATTCTTGCGCCATATATGCGTAAAGCGTGATCCACTTGTTCTCTTCCCCGACGTTTCCAACCTTGAACGCAGGCACGCTTTTAGAAGCTGTCAGGATATACCTGCCGTTCTCCAGCCTGTGCTGATTCAGCACGCTGTACCCAGCCTGCATCGCTTCCGACTCCGGCTCGCATCCCAATACGCGCAGAGCGTAAACAATTTGATGCGCGCCGATCTTGATGGGGTCAGGGGGATAGAACGTGCCCAGCATCACGTCCACCATGGGCGTTTTCATGTCGTCCGTCCGGTAAAAAATGTTTCGTTTGGTGAAATAATGGGTCAGCGCCCCTTCGCATGCCGTCCTATATCCCTGTAAATGCAATTCAGCCGTCAGCAGAAGATATTCCACCGTCAGCCGTGCGCAGCTCTTATGGGGTTTCCTGGGATCATTGATTTTTTTGTTGGTGCTGATGCAGCCAAAGCCCCCGTCCTCCTTGATCAAACCGAGAACGGCGTCGATTTCATTTTTTACGATTTCTTCCTGACCGTATCCCAGCTTGACCAGGTTTCTGAGCAAAAGCGGTTCGCCGCACAGCATTTTGAATCCTGTGCTTTCGATCAGCCCAAACACCTCGCCGTCGATGTCCTTTCCGATATCGGTCCGGGTCAATCCCCATTCGGCAAAGCCCAGGATGGCGTCATACTTCGCCCAGGGCTTGTCCGTTCTGAGTTTTTTCAGCCCGCGCTCGTATGTTTTGCTTTGCAGCAGCGCGTTTTTGCATGCAACGGCTTTTTCATCGTTTTCCGGCAGTTTCTCATATTCCTTCAGCGTTCTGAGCCTCACCTCCGGCGTCTCTTCCTCCAGCAGCCATTCCAAAATAGAACGATCCATCCTGTTCCTCCTCCCGATTTGTCCATCCGGCCTGTCTCTTCTAACGGAAAAGCCCGCTAACCGCTGGATCTTTTCCAGCGGCTTTTCCTAAACCAGCTCGCCTCATATCAGGTATATCCGCGGTCCGAGGTTAAGCCGCCATTTGCGGTCAAATCTTTATCCCTTGCAATCTCGATACCATTATACTGGAATTGGTTCTGTATGTCCATAAACAAGTTGTTTGGATTTAAGAGTATTCGTCTTATATCATAAGAAAGCATTGCAAGAACGTTTTTCTTTGTTGAACGATCATATCGGCTATGGTATAATGATGAGCGCACGGGCGAAGCCGTAGCGCGTGTCGGCGGCTCCCGATAGGGAAAGACGCCGACCATCATGGTATAATAACGAGGCGACCGGCGCGAAGCGCGGTCGGCCGTCTTGCCGGGCCGCGAATGCGTGCACGGCAAGCGTTATGGTATAATGACGAGGCGGCCGGCAGTCTCGACGTTTCCGAATGGAAAAGAGCCGAGCGTTAGCGAATGTTTTCCATCAATCCAATAAGCTGCTATGAAAGAAGATATGACTGAAACACGAAATTTCGACTGGCGGGATTTTGTCGCCAAGATTGCGGTGATCGCCGTTCCGGTAGCGCTGCAAAACCTGCTCACCACCACGGGCTCCATGGTGGATACCATGATGATTGCGTCCCTGGGCAAAACGGAAGTAGGGGCTGTGGGCCTGTGCGCACAGTTTTCCTCCCTGATGTTCAGCTGTTATTGGGGTTTTGTGGGCGGCGGCATGGTGTTCTTTTCCCAGTATTGGGGCGCGCGGGACGACGACGGCGTCACCAGCTCTTACGGCGTCACCCTCACCTGCATGATGACGGTGGCTCTCATTTTTTTCGCCCTGGGCCAGTTTTTTCCCGAAACGGTGATGCGGCTCTACACCGATAAAGAATCCATCCAGCGGATCGGCGTGGAATACCTGCGCATCGCGGCCTGGGCTTACCCGCTGACGGTGCTCTCCATGGCCATGGCGTCGCTGCTGCGCTGCACGGAGCGGGTGACCATTCCGCTGTACGGCTCCTTCGCGGCAGTGGGTGTAAACGTTTTTCTGAATTGGGTGCTGATTTTTGGTCATTTAGGCGCGCCCGCCATGGGGGTACGGGGCGCGGCGCTGGCGACGGTCATCGCTCAGGGCGTCAGCATCGCGCTGGTCGTCCTGCTGGCAAAGCGAAACGGCCATCCTTACCTGCTGGCGTTCCGCCGCCATTTCCGATGGACGAAAATGCTGCTTGGGTCCTACTTTCGCAAGTGTTTTCCCATTCTGATGAACGAGATCCTGATCGGCGCTGGCAACATGGTGATCAACGTGGTGCTGGGCCGTCAGCCGGAGGAAGCCATCGCCGCGCTGGCTGTATTCCGCACGCTGGAAGGCCTGATCATCGGCTTCTTCGCGGGCTTTGCCAACGCTTCCTCCATCCTGGTGGGCAAGGAAGTAGGCGCGGGCAATATCGACGTGGCTTATCGCCGGGCCTGGCGGCTGGTATACATGTGCCAGGGCTTCATCGCCCTTGTGGGCGTCATGCTTGTGGCGCTGCATACGCCTATCCTGACCATGATGGGCATGAGCGGCGACAGTTTTACCGTGGCTTTCGGCATGATCCTGATCTTCGGCGTGGTGGCGGTGATCCGTATGGGCAACTGGACCCAGAACGACACCTTCCGCGCCGCGGGCGACGCCGCATTTGGCACCATCCTGGAAATTGCATTTATGTGGGGCTTGGTGATCCCCTGCGTCTGGCTGACCGGCATGGTATGGAAGCTGCCCACCTTGGCGGTGTTTGCCTGCTGCTATGTTGACGAACCGATTCGCTATGGCATGATGCAGACCCACCTGTTCCGTGGAAAATGGATCAAGCCCGTGACCCCGGAGGGCCAACGGGCTTTGACGGGATGGAAACCGCCAAAAAAACGATAGGGCCGGAACAGCGCTTTTACAGCACCTGCGAAAGCGTCCACATCCATTTATTGGCGGGTTCGATCCATACTTCCTTATAGGTAGCCGTACACACCTGAGGCCAATAGGGAATATCCTCATTGAAATAACTCTGGATACCCACCGGCAGCTGGCCCACAGTTTGCCCCGGCTGCACGCAGTATTCGTTGGTCCAATCGTAGCCTTCCCCGAACAGCAGGGATTGAGCGAAGGGGTTTTTGCCCACCACCCACTGCAATTGTCTCTGCGCCAGGGCCAGCGCTTCCCCGTCTCCGATGGCGTTGGCCGCTTGGGCCAGGGCCGCCGCCTGGGAAAGCAGCACGTTGCAGTTGCCCCGGAAGGAGAACCACACCGGGAACCGGCGCAGATAGAAGCCCTTGCCCAGGGGAACGCCCGCACGAACCTGGGCCACAAAATCCTTTAGGCATTCGTCGTCGCAGGCGATGATGCTGCCCTTGGTCTCCTGGGGATAGCGCTTTGCCTCGTCTTCATGATACACGCCTTCGGGCAGCATATCCCACGGCGCTGTAAACTGTGCGATGGTTTTGGCATAACCGCTGTACAGTTCCAGCGTCTTTTTCCATTCCGCCGCTTCCGCGTGGCCGGGAGCCAGCCGCAAAAGCGCCGCGATACCCATGGTCAAAAACTGTTCATAGGAATGATGGGCGTGATGGCTGGGGATGGTATGCTCCGGGGATTTCCAGAAAAAGCCCGTAAGCGGGATCTCCCAATCCGGCTTTTCCCGCTGCTGGCACTGCATCAGCTGCCGGGCATAATTGGCGGCAGCGTCCAAGTACTCTTCCGCCCCGGCCTCAAAAAGCTGCGCCGCCGCGGCGCACGCCAGGGCAAAAAGCTTCACCGGTTCGTTTCCGCTGCGGTAAAACAGCGCGTGCCCGCTGTCTTTTTCCATTCCTTCCTTCTTCCAGGCTTCCTCCGCAAAACGGAAATCCTCTTTTGCCGTTTTCAGGCAATAAGCGGCATAGGCAGAATCGCTTTCCATGAGTATTTGGGCCCCCAGCGCTTCGGCGCAGGCGGCGGCGAAATTGGTATGGGGATCGGGGGCCGGTTCGCTGGTGAGATCGTCCTCCGTACCGATCACGCCGTCCGTCCAGATGGACAGGGAGGAATACTGGGAACGGTAGCCGTCCACAAAGCGGGTTTTCAGCACATAGCTCAATCCCCACCGGGCTTCCTCCAGCACCCGTTCATACAACTGCCCTTCCAGCCCGTCCCGGCCTTTGAGCCGTTTCGCCAGCAGGAAAAGCCCGATGGTGCCGTTGCAGGTATTGCCCATTCCCTGGGCCAGATCAGCGGCGTCGTGCCAGCCGCCGTTGGCGGGTATGGCCTGTCCGTTGTGCTTGAGCAGCACGTCGGCGTGGCAGGCGTGATGCTTGCCGGGCACCTCAAAGCCGCAGCGCTGGGAAAGATAGAAATTCAGCACCTTCCATGCGGAAGGCTGCCAAACCTCCCCGGCTATGTCGAAGGCCCGGGACAGGGTGTTCCCGCACAGGAGCAAATACCGGCCTTCCCGGGTGATTTCGGAAAAGTCCAGGATGGCGCAGTCCTCTTTGAAAATCACATCTTTTTCGCAAACCACCCGCCCCGTGTCCGTTTCGATGAGCCGGAAGGTTTTCCCCGCGCTGGCCCTGTTCATGGCAGCCACTTTCACATCATGCGGCAAATAGCCGCTGCCTGAAAAAGCGATCCGGCCCTCCCCCGGCGTCCAGCCCGCGTACATTTCGCACTGCACCCGCTGCAATTCCAGCCGGTCGATATACCATTTGATTTCATCCGCGGCGTCAAATTCATGGCCGCACATATCGTACTCGATGGCGATGCCCACCGCGTCGTCCCGATCGATCTGCTCGATTTCACAGGTAATGTGATTCCATTCGCCGTTTTTCAGGTTCACGTTGTGGTGGCCCTCCCGCTCAAAGCGGTCCGGCACGGGATGGGTCCCCTGATTGTGCAGTTGCAGGCGGGCCACGATAGAGCGCATGCCTGGCACGTCCGGCTTGATCCACACCGACAGGCGGTTGTAAGAAGTCAAGTCCTCATGGTCCAGCACCCGCATGGCCTTGGGCTCGCAGTAAATGCGGCCCGGAGCGCGTCCCGGCAGCCAATCCGGCAGGTTGGTAGGCGCTTTGAACAGGATGCTGTGCGTCCCGTCAAAGGATTCCGCATCCGAAAGTGTTACCTCCGCGTAAGGGGTAACGGCCTGCCAATGCTCCAGGCTTTCGCATTCGTCCAGCATAAACGTTTCCAGCACCGGCTTTTTCTCCAACCGGCAATCCGTCGTTTCCCGTTCGTCATAGGGCATGATCACATGGGCGTTGCGGGAAGTCTCCACCAGTTTGCGCAGTTTCTCCTTCATATTTTATCCCCCATTCCGGCGTGATTGCCGTTTTTTCACGATGTATTGATGAAAAAATGCTGTGGAAAAGCAGCGTCAGCCGATCACCGCCAGGAAAACGAAGCCCAGCAGAGTGATCAGCGTGGAAAGCGACAGCACGGATGAAACATACACGCGCTGGGTTTCATCAGCGGAAAAGACGGGCAGCACAAAGGGCGGGGGCAGCAGGAACATGAGCCACACGGCCTTGTCCCATTGGGCCTGGGGCCAGAGCAGATGGAACAGCAGCAGTGTGCCCGCGCAGAGCACCGCCATGATCAGCAGCCGCAGCCCGGCAGCCTTGATCGCCTCCCCCCAGGGAATATCCCGGAACACCAGATCATATCCGATCGCCAGCAGAATCAGCGCGCTCACAGGGGCGGAAATGAAGTCCGTGCAGGCGTCCAGCACCCCTGCCGCGCCAGAGGGAATGAGCGCCTGATAGATTCCCGTCACGCCCAGCAAAACCCCCGCTAAAATCGCCAGGATGATGGGAGATAACGCCATTTCACGGAACATCTGCCGGGGATCAGGCTTTTCTTTTCCCTGTATGCCCAGCAGCACTTTATAGAGCGTAAAAACGAACAGCACCTGCCCCAGATCGATCCGGGCGAAATCGGCCAGACGCTCACTGCCGTACAGCAGGGTAAACAGCGCGTAACCCAGCATGCCCGCCTCAAAGCCGGTGGTCAGAAAGGGGACGAAGGAATTGCGCAGGTTCAGCCTTTGGCCCAGCGCTTTTCCAAGAAACCATGCCAGCACGCACAGCAAAAACATGATCAGCGGCACGATGAGCGTAGCCAGGGAGTATTCCGCTGCGGCAAAAGTGTGCAGGAGCACCGCGGGCAGCCCAATCTGCACTGCCACCGTTTTCAGCGCGTCGATGCCCGATCGGTTGATGATCTGCTTTTTCCGGCACAGCATCCCGATCAGCAGCATCAGCATCACGGGCAGGATGATGCGGAGGATTTCTGGCAAACGGTTCAAAATAGGATGTCCCCTTTCAAATGAATATCGGATTGTCTCGATTGACAAGTTCTCTGGCTCATGGTGTCATTTTAATCCTTAAAGTTACTCTAAGTCAATCATGCCGGGAGGAAATTTTTCGATGTACACGAATCCAGGACGTGAGCAAAAAAACGGGCCTTTCGGCCCATACGCTGCGGTATTATGAAAAGCCAGGCCCCAAACCAACCCATAACCGGATCATTTCTCCCAGATTACAGAAGAATCCATGTGCCCAAGGTCGCACGTACCGGTTCTGTACATCATGCACTGCAATTGCTTTGTCATGGTCAAGAGCACGTCCCGCACGCCCTCGGGCCCCTTTTCTTTCAGCGGACCCATCAGCGGCCTGCCTACCGTGACCGCGTCGGCGCCCAAAGCCAGCGCTTTGAAAGCATCATAGCCGCTTTCCATACCGCCGTCGGCAATCAGCAAAAGCTGACGGCCTACCGCCTGACGGATTTTGGGCAGAAGCCGGACCGGCGGCACAGCATAGCGCATCAGCCCGTTATGATGGCTGAGGATGATCCCTGCGCAGCCAAGGCTGGCGCAGCGCTCCGCGTCCTGCACGCTCAGCGCGCCTTTGATAAAGAAGGGAAGCTTCGTAAACCGAATGAAGGAGCGCAGCTCATCCAGCGTTGGCAGGGCCATTTTCAGGCCATGGATGCAGTCCGGTTCGGCGCTGTCGGCATGAATGGCATGCTCCACATCCATGCCCACCGCCATGGCTCCGTTTTCTTCCGCAAAGCGCAGTCGGCTGTAAATTTCCTCATGATCGGCGTAAGGCTTGATGATCTTCATCACCTTCGCTCCGGTAGCCAGTACGTTCCCCAATTCATCATTGCCGCCCATGCCGATGGAAACGGCGGCTCCGGCCTCCTTTGCGCCTCTCGCCATGCCCACAAGGCCGATATGGCTGAGGGCCGCCGTCATGATAGGCGTTTCAAACATTTCTCCCAGGAATTCAAACTTTGTGCTGGGAGCCGCCGCACCTACGATGCGGCTTTCCACCAGCAGGGAATCCAAGTATTCCCTGGCAATGCGAATGGAATCTCCGGGCAGGTCCGCCATGCTATTCCCTCCTTAAATCAGTATACCGGCTTTGTCAGCCGCGCCGGCCACGAATTGATACGCTTTCTGATACTCCTCGAATGTAGACATGTGCTCTAACAGCACCGGAGCGTCCTTGGGAAGATATTTATCAATGATCCACAGGACCATGCCGAAATCAAGCGCACCTTCGCCGGGAGCGCATTCCTCCAGCACGGTGGTCAGGCGCGTCAGATGCATCCTGGAATCCTTGAGGTGCGTGCTTTTGATCAGCGGGGCCAGCTGGACGAAACAGGATTCGATGAAGCCGTCCGCGTCCAAGAAACGCCGCGGGCAGTTGATCATATTCACAAAATCCATATGCGCCGCGAAACGCTCCCGGTTCACGTCACGGATCAGCTTCAAATACACTTCCGGGCTGTCCGGGATCATCCAGGGCATGGGCTCGATGCAGTAATAGGCCGTTTTCGGATTCACATCGTCGATGATCTCCCGGATGGAACCGACGATCCGTTCATACGTTTCCTCCCTGAAATTGCTGGGGTCCGCCGCGTCCCACCCCGCTGGACTGTCCGTGCCAACGATGTTCACGCAGCAGGGGATCGAAAGCTGATCCGCCAGCGCCAGCTGACGCTTGGCATATTCCAGGTTCTTTTGTCCGTTCACCGTGTCAAACGGATTCCGCCATACGCCCACTTCCGCGATCTTCACATCGTGCCGGGATGCGATTTCACAGTATCTGTCGATTTCCTCCCGTGGGGAATCACAGTTGAAAGGGGCTGTGATGGCCCGGAAACGGGACGCGATGAGCGCGTCCTCCCATTTTGCAGGATCACTGAAGCAAACTGTACCTCCCAAACGCATGGCGTTTCCTCCTTAATCAATGATTATGCGATGCCGCCGGTAGCGGCGCTTTGGATGCGGTTCATGCGGGCGTAGCTGCCGCCCAGGGCCACCAGCTCCTCGTGAGTGCCGTCCTCGGTGACGCGGCCTTCTTCGATCACCAGGATTTTATCCGCGTTGCGAATGGTGGACAGGCGGTGGGCGATGGCGATGATAGTGCGCGTTCCCGCAATCCCGGCGATGGCCTTCTGAATTTGCTGCTCCGTTTCCACGTCCACCGAAGCGGTGGCTTCGTCCAGAATGAT
>JAFXMP010000121.1 GCA_017530275.1 Clostridia bacterium | reverse complement strand
CAGCCGGACGCCGAAGGAGACGCCCTCGATGAAAGCTGACTCACCTTCATCCATCATAAGCGTGTTTATTTCGTCCTGAACAGAATCCATTAATGGCCGCTTTTCTTCGGGCAAGGCGGCCAGTATTTCTTCCTGCAGCGCCATGAGCTTGTCATAGCCGGAAGAATTCTGATCTTTTCATCTGTATGGGGCATACTCCCCTCTGTAAATCTGTAGAAGAATGCTCTGTTCCATAACAAAATGTGCCTCCTTTCGGCAGACACAGTTTACCGTCAGGAAGCGCAAATTGGAAGCGGGTTCGGAGAGAGTTATCAGTAATTTTCTCATTTTTCAAGATACCATATCCCGGAAGAACCAATAAAAGTGTAATTGCGTCAAGAATGAAAAGTTTTGCGTTAAAGGCAAAACTTTTTCTTTCCTCTTGACTTGGAGTGAACTCCATGATCTATAATACTGTTATCACCTGATATGAACCTGAAACGAGGGGAACGAGTCATGACGATCAAGGAAGTCTGTGAGAAATACGGGATCACGGCGGATACGCTGCGATACTACGAGAAAGTCGGCGTGATCCCCACAGTTGGCAGAACCAAAGGCGGGAAGCGGGATTACAGCGAACAGGACATTGCCTGGGTTGAAAATGCCATCTGTATGCGGAATGCCGGGCTGCCCGTGGAAATGCTGATCGAATATGTGCGGCTGTTCCAGGAAGGCGACGGCACCTTCCAGGCCCGGAGAGATTTACTGGCGGAAGCGAGAGAAGAAATCCTTGGACAGCTCAACAAGTATCAGGCAACGCTGGACAAGGTGAACTACAAAATCTCCCGGTATGATGAAGCCATCAGAACAGGTGTCCTCACATGGGACACAGACGAAAAAGAGGAGTGCTGAAAAGAATGATCACCGTCAACCTGTACTATACCGGCGTGAACGGCAAGGCGCGTTTGTTTGCCCAGGAGATGGAAAGCAGCGGAACCGCCGCGGCCATCCGGGCGGAGAATGGCAACATCCGCTATGAATACTTTTTCCCCATGAACGATCCTGAAACGGTGCTGCTCATCGATGCCTGGGAGAATCAGGAGGCCATCGATGCGCATCACGCCTCTCCCATGATGGAAACGATACGGACGCTTCGGGAAAAGTACGATCTGCACATGAAGGTGGAACGGTTTACGAGCCTGGAAGAAAATGAAGCGGACGGGAGGTTTATCAGAAAATGAGCAGGAGTTTGATCATCTATTTCAGCAGGGCGGATGAAAACTACGCTGTCGGTTATATCGATAAGGGCAATACCGAGATTGTGGCGGAGTTTGTGCAGGAGCTGACCGGAGCGGATATGTTCAAGGTTGAACCTGCCGTGCCCTATGCGAAGGACTACGATACCTGCATTAAGGAGGCAAAGCAGCGCATCGGGAATGCGCCGATCAAGGAGAAACCGACAGACATTTCGGCTTATGACACGATTTTTGTCATGAGTCCCATCTACTGGGGCACCTACGCGCCAGAAGTGGAAACGGCCCTGACCGGTTTGGATTTTTCCGGAAAGACGGTACGGGTCATCAGCACCCATGAAGGCTCCGGGCTGGCAAGCATGGTTTCTGATGTAAAGAGACTTTGTGATGGTGCGGATGTTCAGAAGAACGGTCTCGCCATCAAGGGATCGCAAGCAAAGAAGTCAAAACAGAAGGTGGCTGACTGGCTGTAAGGAAGTGACGCTTATGAAAAAGCTGCTATTGTTTGTCAGTATTCTGATCCTGGCCGCCTTCACAGCACTGTGTACTGCTGCGGCGGAAGACGCCGTATCGTCAGCTACGCTCTCCGTGAATGCGCTGCCGCAGGTTCAAGAGAATGAAAATGCCTCGGTGCTAGTGGTCTATTTCTCCACAGACGATACCATCCGTGCGGCTGCGCTGACAGCCGCCGATGCTTTGAGCGCAGACGTGTTTGAGATCGTACCAACAGAGCCCTATACAGCGGACGACCTGAACTACAACAAAACCGGCACCCGCGCCACGGTGGAACAGCGTGACAGCGGCGCGCGTCCGGGAATCGCAGTTTTGCCGGAAAGCCTGGAGCAATACAGCACGATCCTGCTGGGTTATCCCATCTGGTGGGGTCAAGCGCCGAAGATCATCTATACCTTCCTGGAAAGCGTGGACGTATCCGGCAAGACGATCATTCCCTTCTGCACGTCCGCTTCCAGCGGCGTGGGCAGTAGCGATACCAACCTGCACGCACTGGCAGACGATACGGTGAATTGGCTGCCCGCCAAACGCATCAGCAACCGGGAAACGGCGGAAGGCATCCGGGCTTGGGCGTTGTCCATGGATCTGCCAGTAAAGGAGGAAAGTCATTTGCTGTACATCAAAATCGGGGATGTGGCCCTCACCTCCACACTTACGGACAATTCTTCCGCCGCAGCCCTTGTGGATTTGCTCCGACAGGGGGACGTGACTATTGACATGCACGACTACGGGAATTTTGAAAAGGTGGGCGAATTGCCTGTCACCCTGCCCGCCAACGATGAGGACATTTCCACCGAGGCCGGCGATCTGATCCTGTATCTGGGCCATCGCTTTGTGATCTATTACGATCACAACAGCTGGGACTTCACCAGGCTGGGAAAAATCAACGATGTGACGCAGGCGGAGCTGAAAGCGATCCTGGGAGAAGGCGATGTGACGGTCGTTCTGTCACTTGAAGAATAAAGGGAGGGAACCATCATGAGCGAAAAAATCAAGCAAACAGCAGGCCGCGACCAACTGGGCGACTTTGCTCCCATGTTCGCGCACCTCAACGACGACGTGCTGTTCGGGGAGGTCTGGAACGAAGATGCTATCGACATCAAGACAAAGTGCATCGTCACCGTGGTTTCCCTGATGGCCTCAGGGATCACGGATGCCTCCCTCAAGTATCACCTGACGAACGCGAAAAACAACGGCGTCACCAAAGCGGAAATCGCGGCCATCATCACCCATGCCACCATGTATTGCGGCTGGCCCAAGGGCTGGTCGGTATTCAGGCTGGCGAAAGAAATCTGGACGGAAGAAGAATAGGAGGAAAACGTAATGAGCAAAGCACTCGTCACCTATTTCAGCGCCAGCGGCGTAACCGCGAAGGTCGCCAGGCGTCTGGCCGAAGCTATTGGAGCGGAGCTGTATGAGATCAAGCCTGAGACAACCTATACCCGTGCCGATTTGGATTGGACGAATAAAAAGTCCCGTTCCTCTATCGAAATGCAGGATTTGAACGCCCGCCCGGCGCTTGCGGATAAAAATGCTCCTATTGCTGATGCGGATGTGGTCTATATCGGCTTCCCTATCTGGTGGTATCGTGAACCATCCATCATTGATTCTTTCCTGGACTCCTATGATTTTAGCGGGAAAACCATCGTTCCCTTTGCCACATCCGGCGGCAGCAGCATGGGCGATACCGCAAAGCGGATGCAGAGCATCGTGGGAAGCAGCGCAAAAGTCCTTCCTGGCAAACGTTTCTCCTCGAATGTAGATCAAGCCGAACTAAAAGCATGGGCTGAGGCATAAGCGGAAGGAGCGCATCATGATTACGAGGAATTTTCAGGATTTGAAGCTCTCCGCCCTGGGATTCGGGGCCATGAGATTGCCGGTCATGGGCGGTGATGACAACAGGATCAACCGGGAAGAAACCTTCCGCATGGTGGATGAAGCCATGGCGAAAGGCATTAATTACTATGACACCGCCTGGGGTTATCATGGCGGCAATTCCGAAATCGTCATGGGCGAAGCGCTGCGCAGGTATCCCCGGGACAGCTTCTGCTTCGCAACCAAGTTTCCCGGCTATGATGTGACCAATATGCCGAAGGTGCGGGAAATCTTTGAGGAACAGTTGAAAAAGACAGGCATGGAATACTTTGACTTTTATCTGTTCCACAACGTCTGCGAGTTGAACATCAACAAATATCTTGACCCGAAGTTCGGCATCCTGGATTATTTGTTGGAGCAGAAAAAGAACGGCCGCATCCGTCACCTGGGCTTTTCCTGTCATGGAGAAATGGACGTGCTGCGTCGCTTCCTGGACGCTTACGGGAAGCATATGGAGTTTTGCCAGATTCAGTTGAATTATCTGGATTGGGAGTTCCAGCACGGGAAAGAGAAGGTGGCCCTGCTGAACGAATGGAACATCCCTATTTGGGTGATGGAACCCCTGCGCGGGGGCAAGCTGGCCAAGCTGGACGTGGCCAGCGAAGGAACACTGAAAGCCCTTCGTCCGGATGAAAAAATCCCCGCTTGGGCGTTCCGCTTTTTGAAGGGCGTTCCCGGCGTGACTATGATCCTCTCCGGCATGTCCAGCATGGAACAACTCCAAGCCAACATCCACACTTTTGAGGAGGATAAGCCGCTGACGGAAGCGGAAAGCGAAGCCCTTTCCGGGATCGCAGAGAAAATGATGGCGCGGAAATCCATCCCCTGCACCGCCTGCCATTACTGCGTGAGCCATTGCCCACAGGGGCTGGATATTCCCCGGCTGATCTCGCTGTACAATGAACACGTACTGACCGTGGAGGATGGCGGCATGGCCTTTATCGCTCCCATGGCCCTTATGGCGATTCCCGAGGAAAAGCGCCCAGTTTCCTGCCTGCACTGCCAAAGCTGTGAGCAGGTGTGTCCGCAGCAAATCCACATTTCCGATTTCATGACGGATTTTGTGGAGAAGATTGGATAAAAGAATTTGAAATCCTATCCGCCTTGTAGCCTTTTTGCTTCCTGCACGATGAGGAACAGCCAGATGAATGACCGGCAGATTAATCGGCAGAACAAATCGCCGAAACAAACCCCCGATATGCAGAATGAGAACGGCCAGCAGAACGGAAAAGGCCGGACGAAAATGCAAAATGATGGGAGTGAAACAACCACGAACGTTGACACCACCAGCGGGGCAACAAAGAAGGGTAAATAAGGAATTCAAGAGACGCCGCTGTCATGGCGGCGTCTCTTTCTGCGCGGAAGGTTTGTCAGTTAGATTTCCACAGCCCGTGCAGATTGCAGTATTCGTAAGCTGCAATCACGGCGTCCCCATCGGTAAGGGCGAAGGTAGCAACGGGCTTGTCCCCCGGCTGCAGGTTTTTTCTCTGTCTTCCTTCCTTCGTCTCCAGGAGAATCCATTCGATGTAATGAGCGTCCAGCATGGGATGCTCCACGGAGCCGACCGTAACGGTCACGATCCGGCCGTTCTGTGCGATGACTGGCACATGCTTCTCGCCAGCGCCATCCGAGGTATTCGGAACGAGAGGTTTCATTTCTTCGCCGCAGCATTGAGCACGCACGCCTGAATCATTGATGTACGCGATGATATTGCCGCAGTGTTCGCATCTGTAAAAAGTCATAAAGCACACCTCCTTGGTTCTATTATAGGGGATAACCTGAGTGTTGGCAAGAGATATGTTGCCAAGAAATCTGTTGCCAAGAAATCTGATCCTCGATATCGGCCTCCTATCTTGGCGGGGCATGTCATTTGCGCCGTCCCGTCCTGTCGATCACCTCTACAGGATCGGGCCAGTCGGTTATGTCATGGTGAAGTTTTGGAGGTTCCCCTCTCATAATACGTTGATTATTCTCGTGAATCTCGGCACCATACAGGGCGATAAGGGCCACGGCGCCTAAAGCGCCAATTAGAATGTATACCATGGTTCTCTCCCTTCACAGCGGCTTCCCGATTATGATATGATGGGAACAGCGAATTTTGACGACACGGCCTTTGGCAACCGAGTGGAACGGATTAATGTCCAGCCGGACGGCAGCCTGGAATACCATTTTACCGATGGGAGGATAAAGCAATGGCAAAAAACGTAAGGACGATACCGGCGACACTGGCGCTGCACACCGCCGCTCCGCTGTCGGCGCAAAAGAAGCGGAGGGTGGCCGGGTACGCCCGCGTCAGCACGGGGAACGAGGATCAGCAGAATTCTTATGAGGCGCAGGTGGATTACTACACCAACTACATCAAGTCGCGGGCTGACTGGGAGTTCGTTTCTGTGTACACCGACGACGGCGTGAGCGGAACCTCCACCGCCAAACGGAAAGGGTTCCAGCAGATGATCGCCGACGCGCTGGCCGGACGCATCGACCTGATCGTGACCAAGAGCGTGAGCCGCTTCGCCCGGAACACCGTGGACAGCCTTTCCAACATTCGGGCGCTGAAGGAGCATGGCACTGAGGTTTTCTTCGAGAAGGAGAATATCTGGACTTTCGACAGCAAGGGAGAATTGCTGATCAGCATCATGTCCAGCCTCAGCCAGGAAGAAAGCCGATCCATTTCCCTGAACGTGACCTGGGGGCACAGGAAACGGATGGCGGACGGAAAGGTCGCTGTGCCGTATGGCCACTTTCTAGGGTACGACAAAGGTGAAACCGGAACGCTGGAAGTGAATGAGGAACAAGCCGTGATCGTCCGCCGCATTTACAGCATGTTCCTCCAGGGCATGACGCCTTACGGCATCGCCAAGGCGCTCACTGCGGAAGGAATCAAATCGCCGGGAGGGAAAGACGTATGGGGCGGCACCACCGTCCGGCACATTTTGATGAACGAAAAATACCGGGGAGACGTGCTGCTGCAAAAAACTTACACCACGGATTATCTGACAAAGAAAAAGAAGGTCAACGAGGGTGAGATTTCCCAATACTACGTGGAAAACAATCACACCGCAATTATTGATCCTACGGTTCATGAACAGGTGCAAAGGGAGATTGAGCGCCGGAATGGCGCCTACAGCGGGGTGCGGATATTCAGCGGGAAGATTCGCTGCGCGGAATGCGGCTCATGGTTTGGCTCCAAGGTCTGGCACAGCAATGACAAGTATCGGCGGGTTATTTGGCAATGCAACCATAAATTCAGTAAATGGGATGTCGGAAAGGACGTTGATGGGGACTGTTGCGAGAGGCATGATAGGGATACGGGCAAGAACAGTGGCAAGAAATGCTCCACGCCACACTTAACGGAAGAACAGATAAAAACGGCTTTCCTGGCTGCCGTGAACGAGGTGCTCAATGGGAGGAAGAAAGCCATTGCAGCCTTTGAATCCGCAAAAAGTACTGCTTTCGACACAACCGCGCTTGAAATAGAGCTGGCTTCCCTGGAAACAGAGATGCAGGTGCTGTCAGAAAAAATGCAGGCTCTGATCAGAGAAAACGCACCGTTGCCCTTGACCAAGAAGAATATCAGAAAAGGTTCCAGGCCATGAGCGACCGTTTTGATCAGGCGAAAGCGCAAAAGATACAGGTAGAAAAGCAGATTGCAGACAAGAAAGCCCGGCTGGGTGAGATAGAAGAATACATGCGGCTACTGAGGAAACTGGGTGGGAGGGTGGAAGAATTCAATCCCGAACTATGGTGCGGGCTGCTGGATTATGTGACAGTTGGGGAGAATAAGATGGTGTTCAGGTTTAGGGATGGGACGGAGGTGGGGGTGAATAGAGAAAGTAGCATTTTCGACAAATAACGGCATGGATCGCTGATAAAAGGGTACAGCTGGCTACTTCTCATTATTTTGTACTTCCGCGCCACACAGGT
>JAFXMP010000120.1 GCA_017530275.1 Clostridia bacterium | reverse complement strand
GAAGCATTTCCGAGGGCTGGGACACCTGGCGGCCCTCCCTGGAAAAAATGCTGGCGGAGGACGTGAAGGTGGATTTCCGGTGGTTCGACGCGGGCTGGTACGCGGCGCCGGACGGTTCCAGCCCCCAAAAAGACTGGTGGGGCACGGTGGGAACCTGGGCCCTGGACCCCGTCAAGTGGCCGGGAAAAACTTTCTTGGAATCAACGGATTTTGCCCGGGCCCACGGGATGAAAACCCTCATGTGGTTCGAGCCAGAGCGGGTCACCGACCCGGAATCCCTGGAAAAGAACTGGGGGTATGACGCGAAATGGGCTATCCGCATGCCCGGCGTCAAACCCATTTCCAACAACATCGGCGATCCCGCCTGCTTCCGCTGGACGGTGGACCGCATCCTGCGCGTCCTGCGGGAAAACAAGGTGGAAATGTACCGGGAGGACAACAACAGCGACCAAGCCGCCCTGTGGCTGTACCTGGACAGTTTAGAGGGAGAAAACCGCCGCGGCATCACCGAATGCAAGTTCATCGACGCCCACTACCGCATGTGGGATGAAATCATTGCATGTACGAAATCCTATGGCGGCTGCGCTTTCGTGGATTCTTGCGCCAGCGGGGGCGGCAGGAACGATTTGGAATCCCTGCGGCGGGGGGTGCCCCTGCTCCGCAGCGACGCGGACCGCACCACCGCCGCCCTGCGCCTTTCCATGACCACAGCCTTCAACCGCTGGGTACCCATGTGCGGGGCCAACAACAAAGAAAAGCCGGATCAGCTGTCGCAGACCGGCGTGTTGGATGCATATGTGTGGCGGGCTTCCTATCTCCCGGTGCTGAACGTGGATTCCCAGTTCGTGCAGGACCCGGATCAGGATTTTGCGCTGCTTCGCTGGGGCCTGAACGAATGGAAGCGGGTCAGCCCCTATCTGCTCAAGGATTTCTATGTGCTCACGCCCTGGCACCCGGAAACGGAAACCACCGGGTTTACCGCTTACGCATTTTTTGATCCCGACGCTTCCGCAGGCGTTTTGCTGGCGTTCCGGCAGGAAAAATGCAAGGAGAAAACGGTTTCTTTGTCCCTGCCTTTCGCGGGGGAGAGCGAAGCGTTTGTTTTGCAGGACGAGGATACCGGCGAAAGACTGATCCCGGGCGGGCAGGGGATCACGCTGCGGTTTGAAAGGCCGCGGCAGGCGCGGCTGCTGTGGATCAGGGGGAATGATACCCGGCAAGGCGATTGACGGAAACCGTCCCGCGCGGTACAATGAAAGCGGAAAGGAGGAAGGCCCATGATGTATCCATTCATGACGCTGAACGACGACACAGAGATCACCCACTCCGAAATGAAGGAAGACGGGCAGGTAAAGGTTTATATCGAAACCCCGGATGAGAAAGACGGTTTTCACAGCGCAACGTGCTGGCTGCCGGCATACCGATGGGAAAACAGGCATGGCTATACGGAAGCGGAAATGAACTATTTCAAACAGCTGATCAGGAACAACGCGCATTTGATCATTGAGTTTTCGCAGAATGGGGGCGTGCTCAATGCCGCAACTGCTTAGGATCGGCCCCTACATCCTGTATTTCTGGTCAAACGAATCTGAACCCCTTGAACCGGTTCATGTACATATCGCGGAAGGAAAAGCAACCGGGAACGCTACCAAAATTTGGATCACCGGCTCCGGGAAAGCGCTCCTGTGCAACAACAATTCCCGGATACCGGAGAGGATCCTCAGCAGGATGCTTCGCGTGGTGGAAGCAAACAGTGCGGAGTTCACGCAGGCGTGGAAAGACCATTTTGGCGAAATCAGCTATTACTGCTGACGCCATCTTTCCGCATCCATACTGTGACCCTGCATTTGGGCTGGTTCCAGCGTTTGCCGCAGGAGGCGTAATCCGTCAGCAGCAGGGGCGGTAAGCCGTGCTTCTGTTCCAGCAGCAGGCGGATCATTTCGCCCTGCTTGGCTGGGAGTATACGATAAGATAGATTATCACCCACTTGAGGGGCCTGACAGTTGAAGTCAGGCTCCTTTTGTTCGTCCCGTGCCAGCACGATGGGACCGTAGCGGAACGCAATGCTGCCGCCCACCGTTTCCCTGATCAGCGGGATGGCGCCGCGGATTTCAATGATATCCCCGGCGGCAAATTCACGGTACAGGCGGATATAGCCCTGCTCCGGGATGGATGCGCCGATGGGCTGGCCGTTGACTGTGATTTTTGTATCCTGCACTTCATCCGGCACGCGCAGAGAAAACGCGCATACCGTGGGCCCATCCTCCGGCGTCACGGTGAGCCGCATCCATCCCTCCCTGGGATAGGCGGTTTCGGCGGACAGATGGACTTTTTTTCCTTCCGCCGTCCTGAAAGCTGCTTTGCCGGAAAACAGAGCGTTGATCAGAATGCCGTACCGCGTCTGCATCACGGCGGTCAGCGGCAGCATGGCGACGCCCGCCGAAGCGATACAGGCGCAGCAACCGTAAAACCCGCCGAAAGAAAAGCGCTTCAGCCCTCCGATCCCAACGCCCCGGCGGCTGTCCGTCAGAGGGCTGTAGCTGTCAAAGGGCAATCCGGGCAAGGGGTCCATGTTCTTCCGTTCATACTGCGGCAGGCCGTAAAGATTCACCGCGCCGTAGAGCGCGTTATAGCCCGTGCGCTCAATGAACGTATAGTACCGGCTGTCTCCCGTCAGCAAAAGCAGCCTTGCGCACAGGCGCATCCAGGTGACGGACACGCAGGTTTCCTGCATGATGTTCTGGTTCGGCTCCGTCTGGCGGACGGTGGAATGATCGAAAAGCTCATGGGTGCAGCCGCAGCAGCCGATGACGGTCAGATCCGTTTCCGCCACGGCGTCAACAAAGTTCAGCACGGCGCGGAGATACTTTTCTTCTCCCGTCACCTGGTAATAGGCCAGCACCCCTTCAAAGAAGGACATGGTCTCATATGCCTTCACTTCCGGGTACTGATAGGGCGGGAGTTTGTTTTCCAGGGCAATTTCGATCAGGTTCCCATCCCGGCATCCGCCGGTGGAAAGGATATATGCCGCGAAGCGCAGATAGCGTTCTTCCTTGGTCCTTTCGTACAGCGCTACGGTTGGTTCCAGGACGGAGCAGGAATTGACGCCGCCCCAGTAATCGGAGGTTTCCGTGATGTTTGCTTTTCCCGGTCCCACCTGATCGAGGATCGCATCGGCGTGCCGTTTCAGGGCATAGAGGATTTCGTCCCGCAGATCGTCCTCTTTGCAGATGTCCAGAAAGTGCAGCAGGCCCGTCATCACGTATTTTCTTCCCCACAGGTCCCAGCCCGAAAGCTGGCAGGCAGTGGAATAGGTGGAAAAGCGGCCGTCGGGCCGCTGGGTTTTCAGCAGGTCTTTAACCGTATCCCGCAGCAGAGTGTACAGCTTTTCGCTGCCCGCCGCCCGATAGCACAGACACGCGCCGCGCATCATTTTGCCCCAGTATTCGCACCGCCAGCCCTTGTCCGCGTCATCGGAATCCTCGGTGAACACGCGCACGAAATCCGCCCAGGTTTCAGGGGAGAGCAGCTGACGGTTCAGCGCAAAGTTCAGGTACTCCCCAAAGATGCCGGAGACAGCATAATCCCCCGGCGAAAGGTATTGCAGACGATTCTCCATACATCTGTCCTCCCGGTCATTTCGCCTGATCCGCCCGCGTTTCCTGCTCCGAGTGGCATCTGCGGCGGTACTCGTTCAGGGAAACGCCGTAAAACTCCTTGAACTTGGCGGAAAAATACTGCAAACGGCTGTAGCCGATGGTTTCGCAGATTTGCTCGTTGGTCAGTTCGTTTTCCCGGATCAGGCGGGCGGCGTGCTCCATGCGCACTTCCAGCAGGTAATCCACCAGCTTTTTGCCCGTTTCCTGGTGGAATACCCGGCTCAAATGCCCGGTGCTGATGCTCAGCGCGTCGGCGATGGACTGGATGGACAGCTCGGCGGGGGCGGCGTTGCGGATATGCAGGATGGCGTACTGCACAACGCTGCGGTTGCTTTCGCTGCTTTCCCGGGACAGATAGGCGATCAGCG
>JAFXMP010000119.1 GCA_017530275.1 Clostridia bacterium | reverse complement strand
CCCTTGTTATGCAGGCGTATGGCCTGCTCCTTGATGGTCTTCCTGGTTTCCCTGGATACCTTCAATAGATTAATCATTTCCATGCTTATAAGTATAGCACAGATTACTTGATTTGTCGAGATTTATTTGCCAGAGTAATAGTTCTGTTAATTGGTCGATATCGCATAAAAACAATTGATCCAATATGTCATAGTATTCGATGCGCTGATCATATGATATCACTCCGGACATACAATCTATATAGATTCTTCCAAATATTTTGGACTTGTAGGCGCTCGTTTGCCTATCCAAATAGACGAAAACCTCCTCCACTTCCCGGATGAACCATTTCTCTCCTTTTTGAGCCGCCTGAATGCGGCGTTCTATTTCTTTTTGATCCGCGTTTCCTTCTTTTACTTCCTGTAAAAATGCCAGCAGTTTTTTCGTCTGATGCCTTTCACGTATGTTTTTCGCCACTTTCCCTACGGCTCCAATGGTGCGCAAAATGGGAAATTCTTTCAGAAGATCATAGCCAGGGCCGTCCAACAAACTGCCAACTGCATCCAGGCCGATTTCTGCATAATCAATAAGCGTATCCTTTGCTTCACCAGGAAGCATCGACAGCGCAAAGGGTTCGGCCATTTCTTTTTCATTCATAATATCCATGTTTCACCTCTAATCAAATATCCTTATCCGAAGTACTGTTGCATCAAGGATTGTTTTAGGGTTTCCAGTTTTTCCAGACTTTGCTGAATGGACAATTTTGATTTGTCGACCTGCGAGACGAAAACAGCGAATTGCTCTTGTAGCGCCAATGGTGGAACGGGAATTATTAGCGTTCCGAGTATTTGCTGATTTAGATTCTGGATGTTTGCACCTCGTCCCGCCATTTTCCTTCTCATTGAATCAGCTTTCAAAACGCGTAATAAGTATGGAACTGTAACTTCCTCGTCCCTCTTTCTGTATCGAATACAGAACCCGCTGAATGTCGTAGGTACATCACCAGGATAAACAGCAACACACCTTCCAACCAATGCTTTATTACCATTGGAGCGAACAAAGACAATATCATCATCACGAAGCATATATTCATCGGAAGGGAGTTCATTGAGCGATACCATTGAGAGTGTAGAAGTATCAGTAATGATGGAATGATTCTGAAAATCACCTACGCCCAGACAATGAAGATCAACACCGGAATCATCATAGTGGAAATTCATGCCGTTCTTGCAATCGCCCATATCAAGCAGCGGCCTGACAGCCCAGTTTTTCGGATTTGATACTGGATCCCCAAACATCTCGACAAATCGGGCTTTGACGAGATCATCCAGCTTTTGCAGTTGTTTTTTTCGCAGGGAAATCAAATTATTTACTTTGCACAACCGGTTTGCAATTTCTTTTTGCTTATTGATGTCGGGCAAGTAAAAGGGCAATGCGTCAAATACTGGCTTTGTCAAGTGCTTCATCGTTGCGCCGTGCGCAGATGAAGCTGCTTTTTCAAGAATGGCTTCAACCTGATAAACGAAAAATTTTTTATCTGTTTCAACTTTGTCAAATACCACTTTAAAAATATGTTGATTTAATACAGCCGTTCCCTTCTGCCAGATGTATACGCCCAGACTTGCTGACCAGGAAATGAGAACATCGCCAACATTGACTTCATACTTTTTGTCATATATGCCATTATAGCGATTCGCTTGATACGAATTTCCAGTCAAATCCTGGATGCGAATAATCTGAACGCCAGAATCAGACCAATCTTCCGGCTTGAAAGGATAACCATTGATATAGGTTGCTACATCGCCTAATCTTGAAATCACACCATCCCCTCCAATTCCTTCAACCCCTGTTGAATCTCCTGTTCTAAGGCGTTCAACTCGGCCAAAATCTCGCTGGTGGGCGGGTATTCCACGGGCTTATATTCCGTCTGCTTGTATTTGTTAATGCTGAGGTCATAATCGTTCTGCACGATTTCGTCCTTGGGCACCAGGAAACTTTGCTCTGTGCGGGCGCGGCCTTCCTCGACGGACAGGTTTTGGAACCGGGCCACGATGTCAGGAATATCGTTGTCCTGCACGGGGCTGCGCTTATCGTCCAGGGAGAAGCCGTCGGCGCGCATATCGTAAAACCACACGCTGTCCGTGCCGCCATGACCGGTTTTGGTGAAAATCAGCACGGCGGTGCTCACCCCGGCGTAGGGCTTGAACACGCCGGAGGGCATGGAAATGACGGCCTCCAGCCGGTTGTTTTCAATGATTTCCCGGCGGATGGCCTTGTGGGCGGTGGAGGAGCCAAACAGCACCCCGTCCGGTACGATGCAGGCGCAGCGTCCGCCCACTTTCAGCATTTTCAGGAACAGAGTCAGGAACAGCAATTCCGTCTTTTTGGTTTTGCAGGTTTTCAGCAGGTCGGCGCTCACCGTTTCCGCGTCCAGGCTGCCCTTGAAGGGGGGATTGGCTAAAATCAGGGAGTACTTTTCCCTGTCCGGGTTCTGATCGGACAGGCTGTCCCGGTATTCGATGAAGGGGTTCTCCACCCCATGGGTCATCATGTTCATGGCCCCGATGCGCAGCATGGTGCGGTCCATGTCAAAGCCGGTGAACATGCGGTTCATGTAATGGGCTTTATTGTCCCGGTTGAAAAAGACCTCGGCCTTGCGGTTTTCCTTCAAATAATCGCTGGCCGCCACCAGAAAGCCGGACGTGCCACAGGCGGGATCGCAGATCAAATCGTCGGCCTTGGGCTGCATCAAGTCCACCATCATGCGGATGATGTGGCGGGGCGTGCGGAACTGGCCGTTCACCCCGGCGGTGGACAGCTTGGACAGCAGATATTCATACACGTCGCCCCGGGCGTCGGTGTCGCTGAGCTTCGCCATCTGCTCGTAAATGCCGTCCATGGCGGTGACGATTTTATCCAGCATCAGGGGCGTGGGCACCTTGAAAATGGCGTCGCCCATGTATTTGGAATAAGCGCTTTCCTTGTCCCCGTGCAGATTTTTGATGAAGGGAAACACCCACTCCTGCATCACGCTGTACATCTTCTGGGCCGGGAAATCGTGGAACATGCTCCATTTGAGCTGGGTACCATCCACCTTTTGCGTGCCGATCTGCACTTCCTCGGCAAAGATGCTTTCAAAGGGCAGGCCCAGCATGGCGCACTCCTTGGCCCGCAGGGTGTCCGCGGCGTCCAGATCGTGAATGAACATGAGGTAGGTCATCTGCTCGATCACGTCCAGGGGATTGGTCAGGCCGCCCGTCCAGAAAATTTCCCATAAGCTGTCGATTTTGCTTTTCAGTTCGCCGGTGATCATTTGTTTTCTCCCTCCCAATTCCAGGTATAGGATGTATAGCGTCCGCCGCTGATTTTGATAATTTCGCCCTTGTCCAGCATGTCCCGCAAGGCCCGCTCCACCGTCACCTGGCTGATATCCGGGCATTGCTGCATAATCTGTGCCTTTGTAATTCGCCCCGTTGTCAGGCGGATGATTTCTCGCACTCGTTCGGGCTTGGAAAGGCCGCGCGCAATGAGGGTTTCAACCCTGGAAGTAAAATCTCGGTATGCT
>JAFXMP010000118.1 GCA_017530275.1 Clostridia bacterium | reverse complement strand
TCGATCCCGGATCTGCCCTGCGGGAGGGAAACTGAAATGACCATCAAAGCTGAAAACATCTCCAAACGGTATTTCCGCAAAACGGGCAGCGCCAATTATTTCTATGCCGTCAGTCCCTTGAGCCTGGAAATCAGGGGCGGCGAGGTGACCTTGCTCATGGGGCGCAGCGGAAGCGGGAAAACCACGCTGCTGCATATGCTCGCCGGGCTGCTGGCCCCAACGGAAGGAAGGGTATGGATCGATGAAACCGACCTGTACAGTCTGGACGACAAAGCCCTTTCCCGCCTGCGGAGCGAAAAAATCGGCGTGATCCCCCAGGGCCGAAGCGCCATCGACACCCTGACGGTCATGGAAAACATTCTGCTCCCCGCGAAGCTGTACGGAAAACCGCTCCCCGCTGAATCAGCCCGGCAATGGATGAATCATCTCGGCATCGCGCATTTGGCCGACGCCCGGCCCGCGGAGCTGTCCGGCGGCGAGCTTCGCCGAATGGCCATTGCCCGCGCCATGATCCAGGGGAGCGATATCCTGCTGGCGGACGAGCCTACCGGTGATTTGGATGATGAAAACACGGCCCTGGTTCTTTCCGCCTTTCGCGCCGCCGCCCATGCGGGCAAAGCCGTGCTGCTGGTGACCCATGAAAAAGAGGCGCTCGCTTACGCCGATCAGGCATTTAAGATGAGCGGAGGGCAAATCCTGCCTATTGACAGGAAACAAGGGCTGTGCTATGATTGACCGCGGTTAGAAATATCTAACCAAGAAGGAGAGAGAACGATGGCTGTTGTGGAGTTCAAGGACGTATCCAGAATATACCGGAACGGGGAGCATGAACAGAAAGCGTTGGATCATGTGAATCTTAAGCTGGAGGAAGGGAAATTCATCGTGATCTTAGGCCCCAGCGGCGCGGGGAAAAGCACGCTGCTGAACCTGCTGGGCGGGCTGGACAGCCCCACGGAGGGCACCATCGTCGTGAACGGGAAAGACATCTCCACCCTGACCGCCAATGAGCTGGCGGATTACCGCGCCGCGACGGTAGGCTTTGTGTTTCAGAGCTACAACCTGATCCCCACCCTGACGGTGATCGAAAACGTGGCGCTTGTGAAGGAAATCGCCCCGGCCCCCCTGAGCAGTCACGATATGCTGAATGCCGTGGGGCTACTGGATCACAAGCACAATTTCCCCTCCGAATTGTCCGGCGGCGAGCAGCAGCGGGTGTCCATCGCCCGGGCGCTGGCGAAAAACCCCAAGATCCTTTTGTGCGACGAGCCAACCGGCGCGCTGGATTCCGAAACCGGCGTGATGGTGCTGAAATTGCTTTTGTCCATGGCCCGGGACATGGGAAAGACCATCATTATCGTGACCCATAACCAGAATATCGCCAAAATGGCGGACGTGGTGGTGCGGGTGAAAAACGGCAAGATCCGATCCTGCGAAAGCCAGGAAAATCCCCTGGCGGTGGAAGAGGTGGATTGGTGATGCTGCTGAAAAAGCTGCTGCGCACCTTATGGCACTACAAGGCGCAGTTCATTTCCATGGTCATCATGATCGCCTTGGGCGTGGGCGTATTCCTGGGGTTCAACATCGAATGGTACAGTCTGGAGAAAAACTTGACGGAAATCTATACGGCCACCGGATTTGCGGATTACCGCATTTATAACGAGAAGGGCTTTACCGAGAAGGATATTGCCGCGATCCTGGACATGGACGGAGTCGAGGACGCCACGCGCTTCCTGTCCGTCAATACCACGGTGAAGGATGATACCGACGTGCTCGCGCTGACGGTTTGCGAAAACACGGCGGTTTCCGGCGTGCTGGTCACGGATGGCGAAGCATACGCGCCGGACGATCCGAACGGCATCTGGCTTTCGGATTCCTATGCGAAGGCCAACGGCGTCAAGCTGGGCGACGAACTCACCCTGACCTACAAGACCGTGGCGGTCAAGGGAACCGTCAGGGGGCTGGTCAAGGCCAGCGAGTACTTGATTTGCCTCCCGGACGAAACCCAGATGATGCCGGATTACACCTCCTACGGCTTTGCTTATATTTCGCCGGTCATGCTGGAAAACGCAATCCCCCTGGTGTTCCGGATGATAATGGGCAATTCCTTCTATTATCAGATCAACGTGAAATCCTCTCTTTCCAAAGAGAACTTTGTCGCCGCGGCGGACCGGGCGCTGGGCAAAACGCTGCTGGTGCTGTCCAAGGCGGAAACCATCTCCTGGGCCAAAGCACAGGGCGAAGTGGAAGAAGGAAAGACCATGGGCTCCATCCTGCCGGTGCTCTTCCTGGTCATTGCCATCCTCACCATGGTGACCACCATGCACCGCATCACCGCCAGCGAAAAAACGCAGATCGGGACCCTGAAAGCCCTGGGCTTCCGGGACAAAAGGATTCTACGCCATTATTCCGCCTGTGCGCTGATCATTGGCCTGATGGGCAGCGTCCTGGGCGTGGGGATCGGGTATCTGCTGGGCTGGTATATCATGAACCCGGACGGGGCCATGGGCACCTATATCGACATGCCGTCCTGGAAATTGTACGTTCCCTGGTTCTGCTGGCTGGTGCTGATCCTCATCAATGTATTCCTCACGGTGATCGGCTTCCTGTCGGTCAAAAAAATGCTGGAGGGCACGGCTGCCGATGCGCTCAGGCCCTACACGCCCAAGCGGATGAAGCATCTCTTTCTCGAAGAAACCAAACAGTTCAAGGAATTGTCCTTCGGCACCAAATGGAACCTGCGCGACTGCCTGCGCCACAAGTCCCGCACCTGCATGACGCTGCTGGGCATCATCGGCTGCATGGTGCTGCTGGTGGGCGGCCTGGGCATGCAGGACACCGCCAACGCCTTTGTGGACGTGTTTTTCGATCAGGCGAACAATTACGCGGTGAAGATCAATCTGGACGCGGAAAACGTGAAATATGAAGATGCCGTAAGCCTTGCGGAACAATATGAGGGGGATTGGGCGGCGCAGCGCTCCGTCCAGATCGGCGACCGGGGTTTCGGTTTGGAAATTTACAGCATCACCCATGACCGGGTGCGTTTTGCGGACGAAAACATGCATTTGATTTCCCTGGGCGACCGTGGCGCGTATATCAGCAGCCGCATTGCC
>JAFXMP010000117.1 GCA_017530275.1 Clostridia bacterium | reverse complement strand
GCGTCCACCTCTTCCCGCGCGATCAAGGGCATTCTGCGGGGAGAAATGGGATTTCAGGGGGTGGTAGTGACCGATTCCCTGCGAATGACCGCGATCACATCAACTTATAAAAAAGGGCAGGAATCCGTAGCGGCGCTGAAAGCCGGGGCGGATATCCTGCTGCTGCCCCCCGATCTGGGCGCCGCCTACCGGGCGGTAAAACAGGCGCTGAATACCGGGGAACTCACCATGGAACGGATCGAAGAAAGCGTGATCCGCATCCTGATGGTGAAAATCGCTATGGGCTGGTTTGAATAAGCGACAGCGGGGCTGTATTCAGGGAAAGCAGCGCCACCGGTTCACTTTGGGCGGTGAATACGTTTTCCCCTATACGCACTCTGACCTGGACGGTATACAGCCCAGTGGGAGCGGGGATGCCGTCTGCGAGGCAGCCGTCCCAGTAAAAGGTGGACCCGGCGGGGGAAAGCTGCTGGGGACGGGAGGGCGTTTCATACGCCAGGCGGCATACTGTGCGGCCTTCCTCATTCAGGATATTGACCGTCAGGCCGCAGGGCACATCGTGCTGAACCAGGATGGGCAATTCCTGCCAGGCGTCCGGTACGAATGCGGGCGGCGCGGAAACGCGTAGAACGGCTTCACCGGATGCGGGCTGCACACACAGCAGCCGCGCGCCCTGAAAAACGGGCACACCGTTCTCCAGAGTGATCAGCTGTACGATGGCGTAGCCCGAGGCGTCCGCCGCCGTTTCCAGCGTCAGGACACGGGTCTTCCTGCCGGGCAGAACAGTGCCGTCCGTCTGTTCACCGTCCAGAAAGTGCTGAGCCTGGTCAAACTGCCACGCGCCATCCCGATGGTAAATGATTTGGTAATACAGCTCCACCTGCCGCTGTACGGTAAACGCGAAGGAAACCTCCGTTTCCCCGGCAGTGAGCAGCGTTTCATCAAAAGAAAGGTCGGTGACGGCTTTTTTGACGCTGCGCGGCGCGTCGGGATCATAGGAAAATAGAACAAAGGCCCCGTCGTTCTGCGGATAAGCCTGGGTGGTGGAGGCGGCGTAATTATCCAGCAGATAGTCATAAGCTTCCCGCAGGGTGATTTGGCCGTCGGCGTTCTGATCGGCGGCGAAATCGCCCTGCGCCCCTAAACCGCTGGACAGGACGGACGCGAAGTAGCTGGCTCCGGCGGCTTCCGCGCTGGAGCCGGACTGGAAATACCAGCTGGCTTCGCTGCCTCCGGCGCTGCAAAGCACCTTGTATGCGGGTCCGGAAAGATAAGCGCCGTCTGATCCTTCGGAAAGGCCTTTGCCGATCATAGCGCCGGAATTGCAGGCGTCCAAAATGACCATCTTCACACCGGGCAGCTGGGACAGGATGCTTTCGAGCCTTGGGGCGGTGAGCAGCGCTTCTTCCTGGCCGTCGCTTAAGATCAGGCCGGATTCCTCTTCGCTGTAGATGCCGTGGGTGCTGATATAAAGCAGGGAAATATCCCCGTCTTTGGCGCTGCGGAAGGCGTTCAGCACGGCTTCCTCAAAGGCGTCCACGGAGGCAATGACGCTGGAGTAGGAACGAATCAGGGCATAACGGCGCCGGTCGTTGCTCAGCGTATCCGCAAGGAGATGGACATTATGCTCCGCCGCCGGCCAGGTATCTTCCTGGGTCAAAAAATGGTCGCATCCGATCAAAAGGGCGCGAAGCTTCGGCTGTTCATCATAGGGCAAGATTTCACTTTCCGCGCAAAAGGCGGGGGAACAGCAGAAAAGCATCAAGAGCGCCGTCAGCAGAAGCACGCTTTTTTTCATTTCTCCATTTCCCCCTTTCCATCGACATTATACAACAGGAAGCGCCATAAATCCATACGCCGGGAAAACTTGCCGGAAAAAGAAAACCGCGGAGAAGCGCTTCCTCCGCGGCTTGTTTTTCAATGGTTTTACTCCGGAATCATGCCCTTGGCCGTTTCCCAGGCCGTTTTCAGCTGAGGATCGTTCATATCGCCCAAAAGGAAGTTTTCGTTCACCAATTCCTCCGGCATTTCGCAGATGATATCCGGGGTGATCCCCACCTTATGCACTTCCTTTCCAGAAGGCAGGTAATACTGGGCATACGTCATCTGGAAGCCGTTTTTTTCATCATCCAAAGGGATCACCACCTGGATGATGCCTTTGCCGAAGGTCTGCGTGCCCACCAGGGTGGCGCGTCCACGATCCCGCAATCCGCCGGAAAGGATTTCGGAGGAAGAAGCGGAATTGCCGTTGACCAGGATCACCAGGGGGATATCGTCCATCCCGGCGGTCATGGCTATATTTTCCCTTGTGCCGTAGCGGTCCTGGCTGTAAACCAGCAGCCCGTCGTCCAGGAACAAATCGGCGATCTGGCTGGCAGCGTCCACCCAACCGCCGCCGTTGTCACGCAGGTCCACGATCAGGGCCTGCGCGCCCTGGGCTTTCAGTTCATTCATGGCGTCGGAAAATTCCTTTTCGCTTTCACCGGCAAACTGATAGAGGACGATATAGCCTACCTGATCTTCCAGCATGGTGTATTCCACGCGATTTACGTGAATCACGGCCCGGGGTATCTGGAATGTAATGTATTCGCTGCCGCGCAGCACTTCGATTTCCACTACTTCATCCACCTTGCCGCGCATGATACTCACTGCGTTCTGCATGGAATACACATCTACTTCCACGTCTTCTACCCGCACAAGCCTGTCGCCCTTTTTCACGCCGGCTCTTTCAGCGGGCGTATCCAGGAATACGCGGGTAATCGTGACCGAGTAATCCTGATAGCTCCCCAGCATTTCAATGCCGATACCGGCGTACTCGCCTTCGTCATCCTCCCACATTTGGGACCATTCGGCTTCGTTGTAATAGAAGGTGTAAGGGTCCTCCAGGCCGTACAGCAGGCCCCGGGTGGCGTTTTCGATCAGCGCGTCAACATCAGGCTCCTGATAATACCATTCCTCAATGTACTGCAAAATGACGTCCATTTCGGCATAGCGGCTTAGACGATCGTATTCCTCCTGGCTGATGGTGACGGTCTGCTCTTTCTTTCCGATGTTGCTCATTGAGCCGGCGGCCTGGCCAGAGAGGAATGCGAAACTGGACAGGACTGCGATCAGAGCGAACAGTACAACAGTCTTTTTCTTCATAGGTTCTCCTTGCCGGCGCGATCAGCGCCCTTTTTTTGCTTTCGATTTATTGTTTCCACATTTCCGCATCTCAAGCAGCATTTTGAATGTGACGGCGTCCTCGAATTTCCTCAGGTCCAGTCCCACCTGCCGCTGCACCTTATCCAGACGGTAAACAAGGGTGTTTCGGTGAATGTATAATTGCCTTGCGGTATCGGACAGGTTCAGGTCCTTTTTAAAAAACATTTCGATGGTATACAGCATTTCTTCCCCGAACAGCCGCGCAGTGGAACGGTTGAACAGCAAGCCGTGATAATGCTCCGCCATTTCGGGGGAAAGATCAGACAGAAACCTTTCCAGCATCATGGAACGGTACACGTGAATGGTGCGTTCGGAGGCGTAGGCGCGGCCTATTTCGATGGCGCGCCGGGCCTGCCGGTAGGAGGCGTGCAGTTCGCCGATATTTTTGGCGATTTCCCCGATGCCCACCGTAACGGGCAGCGCGATTTCGCCCATCAGCGTTTCCTGCACCGCGCAGGCGAACTGGCGAAGTTCGTCTTCATCCTCCACGCCGGTCACATCTTTAATGAAAGCGGCGGTATGCTTATCCATGGCAACCAGCACATCGCTGCCGCTGCGGGGCAGGAATTCTTCCAGAATCTCGTAAGCGCTGCGCTGCTGTACCTGCACCATATGCAGCAACAGCACACAGCGTGGCATGGAAGCCGAAATGCCGTGCTCGTCCACCACTGCGTCCAGTTCTGCAAGGGAAAGCTCATTTTGCAGGATCCGCTGATAAGCGTTATTGAGATCGTTCCCCGCTTCGTTTGCCGCGATGACCGCGCCAATCATTGCATCGACAAGCAAAAAGGCGTCACGCGCGGCATCCGCTTCGGTAATGGTCGTCATCAGCACCCAATTAGGTGCGGATACGCAAATCTGATACAGCCGTCCGTCCTGTGCGATGGGAACGCCGGGCTGATTCAGCGGCGGCAGGGAGAAGCGGATATCCTCGTTGGGGATCAGGCAATTTCCTTCCGTATCCAGCAACGATATAGGCGTTCGCAGCCGGTTCAGCACCTGCTGTAATTGAACGATGAGCCGATTGTCCATGCCCTTGAGCCTCCCCGTGTAATAGATATGTCAAGCTTTACCGGAAGTTTATGATATTATAGCACGATGATCCGTTTTTGTATATCTTTTTATTTTCCGGCGGCCTGCTCGGAATAGATGATATCGTCGCGCAGCCGGTACAGGGTAGCGCCCCGTGTTTTTTTACAGAAAGCGTCGGCCCACCAGCCGATGTCCTTTACCGCATCAAACTGCACCTTGCCGTAGCGGATGCCGTTTCTTTTTTCACCGGCCATGTTGCTGTCCATCCAGCGAACGGTGTTGCTGTCCGGGTCATAATCCGCGATCATGACGGCGCTGTGAGCCCCCATGCCATAGTAGTAGTCGGCGGTCATCTGAAAATAGTCGCCCCGACGCACCTGCCGCATGAATTCCAGCGCCAGTTCCTTGTTTTCCGCTTTGGAAAGCTTGGGATCATACAGGAATTGGGCTGCCACATAAAAGGGATTTCCTTCTTCCGCCGACACGTCCTCCCAGCAGTAGCCGTAGGAATAAGGTTTGCATTCCTTGGAGGGCAGATTGTCGGGTATCGTGAGTGAAACGGTTGGAAATTCGGCTATGCAGAAACGATCACAGTTTTCCCGGAAAACGTACACGGTAAAGTTTTTGCAGATATAGATATCGCCCGCATAGTGGGCCCGCTGCAGCTTCCCGTTGGCCTTCACGTAAAGCTGGCGTCCCGTTTCGATCATGCCGTCGATGAATGCGTCCCGCGCGCTCACGGCTGTGTTCTGCGTTTCAGGCGTATTTTCCGCCAGAGTCGGAAGCTGCAACAGACAGCAAACGAGGCACAGCAGCAGATATTTTTTCATCATGGGCTTCTCTTCCCTTCCGGCTGCATCATCGGTCGGCAGCAAGGGCTGTGCGGCGGTAACAGCAGCTTTTTACCGCTTCATCTTATTACAAATGACGCTTCTTTGTCAATCACTGAAAAATGTACTTTATGTAAATTGTTTTCCGCCCTTCACAGGAATTCCAGGCTGTGTTATAATTTGATCAGTTCTTGCCTGCGGGCGGCAGCAAAAAAGAGCGAAGCGGAACAGGAGAGAAAAGTAATGAAGGCATACGGCACCTATTTTCAAAACGATCCCCGGCGTCCACTGGTTTACGGCGAGGTGGAATTGATCAATCCGCCCCGGCAGCGGCTGCGGGGAGAGCCTTTGAAGGAAGGAATTTTGGCGCATCCCGTGATGGTCGGTTTCTGCGGCACAGATTATGAACTGATGAAAATGGGCAGCCGGGGAGAACTGACGCCCAAATTCCCGGCAGGGCAAAAGCGGCTCATCAACGGCCACGAGGGCGTGGTGTGGGTGCCGGAGCAGAACCGCTTCGCCATTGTGCTCATCCGGGGCGGGGACAGTGTGGACCCCACCCGCTACACCGAGGACGAAACCTACTTTGAATATGGCTGCGACCAGGCGGACGGCCTGTTCTGCGACAGCATCTTCGTCAATCCCGACATGCTTTTGAAAATCCCCGACGGATACGTGCGGGACGGGAAGCTGGCCCTGTCCTTCGCCAAGAAAATGGTGTTCCCGGACCCATTCGCCTGCATGCTGTTCCAGTTGGAGCGCATGGAGGATTTGGGAAGCGCCCACTGGTTCCGCCAGACGGCCCGCCGCCGGGGGTGCGATCTGGAAACCGCACGGAAATACGCGGCGGACGAAATCTTTGAGCGCACGGTGATTTTCGGCCTGGGCACGACGGGTATGTTCGTGGGAGACGTGATCCGTCAGGCGCACCCCAACGCCAACATTCTTTTCGTGGGCAGAAGCCCCCAGGACAGCCCCAAAGTGCGCTTCGCCATGGAACAGGCCAAAGCGGGTT
>JAFXMP010000116.1 GCA_017530275.1 Clostridia bacterium | reverse complement strand
GGCGGCAGGCATTTGCAAATGTATTTGCATTTTTCCTTCAGAGAACGTCTCCAGATTAGAAGAAAACGCTGGGAAGTGCTTATTTCCAGCCCCTTTCCAGCGCTTTTATGGCATTGTTTTCGTTAGGATATCGCTCGCCTAATAAGCAAAAGCCAATCAATTGCCTTCCAGCTTTTTCAGATGTTGTTCTACGCTCAATTTAAGTTCAAGCGATAGCTCCAGCTACAATCATGATCAGGGCATAATTATTTGTCTTCTGCAGAAAGTGATCAAGAGCCATAGATCCCCTCATAGTTGTTCGTAATTCCGAAAAGTTGCCAGAACTTTTCGCCTATATTGGACGTGTTGCCGTACAGTCTGAGCGCCTCATCCCCATTGCCATAGGCAAAATAGCTCCCATCCTCTGTGCGGAAGGTGTGGCAGCTGTCCGTAGCCACATAGAGGGTCATTGTACTTCCGTCTTTGCAGATCAGCGTCAGGGTTGCGTCAAAAGGACAGCCAGCGCTCATGATCGGCTGGGCAATGGAGAAGTTTTCCTCGATCCATTTGATGCCCGTTTCATCTGATAGTGTATAGGTATCCTTAGGCGTTGACAATTCAACTTTGTCTACATTGGAAATGGAACGAATCTTTTCTATCGTTCCTTTAGCCATACGGTCAGCGGCGTTTTTATATATCCATCCCGCTGCCCCCCGAAGACTGACAACGAGCCAGTCACCATCATCTTTCAAAATAGGTAACTTGGTGCCTTTACTCAGCAGAGCAACTTTCGGAGCCATCGTGTCATTCCAGGCATATACCGGCGTTGCCTCATCCGTCCGGTACCAGGATGGATCAATGATGATATAGTCGGAGTTTACCCAACCCGAAGGGCCCGCATCAACAGAGTCCGAAAGGAAGCAATTAGCTCAGCCATCCCATTGATCCTGCACAATCAACGTATCCCCGTACAGCAGTGTTTTTACCGCTTTGGAGTCGGCGCTTCGGTCCTGGCGCACAGTCAGGCTTTCACACAGCACTACAGCCTGCAGGCCGATCTGTCCCTGACCGTAAGGCGGAAGAATCTCCGCAAGGCCGACATTGATTCCTCCACAAAGTATGAAAAGCGCCAAGATCAACAGAATTGCTCTCTTCTTCAGCATAATCATGAATCCTCCTTGCATTATTCAGAGCGACTCAGTCACCCGTTTCCTTCCCAGAACCAGTCCATGGGCGCGTATACCACGCTGCCGCTGGTTCGGCTGACCAGGATATACATATCGTTCATGACGCCCATGATTTCCCATCCTTCGCCGCGCGGGATCGTCCTGGGCGTTTTCTTCGCGCTGTCCGCCCAGGCGGTCACGTCTTGATCTTCATATTCTTCCCGCAGAAAAAGGTCGGGGAAGGCGGGTATCACAGCGCTGGCGGTTTGTGAAAAGGCCAGGTATTGTTTCATCATCCAGCCCTCCAGGCCGTCTGATCCAATGGCGACGCGGCACCAATCGCCCTTTGTTTCCAGCACGCGCATCGGCGTGCCGTTATAAAATTTGCCCAGGGAATCGGCGTTTTTGTCGGGCTTTACGCGCAGGTGCAGCCTGTCCTTGGGGTTGGGATTGCTCACCGCCGCCCATCCGGTAGAGTCCAGCGCCTTTTTCAGCGCTTCTTCCGTGCGGGGAAGGACGCTGAAATCGGCGGTGAACAGGTCGGACCCCGGCACGGCGCCGATCAAACGCTGCTCGTCCCACTGGACGCCATACCAGGCAACTGTGTAATTCAAATCCCCCATGACCCAGGAAAGCCGCCAGGCGCCGTCCGCCTGCTTCACATATCCGGCCATCCACTGCTGATGCTGAAATTGCAGATAAATCTCGTTTTCCCTGGCGTGAAAATCGTCCAGGCTCGTGCCTTCCGGCAGCACGGATGAAAGGCGCACATGGTAATCCCGGTTTTCATCCTGGGTGACGATGGCCACCCGGCGGTTTGCCCCTTCGTCCTCCACCACCAGCGCCAGCTGTTCCTTCTGGGGATGCAAATCAACGATCCTGCCAGGCAGCGGCACTTTGGCCGCGTCCAGGGCGTCCGGCTGGGTGAACAGCGTATGCATTTCCTTCCATAATGTTTCGGCAGGCGTGCCCTTTAGCCGGTCCGACAGGGGAATATCCATCAGGGCCGCCGTATGGGTTCGCCCTTTCCCGCAGGTGTACTGCGCTTTTGTGACCCGCAGCAGGAAACCGCCCTTTTCTTTGTCCTCCGCCAACTGGGCGAACACCGCGTCGGCTTCCGTGCCGCTGTTATACAGTTCATAGCTTGCCAGTTCATAGCCGGGAAAGTCGTTCCGGATGGCGTCGGGCAGGATCGCCGCCCGCCTCCTTGCTTCATCCGGCGTGGCGGGAAGCTCTGCAAAGCTCCATGCCCAGCTGTACAGCGTCATTTCATTGCCCGCGTCCACGGTGTATTCCGGCGTTTGGCTGCCCTCGGGGAAATACCTAAGCACCGTGCCGTCGATCATGACCGTGCCCGCGTACCGGGCGGGATCGCGCCACCCGCACAGGGTATAGTATTGCCCGCTCCAGTGATAGCTCAGATACGCTCCGCTTTCGCTGACGATATCATACCCCTGGCCGTCGCTGTACGCGCTGCCGTCCGGGCGAAGCCCGCCCGCCTGATGCCGCACGAAATACACATCCAGATGCCCGTCCATGGGCGTGGTATCCGTATCGTGTATCCATTGCCCGTCCTCAAGCTTATACCCTTCCAGACTCCAGCCCCCGTCCAGGATCAGGAACACCCTTGTCGTTCCGTCTGGGGCGGAAAATACCACGCAGTCCTGGGGAACGCTTTCCAGCAGCGATGAGAGAGATTCCGGCACAGGATCGCAAAACCCATTCGCATCCGCCAGGGCCGGACTTGAAAACAGAAGGGAAAGGAGCAAAAGTGAAAGCGCGATCATCCACCTTTTCATCATAGGAATCATCCTTTCTTGATTTCTTGTTTCAGCGGTCAATTCGCGCCGCGTCCGGGTAACCCTGTGACGCCAATACTTTTTGAACCGCTTCTTCCATGGGGAAAGGTTCGATATACATTTTTTCCGCCAGTTGCCGATCCCCATTGCACATCCGCAGAATGCTGGATTGGTAATAATCGCCGTCCTCCGGTTCCACCAGTTCGATCAGATTCCAGCTTCCATCCGCCTGCCGCTCCATGGTCAGCCTGAGCGGATACCAGGAGCCGGAACTGAGCATGATTTCTTTGTCATTGTACAGCGCGATCAGCTCATGGCCGCCGTTTGCCCAAATCGTCACCTGATTCCCGTTCTCTTCCCGGGCGCATTCGCCCAGCGCCACCACCGTGACGCATTTTGCCGTGTCCACCTCCGGGCTGCTGGGATATCCAGCGTATTCCGCGCCGTAATGCTCGATCAATAGCTGCGTCGCAGCCCGCAGGATGGGGTCCTGCACATACACCCCTGCGTCCGCGGGCTTTAGGGCATTCTGACGGGCAATTTGCAGCGCGTCATACCAGGCGCAGCCCTCCGCCGGGTCTATATTGGTGTTGTCTTTTACGCCCAGCAGGCGGGAGGCCAGCCTTGCCCGGAGGCTGTTCACCCGGTTGTTCCCGTCGTGCGCCGCCAGTTGATCCAGCAGCACCCTGAGGCCCTGCTCGCCCAGGTATTCCTGATAGAGCAGGCCGTTGCTGATAATGGTTTCGCGTGCCTGCTCCACATCCGTCCAAGGATAAGGCGAAGCGTTGTCAATAACGCCGTCGTACACCCGGGAAAGCATGGTCAGCGCTTCCGTGAGATACTTCCCTACATCCTCGTCTGTGGCGTGTTCCAGCTTGCAGTTAAACTCCAGCGGCGTCAGCACTTCATTGTAGTCCTCGTTATAGTAGTAATACCAGAAAACGCCGCCGTTTTGCAGATCAAAATAGATCTCTTTGTCCTTGATGCCCCGGGGCACAGCCGCGATGTTCGCCCGCTCCAGCAGCGCCGCCGCGTCGGCGAAGTTGGGATTTTGGTTCAGGTCGATTTCATCCAATGCGACCGCGTCCATGGGCACGAAGCCCCGCACGCGGCCTTTGTTTGTAGCCACGTCGATCATGGCCCAATCGCCCATACGGCAAAGATAGCTGGCTTTTGTCAGAGCAGGCAAGCTCACAACAGACGTTTGGCTAAGCAGAGGATCATCGGTAACAGAGCAAGCCCTGTTCAAATGGCAAGGCCGCCAAAGGTAGTTTTCTCCCGGTGCGTAGCATACTGCGTAGGTGCGATCTTCCTCAACCAAGGCATCCGCGTCGATCCACCCAATCCGCAGCCGCTGATCGTTGATCGCATACTGAACCAAAATTCTGCCCCCGCCTTCGCCGCCCAGCACCTGTACCCAATCCTTGGTGCTCAGCCGGGCTTTTCCGTTATTGGCGACAGCATAATCCAGGCCGGGCCCGGTATACACTTCCCATACCCGGTCGGGCTTTAGCCGGACGGCCAAGACTTGCAAATCGCCTTCGGGAAGAGAAGGCGCTTTCGTGTCGGCCAATGCGGGATAAGCAAGCAGAAACGACAGCAGGAAAAGGATCATCAAGGCGATTCTTTTATGCATGGAAGGATGCCTCCTTTTTTCATCTGTTTTCATTTTCAACGCGGATTCCATTCTCCGCCGCATAGGCTTCCGCATAGGAGCCAGAAGGAGTGACGATCGTCAAATGATCGTTCATTATGCCAAAGGCGCGATCGCCAATCGTTTGAACAGAGGCGGAAATATAAACCTTTTCCAGACCATAAGTACCTTCAAACGCCCATTCTCCAATTTCGGTGACGCCATCCGGTATGCGGATTTCCTTTAGAGCAAAGCAATAAATAAAGGTATAGGGCTGTATAGAAGTGATCCTGGGAGGCAGCGTGACCGAAGTCAGCGCCATGCAGCTGTTAAAAGCGTTCCGTCCAATTTCAGTTACACTTTCCGGTATAGTGATTTCCGCAAGCTGAAAACAGCTTTGAAAGGCGCTGTTCCCAATGCGCGTTATGTTCTGAGGAATATCGATGCGCATTAAATGCGTACAACTATCGAAGCAAAGATCACTGATTTCGGTCAGCGAGGACGGAATATGGATTTCCGAGAAGCCACAGTCCGCCAACGCCCATTTCCCCAGATACGCGACGCTGTCCGGCAGTTGAATGTCCGTCAGCGCAATGCATCCACGGAGGGCTGCTTCTTCCAGTGTTGTCACCGAATCGGGAAGGCTGAGAGAGCGAAGCTCCCGACAATTGTAAAACGCTTCCCTGCCGATGACGCGGATGCCGTCCGGGAGCATTATATGTTCGCCTTTGGCGGCGGGAAAGGAAATCAGCGTTTCCGTTTCTTTTTCATAAAGGACGCCGTCTATGCAGATGAAGCACGGATGATTGTCCGTTACGATGAACGCCTCCAAACCGTCGCAGCACGCAAAGGGGTTGCCGGAAAGATTTGTCAGAGAAAGAGGCAGAGAAACGGATTTTAGGCTTTTGCAGCCGAGGAAAGCGTGTTCGCCGATGCTGACCAGCGATTCGGGCAATGTGATGCTCTGAAGTGAGGAACAGCTAACAAAAGCATTGGCCCTGATTTCTGTCACAGTACCAGGTAGATTCACTTTTTTGAGCTTGCTGTTTTCGGCAAACGCATAAGCGCCAATGGAGACTGTTCCTTCCTTTATGTCCATGCCGCTTTGATTTCCGGGGGCAAAGATCAGCACCCCGTCGGTTGTGTAAAGCACGCCTTTGAAAATTTCAAACGATGTCTGGCCTGCTGCCAAATGCAGTTGGAGCGATGTGCAGCCTGTAAACGGATTGATCCCCATCGTTTTCAGCGATGCAGGGAGCGTCAGCTTGGACAGCTTTCTGCAATCCATAAAGGACAAATCGCCCAATTCTATCAATCCTGCCGGTATATTGATCTTTGCTAGCTTTGTGCAGCCGCTGAAGGCTTGTTTGCCGATGACGCGAACGGTATCCGGAAGGGTAACGGACGTGATAGAAGGAACCTCATATTCGGCAAAGGCCATTTCGCCGATCTGGGTCACGCAAACGCCGTCCATATACGCCGGAACATTGATTTTTGCATCGCTGCCGTGATAAGCTGTGATGCAGATGGTCCCATCTTCCAGATAAGCATAGGAATAATCTCCAGAACTGAGGTCGCTGCTTTCCGCTGTGCAGAGCGCGCATAGGCCACACAGAAGGACTATCAAGAGAACAATCATGATCTTGCGTTTCATTTCGATTTCTCCTCGTTGCTGGCTGCTTTATTTTCGTAAAGCTCCAATAATAAAGACGAATGAACAGTTGGTTTTGTTTCATTACTTCACTGAAAAAACTGTGGCTCTTTTGAAAAGTATATAGAGTATTCCTTAACCTACTGCGATAAAAAACATATCGGCGCAAATTGGAACAGTTTCTGTGGGTTATGTGGAATCGTGTATAATACAATTTTTTAGAAAGAATTCTTCAACAATGAAAAAGCTACTTTGAGCCATTGTTCATACTCATTGCGTTGCCAAAAACATCGAAACCCCTATTTTCACAGGGGTTTCGATGCTGTTGAAACGTATCTTTATTTCAACAAAGTCTGGTGGCTGCAACAGGACTCGAAATCGCCAGGAAACCAGAAATTTGTGCAAAACTTACTATATTTCAATCAATAATAATTTTAAAATAGTAGGAAATGAACAAAAACAGATCAAAACAAAAAACACAGTACAAAAACTGTTTGGGTAAGGTGCGAAATCAAAATCGGATGGAAAGATGCTTCTGTGATGGGTGGATACCCAAACCAGCTTTTGAGAAACGACGACGGAAAAAAGGAGGATCAACATGAAAACGCTGCCTATCGAAATGACGGAAAACGGCATCCATTACACCTTGCACGGCGACTATTATTTCCCCAATCTGGCCCTGCCCGAAACGGTTAAAAAGCCGATTGGCCACTATGGACGGATGCGCCTGGATTATCTCCGGGAGCATCGCCCCTGGCTGTACACCCGCTTGATCCTGTCCGGCAAGCTGTACGATCATCTGGCGGAAACCGACGAAACCAGCCGGGACAGGCTGGATCGCATGATCCCGCAAATGGCGAAAGCAGAGGGCGTTAATGAAGCCCTGAAAGCCCAAGATCCCATGACTTGGGTCGCCCGGATGAACAGCATCCGCCATCGGGCAGAGGAAAGCATCCTGACGGAGCTGATTTACGGATAACCTGCCATTCTATAACGACCCGGCCGCTTCTTCGGAGGCGGCTTTTTTGTTCCGGGAGATCGCCCGATCAATACATCTCTTCCAACCGAATCAATTGCAGTGCGCTGTTTTTCGCTTCCTCCATCAGCCAATCCGAAAACCCGCTGGCGGAAAACAGCAGATACTGCACCACCCGATACCCTTCATGCAGCAAATGATGCCGCGCAGCCAACGCGTCGTACACTTTTTTGTCCGTGACTTCATGCTTGAATTTGCACTCCCCGATGACAGCTTCCTTCCGGGTTTTATCCAGGCCGACGACGTCGATATCCGTTTCCTCATGCAGATCAGGGTTCGTTCCCCACCAGGTGCCGATCCGGGTCACGGTGCAGGGAAACGCGCCGGTAATGCCCGCTTCCAAGGTATATTGCCTGCACATTTTTTCAAACACGCTGCCCATGAAAGAGGTAAGCTGCGGCTTCACGTTATGCTGGTAATAGAGCTGCCCTTTTCCGATCTCGATGGCGTCCATCGCCTCCGGGATAAAGCGATACCAGAAGCGCAGCATCTCGTCCGTCAGGACGTAGCGGGTCTTCTTTTTGTTATGCTCCTCTGTGATTGCCTGCTGGCGCTCCACGATGCCCGTTTCCGTCAGGTTTTTCAGGGAATGGGATACGTTCTGTGCGGAGATGCCGGATTTGTCGGCAATTTCCTGCACCTGATTGGACCCGGCGGCAATGGTTTCAATGATGCGGCTGTACCCGTCCACGTCCCGGAACTCTTGGGTCAGCAGGTTGTCGGCTTCCTCATAAAGATAACCGGATTTGGAGAAAAACAGGGAAACGATGTTGTCGTCCAGCGTTTTGCTCTCATCAAACAGCGTGATATATTTGGCGATGCCGCCGGTCAGGCCGTAAGCGATGGCCTGATCATATGCCGACCAGGAGGGCAGGAACAGCGCCGTCTGGCGATAATTGAAAGCGTCCAGCTTCAGCTGCATCGTGCGGCGGCCAAAGAGCGGGCTTTTTTCGCTGAGCACCTCGTCTTCCATAAAACTTACGGAGGAGCCGCAGACGATCAGAAACATCTTTCCAAACTGCCATTGCTCGTCAATGTGCTTTTGGAGGGTGGAGGTAATGCTCTCTTCCTTCCGGGCCAGATAGGGAAGCTCGTCAATGACCACGATCACCCGTTCATCCCGGCTTTGATTACCCAGGAATACGCACAGGTCGTCGAAGGAACGAAAGGAGGACATGCTCATGTCCGGCGTCAGCGCTTTCAGCGCGCATTGACCGAACAATTCCACATTGCGCTCCGCCGTCGTTTTGATCGCCGTAAAGAACACGGCCTTTTTATCCCTGCAAAACTGCCGGAGCAGCGTTGTTTTTCCGATACGCCGGCGGCCATAAATCACGGCCATCTGGAAATCATCTTTTTGGTAAGCTGCTTCCAATGCCCGCAGTTCTTCTTCCCGTCCAATAAAACGTGCCATTGCATGACCTCCTTTATAAAATCATATTTTGTTAAAACACGATTTTATAAAATGATTATACGGCACGTTTTTAGGTTTGTCAATGGGCTGTTTCGTGTCCGCTGTGAAAGTATTGCTTCTTAACCCTTTTCCTGTTTCTATAAGAAGTACAAAACTGTTATTCAAATCTCAGACCTTATTATCGCACGGCGTCATACCTTCTGATACACGGTGAACCTGCCCGGCACGGCCTCCAGCTCGTATACGGCGTCGTCGCCTTTCCGATAAAGCGG
>JAFXMP010000115.1 GCA_017530275.1 Clostridia bacterium | reverse complement strand
TGACCCCAATGCCGAATGGCATTTGAAGATCAACGCGACCCGCCCCATGGCCGAGGAACCCGCGCCCGCCCAGCCGGAAGAAGCGCCGGAGGAAATGCCGGAGGAAGCGCCGGAAGAAGCCGAAGCGCCCGCCGAGGAGGACGACACCGAGGCCGAGGAAGCCTTTGAGGAACCGGAGGCCCCGGAGATCGACGTGACGGCGGCGCTGGTGCAGGAGCCGGAGAAGCCCAAGGCGAGGAATACGCGGAAGGGAGGCAAAGGGAAATGAGAGTAATCATCGCAGGCGTGCCCAAGGACATGGCGGACGACTATGCCGCCCGCCTGATCGAACAGGGCAAGGCCATTCCCGCGCCGCCCATTTCCCCCGCGCCCATGGCCGCGCCGGAGGCGGAAACGCCGAAAGCAGAAGCGCCGAAGGGCAAACAGCGCAGGAAGTGATCGACCATGAGCTTTAAGGACAGAGTTGCGGCAGACAGGCGGCGCGTTTTCCTGCGCCCGGATCATTTCGCGGAGGATCACACCTGGAACGGCATCGCGTTCAACTGCGTGACGGACGAGGAAACGGCACTCAAGCGCAAGAACAACAACATGAACGACATATCGTGGGACAACAACACCCGCGAGACCGTGGTTTACGTGCGTGACGAGGACTGGCCGGGCCGCAAGGTGCCCAACGAGCACGGCTTTTTCGACAATATGCACATGAAGATCATGCAGATACAGGAGGACATGGGCATGTTGACCATCGTGCTTTCGACCGTATCTCCCAAGGCGGTGGCGAGCGAATGAGAACCGTTGAACGGCTGCGGAAATTGCAGCAATGGACTTTCGACACCGTTTGCAGCGGGCGGCAGATGAAAACGCCCGCTCCGAATATGGACGTTAGGCAGATCGCGCGGCAGGAGCCGAAGGTATTTCTTGCCTACCAGCCCATGCGCCCGGACGAGAGCAATTTCACGGGCGACATCGACCCGCTGAACGTCAGCCCCGGTATTATCATCGCGCCGACTTTCGGCTATCTGAAATACATGGAGGAACAGCGGTTCGACCGATACAACGACGTACACCGGCCCAAGGAAATGGGGCAAAGCCTGTGCTGCCAGGTACTTTTCTTTGTGTACGAGGACGGTATACGCCTGCCGGGATTTGTGGAAAGCGCGAACAGCGGCGCGTATGACATGAAGCTGATGTCCGAGGGCACCCAGGACGGCCTGGAAACGCTGCTCAACTGGATGGACGACTTCAAGGATGCGCTGCTTTCGCAAAAAACGATCCCCGACACCGACATGTTTCTGAACGAGGCGGAGTGCCAGTACGGCCTCTACAGCGACCAGAAATTTGTCGCAGACAGGAGGCCCGCGTTTATCGGCATGGTGACGGTGACGTTCCAATGCCACGCGGACGAGTACAACGACGAGGTTACAAAACTTTTGAGATGAGGAGGACGAGACCATGAGCGAATACCTGCATGGCGCGTATGGCGATACGCAGGCGAACGGCAATCGCGTGTCCACGGACAGCGAGAGCGCCATCGTCTGCATCGGCACCGCGCCTGTGCACACCCTTGCGCTGGCGAGCGGCGAGAGCTATCCCGTCAGCAAGCCCGTGCTGGTGCGCAACATCGCCGAAGCCAAGAAGTATTTCGGGTACAGCGACGACTGGGCCAAGTATACCCTGTGCGAGGCGATGCACCACTTTTTCGAGACCAAAGGGATCGGCCCGCTGGTGTTTATCAACGTGCTTGACCCCACCAAGGCCGCCCACAAGAGCGCGAACCCGACGACCGTGAGCAAGACCCCCGTGAACAACATCATCACCATCGCGGACGCGGAGAGCGTGATCCTGGATTCCGTGCAGGTCAAGACCATTCCCGCCGAGGGCGATCCTGTGGTCAAGGTAAAAGGCACGGATTACTCCATCGCCTACTCCACCGCGAAGAAAACCATCACGATCACCGGCATCACCAACCTGGGCACCGACGCGCTGAACGTGGTGTATGACACCATCGACGCGACCGGCGTAACCAGCGACGACGTGATCGGCGCGACCGACAATCTGGGCACCAACACCGGCATCTTCGCCGTGAAGAACGTGTACCAGCTTACCGGCGTGATCCCGGCCTACATGATCGCCCCTGGTTTCAGCTCTGTGCCCGCCGTACATACGGCGATGTACCAGAACAGCCAGAAGGTCAACGGCCATTGGGACATGTGGATTTTCGCCGACCTGCCCCTGCTGAACGGCTCCACCCCGCTGACGATGGACACAATCGTGACCTGGAAGAACAGCAACGGCTACAACCATCCGAACGAGACCGTGTACTTCCCCATGATCGCGGGCACGGATGGGAACAAGTATCACCTGTCCGTGATCGCCGCCGCCAACTTCCTGGAACTGCTGGGCGAAAATGAGGGCATCCCCTATCACAGCGCCAGCAACACCGACGCGCCGATCATCAGCAAGCTGTGGATGGGCGACAGCGCCGTGGACAAGCTGTTCGACGACGAGATCATCAACGAGAAGCTCAACAAGAACGGCATCGCCAGCGCGGCCTTTGTGGGCGGACGCTGGGCCGTCTGGGGCGCTCACGCTGCGAGCTACAACCAGAACGACGCGGATTACGTGAACGTAGCCGAAACCGCTCTGATGATGCTGTACTATGTGAGCAACGACTTCCAGGCCCGCAGGCCGCGCAATGTGGACAAGCCCATGACGGCGAACGACATTGCCAGCATTGTGGCCGAGGAGCAGAACCGCCTTGACGGCCTCAAGGCCATGGGCGCTCTGATCTACGGCGAGGCCGCGCTGGACGCGGATTCCATCGCCAACAGCGACGTGTACAGCGGAGATTTCGTGTTCGAGTTCCGCGTGACCACCACGCCGCTGGCGAAGTCCCTCAAGGCCGTCGTGACCTGGGTTGACGACGGTTTCAGCACCTATTTCGCCACCGGCGAAAGCGACGTGGCGTAAGAAGGGAGTGAGAGACGATGGCGAAAAAGAGCATGAAGATCAACGTTGTGGATCATCTTTTGATCGACAACAACCGCGAGGTTGAGGACGTTACCAGCGTGGTTCTGCCCGTGCTGGAACACCCGACGACCGCCATTGACACCAGCGGCATTGCCCTGGCGATGGACGTTCCCGACATGACCAAGTTCAATGCGGCGGAGTATTCCATCGCGCACAACAACGGCACCAACAGCCAGTATCTTGCCATGCCGGGCCTGCATACCGACGAGTTCCGCACGGTGCGCCAGAAGTACACGACCAGCAAGACCAAGATCGAGTACGAGAGCGTGAAGTACCGGCTCACGGGTATGCACAAGAGCACCGAGAAGGGCACGATTGAGACCGGCAACCCCTGGGGCAGCACGGACAAGTACAGCCTGGTGCGCTATGAGGAGATCGTGAACGGTAAGCAGACCATGCTTGTTGACGGCCCGAACAACATCATCAAGATCAACGGCAAGGACTTCGCAGGCGACGTGCAGAAGCTCTTGCGGTAAAACACACGGGGCTGTCTCCACGGGAGGCAGCCCCCCTTCCTTCATTCATTACGCGAAAGGAGAAAATAACATGAGCGAGAATGAAAAGACCATCCAGGAGAACACGCAGACGGAGCAACCAAAGACCATGCCCGGAGGAATCCCTATGATGTCACCCACCGAGGCGGCGGAGAAGGTTTCCAAAGGCCGGTTCAAGCTGCTGGTGCCCATCGAGGACGGCGAGACGAAATACGACACGCTGACGTATGACTTTAACAAGCTGACCGGCTGGGAGCTTGCCAAGGCCATTGACAACGGCGCAGACAGGAACGCGAATCCCAGCAATGTGACCGACACGCAGGCGCTTTCCCTGTTCGCCGTGGCCGCCGCGAAGTGCACGGGTGGCCTTGACGCGAAGGACATCATGGAGCGCTTGAGCGCCCAGGACGCGATTGCCGCGATCAGCGTTGCGTCGATTTTTTTCAAAGGTTCCTTGTTGGCGGGAAGTCTGCGTATTACGAAAGAGTGATCGAGACGGCGCGGTTATCCTACACCAGCGCCATGGAATATATGGGCCTGCCGATAGACGAGTTTATACTTTTCCGGCAGGCCCTTAACAATGTGCTGGAAAGAGAAATCGAGGCGCGGAACGCGGCAAGGAACGAGTGAAAGGAGGCGTGGGCATGGAATTGAGCTGGAACGGGATCGACATAACGGACAGCGTGAACATCACGGGCTGCGTGCACCGGGAAAGCGCGAGTGGAAAAAGCGATTGCCTGGAGCTGACACTTGACCATGCCTCCCGATGGTACGGCTATGCGCCGGAGGAGGACGACGAGATCATCCTGACCCACGGCGACTATTCCACGGGAAAGCTGTATCTGAACGCGGTGATCCCGGTCGGGGATCAATACCGAATCCTGGCAACAAGCGTAAAGCGGGCCGCCGCACGCAGGGCGTGGGCGAGCTACGCGGACACGACGCTGAAAGACATATTCGACAAGTGCGGCGCGGAGTGCGGCATGGAGAGCAGACTGTACGGCGTTGACGGGCGGCTGCCATACCCGTTCGCATTGCGCCGGAACGAGGGCGCTGCGGCCTTTCTGAACCGAATCGGAGAGTGGGAAGGGCTGTGCGTGAAAGCCCGAAATGGGGCGTTTCTGGGCGTTTCCGTGGCCCTTGCACAGGAGCGCGACGCGGAGGCCGGGCTTGAGATCAGCGCCAAACAGGAGGGCGTGACCTGGCGGCGGCGCGACAATCTGAAATACACGGGACTGACGATACAAACACCGTGGGCCAGCGCGACGGCCAGGGATGCGGATGCGAAGGGCAATAACGCGCCGATCATCACCTGTCTGCCCGCGATGGACAACGCGCAGGCGGGCCGATGGGCGCGTGGCCTGCTTCTTATGCACAACCGCAGGACGGAAACCCTGACGATCGACAAGGGCCTGGACACGAGCCTTGTACCATTGGCGAAGGTGGAGGTTTCGGGCGGCACGGCCATGAGCGGCGACTGGCTTGTGGACGACGCGGAGCACGATATTTTCAACGGGCGAACGACGGCCAATCTGCTGCGCGTGATCGAGAGCGTGAAGTGAGGCGCGAACATGAAGAACGAAGATAACTCCCAATGGGGAGCAAGGATAGAGCGCGGCGAAGTGACCGGGAAGCACGGGACGAGCGGAAACTACACCTACGACGTGAAAAGCTACGACCGGCCCGGCGTGGAGGTATACGGGCTTGCCGCGCCGGACGGTGGAGAATACGACGCAGGATCAAAGGTGTATTTCTTCACGTTCGAGGACGGAAAAGGGCTGGTCCTCAACGGGATCGCATGACATAATACGGACGCGCAAGGAAGTGAGAAATTATGGCTGTTGACCTTTTGACTAATGTCATAATCGGCGGTCAAACGACGAGCGGTTTTAACGCGCTGGCCGGACGGCTAACGACCCTGGGCGCAACGGTTGAGAAGATCGGCAGCTATGTGCGCGAATTTGAAAAAGACAGCGTACAGGTTTACCGCAATTACGAGGACAACATGCTGGCGGCGGAATACGCTTTGTCTGCGCAATACAGCAGCGCGACAGAGCTTTCCACGGTCATGCAGAACCTTGACCTATATGCAAGCCAATGGGCGGCCAGCACGATCTTCCATACCAGCGATGTTAGCGCGGCCATCAACGAGGCAGCACACGCAGGCTGGAATTACGAGCAGATTGTAAAAGGCATCCCGCAGGCGATGTATATTGCGCAGGCGGGCGGCATGGAGCTTTCCACCGGCCTTGATTACCTGGTCAAGATGATGGGCGCGACGAGCACGGAGTTCGGCGAAATGGGCACCGTTATCGACCAGTGGAGCAAGGCGGCGAACCTTTCCGCAACGGACATCGGCGAAATGGGCCAGGCGTTTATGTCGCTGGGCGCTGCGGCGCAGTTCGGCGACAGCACGCAGGAGCTTTTCACGATGCTGGCCGTGCTGGCGAACGTGGGCACCACGGGCAGCCAGGCGGGCACGGCGCTGCGCGGAGCCATGATGCGCATTATCGCGCCGACGACCAAGGCGGAGAACGCCATGAGCCTGCTGGGCGCTGACGCGGACGAGCTGAACGAAGTGCTGGCGGACGAGAACGTGACCAAGGCCGCCAAGACGCTGGAAGGGCTGGGCTTCTCCGCGTATGATACACAGGGCAATCTCCTGCCCATGATCGACATATTCACCAACCTGCACACGGCGCTGCAAGGGCTGAGTGAACAATCGCAGAACGAAATTCTTGCCGCGATCTTCCCGACGCGCAATATCGCGTCCGCGAAAGCGTTTATGCAGGCTGTCGGCAACGGGCAGATGGCGCATCTGTTTGAATCCATCGGAGACAGCGAGGGTTACGCGGCGAAGGGCGCGGATATTATGATGTCCGGCCTGACCGGCGCGATTGAAACCCTTGCGTCGAAGTGGGAGGAGTTTCAGCGACAGGTAGGCGAAACGCTGGCACCGGCGATTGAGAATGTGGCCGGGTGGCTGGGCACGATCATGGATGCCGTGAACAACATGGATGAATCCACGTTGAACGGCCTTGTGACCGCGCTGACGGCCATTGCGGCGGCAGGCCCCGGTCTGCTGATCGCGGGCGGCGCGATCAAATTCTTCGGCACGCTGGGGCCGGTCGGCTCCGCCATGCTGTTAATCGGAGTGGGCGCGGCTTTCCTGGCGGGCAAGCTGGCAGCGCTGAACGAGATCAACTTCAAGAGCAATTTCGGCACGATGGAGCTTGATCTGGACGAGCTGGGCAGCCATGTGGACAGCCTCAAGACATCGTTCGACAACCAGCTCACGACGATCTCCGAGTGGGAAACGGCGCTTGCCGGAGCCGAGGAGAAGTACGCGACGACGAGCAGTAAGTTCGCGGAAACCCTACTCACGGACGTTTTGACCGGGAAGAAGCTCACGCCGCAGGAAATCGCCAACATCAACCAGTACGCGCAAGACCTGTATGACGCGGTTTGGACGGGCATCGAGAACGCGGAAGCCAGCGACATGACCTTCCTGGACGCGATCTTCGGCGACCATGAAAGCGTGGAACAGGAGAACGTGGGCAACACCGCCGCGCAGGTGGTGACGAGTTGGTATGAAAGCCTGTATGGCGAAGCCCGCGCCGTGGGCGAAGAATTGCGCAACCAAATGACCGCAGCGCTACAGGACGGAAGTCTGAACGAGGCGGAGCGGCAGGCCATCCAGGCGAGCGTTGACCGCTACAATCAGATCATGGCGGAAATCCAAAGCCAGATGGACGCGGAGGCTTACTACGAACAGCTCTACAAGGCGCAGAGCGTGAGCTGGGACAGCATTTCCGCATATATCGAGGAGAACACGACCAAGCAGGAATCCGACCTTGCCGCCCTTGAAGATGCTTACGCGGCTAAATGGGCGCATTACCGCGCAGCCTTTGATTACGCCATTGCCAACGGCACGGAGTTTACCGACTTTGAGGGCAACACCCGCAAAGTAACCGAGGGCGATTGGACGGACTTCGAGGCGCAGTTCCAGCTTGAAAAAGAACGGGCGATCCAGGGCGTTTACGACAAGTACGGCGACTTAAGCGCCGCAGCGTTTGACGCGCTGATGAACGACAGCGACTACGGCGACGCATGGAAGCTGATGCGCATGGCTTCCTTCAATGAGGACGGAAGCCTTAATGTCGGTGACATGTTCGCCGGGATGAACCGCGAAGAACTCGACGCTGCCAATAGCGCTTTAAGTGATCTGTGGACGAACGCTCATTCGATCTTGAAGCGTCTGCCGAACGGGTTCTTTGATACAGAGCAGGGCGAATACATGTCCAGCCTGATGGCGGCCGCAGGCAACGCCGCCAATGCAGCATCGCAATGGAACACCGACCTATGGATGGCTGGATGGGACACGGTGCCGACGCAGGCACAGTTGCCACTAATGCTCCAACTTGCCCAAAGGCAATCCGACCTTGAAGCTCTAAGCTACAAACAGCAGCAATTAGAACAGGAAATATCCACCAGGCAAACGAGACTGGATAACAACGATTATTCAGCCTGGCAGAAAACGTTCGGCCCGTATATCGCGGACGACAGGACGGCGCTTTACGGCAACCTGGAATTGCCGCAGATCAGAGCTGGACAGTATACGGAAGGGTCGCTTTACGGTCAGCAGGAGCAAGTAAACCTGGACATCGCCGCAGCGGAGGCAGACATCGCGGCGCTACAATCGCAGCTCGACGCATTGAGCGCTCCAGGGCCGCTTGACGTGACGACGACGCTGAACACGTCGGCGGTTGACAACTACACCCCGCCCACGAAGTACATGCCGGTTGTTGCAAGACCGACAATGACACCGTATGCCGAGGGCGGACGTGCAGTTACGGCGAGCATCTTCGGCGAGGCCGGGCCGGAATGGGCGATCCCGGAGGCACACACGGAGCGGACGGCGGAACTGCTGAACGCGGCCCGCGAGGCCAGCGGATTTAGCTGGGGCGACCTGCTGGGGCGCTTCGGCGGCCTTAACGCCAACCCGAACCGTGAAAACGTGGTGGTGCATTATTCCCCCACGATCAACGCGGCGGATGCGCGAGGCGTGGCCGATGTGCTGGCGGCGGACAAGGCGCGGCTTATCAAGCTGGTTAAGGACATGCTGGCCGATCAACGGCTGCGGGATGAAGTGGAGGTATACGCATGACGCTGACAGGATTTGTGTACGTCTGTTCGGGCGGAGAGACCTTTGACAGCATCGCGCGGGAGCTGTGGGAGGAGGAAAACTACGCGGCAGACCTTTTGTGCGCCAACCCGGAATACGCCACGAAGCAGACGTTCACGGGCGGCGAACAGCTCTATATACCCGTGGTGGAGCTGCCGGAGGACGACGAGGACGAGGACATGTCCGCGCCGCCTGTAAAGGCCCCGTGGAGGGAGTGATAAGATGGCCGATTTGATTACATGGAGCGGGAACGGAGGAATCTCCTTTTTCATCAAGAGCAGCGAGATTCGCGGCGTGAAGGACTTTTCCATCAGCGCCAGCGCCGAGACCGACGACAAGACGCAGAACGGCGAGAAGTTCATCAAGAAGAAGAACAGCGGCAGCTACCAGATCACCATGACCGCCGTGCTGAACGCGGCCCTGGGCGTGGACGTGCAGGCGGTGGCGCTGAAAATGACCGAGGCCGCCCGGAAGGGCGACACGGGCTATTTCTACACCGCCACATCGAAGCTGTTCCCCAGCAACTTCATGGCGACGGACGCGAAGGTGAACAACATCCAAATGACCAGCAGCGGCAAATGGAGCTATTGCGAGGTGGCCCTGACGCTGAAACAATGCAGCAAGTTCGACGGAGGCTCCAGCGGCGGCGGCGGAGGCGGCGGAGGAAAGAAAAGCAACAGCGGCAAAAAGACCACGACGCAGACAAAGAAAACGACCCTTGGCGAGATCGTGGGCAAGGTGGTGAATGGCGTAAAGACCGTTGTATCGAAGGTCAAGAACGCCATTACCGGCGTGGTGAACACGATTTCCGCCGCGAAAAAGGCGAGCAACGCCGCCAAGACCAACCTGACGACCAAGAAAACGAACGTCGTATCTACCGTTGTATCGAAGATTAAGAGCTTCTTCGGGAAGAAATAGAAGGTGGCATTATGGCGCAGTATGAAATCACAAACATCCCCGGCGAGATCAAGTTTGAGACCGGCAATAACAGCGCAAGCCTGGAAAGGACGCTGCAAAACGCCAAAAACCTGCTCATGTGCCGCATGGGAGAAATCCCATTTGACAGGCAGCGCGGATTGAACCCCGC
>JAFXMP010000114.1 GCA_017530275.1 Clostridia bacterium | reverse complement strand
CCCGTTCAGGATGCCGCGGATCGCAGCTACGTTTCCGTATTTGTAATACAGGTATCCTAAAAACAAAACAATAAAAACGGAAGGAAAAACAAATCCCAATGTGGCTGCAATAGATCCCGGAATACCGGCCACCTTGCTTCCCACAAAGGTTGCGGCGTTGATACCGATGGGTCCGGGCGTCATCTGCGAAAGGGTGAAGATATCCACGAATTCAGTCATGGTAAGCCAGCCATGCTGGTTGATCACCTCTGCCTGGATCAACGGCATGGACGCATAGCCGCCGCCTACACAGACAAGTCCTACCGCGGCGAAGCTGAAAAATAACTGTAACAAGATTTCCATCTGCTTCCGCCTCCTTAATCATACTGGGGGTCGCGCATCAGCAACAGTCCGATGATGGCGTCCACTGCAATAATCTGCATGATGTTGATTTTGAAAACGACCGAAGCAATAAAGGTGCCCGCCATGACAAGAAGAGGCAGCGCCAGCTTTTTCTTCACCTGCTTGACCACCAGATCAAAAACCACCTTGATCAGTATGGCCGTCACGCCGCACTGCATCCCTTTCAGAAACATCCGCACATAGGGATTGGAAGCAAAAGCATCATAAAAAAACGAAATGATGGTCAGGGTGATCAGCGGCGGAAGGATCGTCGCCAGCAGCGCAGTAACACTTCCCAGAAAACCGCCCATTCGATACCCCATTATAATAGAAGAATTGGCCGCCATTACCCCCGGCGCGCTCTGGGCGATAGAAACCAGATCCAGCGCTTCGTTTTCCTTCAGCCAGCCGTACTCGTCCACAAATTTTGCTTTCATCAGCGGAATGAGCACAAAGCCGCCCCCCACGGTGAAGGCGCTGATCAGGAACGTGGAAATGAATAATTTACGGTAACTGAACGGTTCTTTGAGCTCTGGATAGTCAAGCTTCTTTTCTGTATCCTTTGTTTTGTCCATAGGCCCCTCCAAAACGCTTACTTAAGAATTCTATATCGTATATGTCTTATTTATATTATTTCAACATGACATATCACAGCCGGATTGTCTGACTCAGAAACCGTCTATGCGATTTGTCTTGCCGCCAGTTCGGCAAAGATGCCGCCTTTTTTCATCAGTTCGTCATACGTGCCGTCCTCAACGATTTCACCGCGCTCCATGACAAGAATGCGGTCAGCGTGTTCAATTGTAGAGAGACGGTGAGCGACAACAATACGGGTAGCACGCATAGCTTCCAGAGTATTAGCAACAATAGCCTGCGTCTCATTATCAAGAGAGCTTGTAGCTTCGTCAAACACGATAATGCGCGGATGATGCACTAACGAGCGGGCAATGAGAAGACGCTGCCGCTGCCCGCCGGAAAATGTGGAACCGCCTTCCCCGACTACGGTGTACATCCCCATGGGCAGTTCCTTGATATCCTCTTCCAGACCTACGAGCCGGGCCACGTCCCAGGCATCGTCCATCGTAAGCGGCAGAGAACCGACGATGTTCGAGAAAATACTGCCCTCCATCAGTTGTCCATGCTGCATCACCACGCCGATCTGACGGCGCACTGAGGATACGTCCAGATCAGAAAGATCCATGCCATCGTATAGCACTGCACCGCTTTCCGGCTTTTCCAAGCCAATGAGTACGCGCAGCAAGGTGGATTTTCCGCTACCGGAACTGCCCACAACCGCGATGAACGAACCGGGATGGATAGACAGACTGATGTTTTTCAGGACAAGGGGTGCGTCAGGCTGATAGCGGAAGCTGAGTTCCACCGCTTCAATCTCGCCGGTCAGTTCCCCCGCCGGCAGTTTGCTTTCCGAAACTTCGCTCTTTTCCTGCAGAATCGGCAGGATACGTTCCAACGACGGCATGACGCCCCAAATACTGACGACGCCGCCCAAAAGACCGCTCAGCGCCATTCCGAAGCTTCCCATGGCCGCATTGAAACACAAAAAATCGGCAGTGGTCATAGAAGAGGCCCCTTCGGTATGGGACATATCCAAAAGCGACATGACAAAGTAAAAAATGCAGAAATTCAGCACGATAGGCTGCGATGCAGCGACGATACTAATCCAAATGTCCTGCCAGCGGGATTTGCGGTTCCATTTCCATTCTTCGCCAAAGCGTTTCGTCCAGAGGTAAAAGGCGCGTTCCTCTGCTGCCCGCAGGCGGAACTTGTTCAATCCTGCTAAAAGCTGCAAAAGCTGACCCGACACACGACCAGACGCTTCAGCCTTTTCCCGGCGGTAGCCTACCTGCCGCCATGAGAAAAGCATCTCGACAGCAAAGAAAACGGTCCAGATGACGATGGCAAGCAACGCCATTTTCCAGCTGTAATAAAACATTACGATGATATTCCAGAAACAGAAGATGCCGTTAAAGATGCCATTCGCTGCGGTGGAAGAAAGCTGAGTGGCAAGGATGCTGACACCTTGCATTCGCTGCGCGAGATCCCCAATCTGGTACTTTCGGAAAAAAGCAGCAGGCAGAGATAGCAGCTTGATCCAAAGGGCTGACTCTGCCGTGATGCGGACATGATTTTTCAGCCGCATCACAGTCAGTCCGCGCATCAGGGCGATCAACGCGCCTGCTACGGATGTCACGAACATGACCTGTACAACAAGGAGCAGCGCCATCTTATCATAAGTCGGGATAATATCTTCAAATATGGTTTTTGTCACCAGCGGTGTAACGACGGGGATCAGGCCTGCAATAAAGCAGCAGAAGAGCAGCAGCCAGAAATCCCGTTCCCAGCAGAAACGTGTTGTCCACCGGAACCATTTCCACAGGCTGTCGATGTCCTCCGGCATTCCCTGTGAAAAGCAGTATGCATGTGATTCAAACGAATCAGCTTCCTCGTCGGTAACGGGAATCCGCTGTCCGCTTTCATAGTCAAGCCTCTCATAGCGTCCAGGCGCCGAGGGAAGAAGTGCAAATGGTTTTCCTTCCCGAAAAACAAGCAAAGGACCGATGTCCCGCCGATGCCAGCCGGGAACCAGTTCGATTTTCCGTCCATGCAGTTCATGACTTCCCAACGCGCGCAGAATCTCCTGGGTGTCCTGCAGATGCGTAGCGCCCTCCGGCAGACGGATGCGGCTGTGGGGAATCCCAAAGTAATCGCCGATCCCCCGCAGCGCATGGATGGTCGGCGGCTGCCACTTATCTTCGGCGCGCTGAATGAACGGCAGATCGGGTATCAGGTTTTTCAGCAGTTCCCGATACGAATTGGACACCAAAAGCTCCTTGGT
>JAFXMP010000113.1 GCA_017530275.1 Clostridia bacterium | reverse complement strand
TGCGTGCCCGCATCTTCCGGCGTCCTTTTCGTCCTGGCCTCGATTCGCTCCATCCGACTTAAGCCAGAACGAATAATAAATCCGGGACCTTTCAGGCGCGCGCCGGGCGGACAGAACGAAACCCAATCCCGGTAAAAGGGTGGAATGGGTCATCAGGTGAGCCTTTCACCTGATGACCCTATTCTCTTTTATGTTTACGCGAAAGCAGCGAAAAAAGGCGGGATGACAACAATGGCTGATCGGGAAGCAAGGAATATTCTGTCGATCCGCGGGATGTGCAAATCCTTCGGGCGAAACCGCGTTCTGGACCATATCAATTTTGACGTCAGGGAAGGCACCATCATGGGGCTCATGGGCGAAAACGGCGCCGGCAAATCCACCATGATGAAGTGCCTGTTCGGCACCTACCAGAAGGACGAAGGAACGATCCTGCTGGACGGAAAAGAAGTCAATTTTTCCGGGCCCAAGGACGCGCTGGAAAACGGCGTGGCCATGGTGCACCAGGAATTGAACCAATGCCTGGAAAGGAATGTGCTTGACAATCTGTTTCTGGGCCGGTATCCCAAAAACTCCATGGGGATCGTGGATGAGAACCGCATGCGGAACGAGGCGTCCGATCTGTTCCGCAAGCTGAATATGACCGTGAACCTCACCGTACCCATGAAAACCATGTCGGTTTCCGCCCGGCAGATGGTGGAGATCGCCAAGGCTATTTCCTATAACGCAAAGCTGATCGTGCTGGACGAGCCCACATCGTCCCTGACGGTAAGGGAAGTCGCCAAGCTGTTTGAGATGATGCGGAACCTGAAAGCGCAGGGTATTTCCCTGGTCTATATCTCCCATAAAATGGATGAGATATTCGAGATTTGCGATCAGGTTTCCGTGCTGCGGGACGGCAAGCTGGTGCTGACCAGGCGGACCGCAGATACGAATATGAACGAGCTTATCGCCGCCATGGTAGGCCGTACGCTGGACAACCGTTTCCCGCCGGTGGACAACACGCCAGGGGACGTGGTGCTGTCCGTGCAGCATTTGTCCACCAAATACGAGCCCAATTTGAAGGATATTTCCTTTGACGTCCGGGAAGGCGAAATCTTCGGCCTCTACGGGCTGGTCGGCGCGGGGCGGTCCGAACTGCTGGAAACCATGTTCGGCGTCCGTACCAGGGCCGCCGGGCGCGTTTATTACAAAGGCCGATTGATGAATTTCAACAGCTCCAAGGACGCCATGGACCACGGCTTCGCCATGATAACGGAGGAAAGAAAAGCCACAGGCTTATTTCTGGAGGGGGACCTGACATTCAACACGACCATCACCAACCTGACCCATTATATGTCCGGCGTTGCCCTTTCCAGGGATAAGATGGTAAAGGCCACCGCCAATCAGATCAATATCATGCATACCAAGTGCATGGGGCCCTCCGATTCCATCACGGCCCTCTCCGGCGGGAACCAGCAGAAGGTCATCTTTGGCAAATGGCTGGAGCGGGATCCCTCCGTTTTCCTGATGGATGAGCCCACCCGCGGCATCGACGTCGGCGCGAAATACGAGATCTATGAGCTGATTATCAAAATGGCCAAAATGGGCAAGGCCATCATCGTCGTATCCTCCGAAATGCCGGAGATCCTGGGCATCACCAACCGGATCGGCGTCATGTCCAACGGGCGGCTGGCGGGCATCGTGAACACCGCCCAAACCAATCAGGAAGAGCTTTTGACGCTCAGCACCAAATATTTGTGATGGGAGTGAGAAAGAATACCATGTCGACGATGAACGGGAACATTCTCTCCGCTGAGGCGGAACAAAAGCTGCTGGCCCCCATTGACGAATACGTTGGGAGCATACAGCAAAAGATCAACGCCCTTCGCGCGGACGGAACCGATCAGGTGATCGCGCTGACGAACCACATGGCGATCACCCGGGAAAACGCGAACTATACCAAAGGCGAAAAAACGGCGATCATCGCCCGGGACAAGGCGGAGCTGGCCAAGGCAAAGGCTGTCGAAAACAAAAACAAAGCGGAGATCAAAGCGCTGATCGACAAAGCCGAAGCCTATCTGGACGCCAATTACGTCAAGGAATACTACGGCAAGGTCGTCGCCTCCTGCGAAGCGGAGCGGGCGGCGGAAGGCGTCCGCTACGCCCAGGAAGTGGAAGCGCTCAAAAAGCAGCATGAAGCGGACATGGCCAAGCTGAATAACGCGGGCGAAATCAAGGACGAAAAATACGTCTTCAAAAACAAGCTGTTCGACGCCCGGCTGAAGCACGATTCCACCCTGCAATCGATCAAGGATCGGCAGCACGAAGCCTTCACGCATCGCTATCATCTGATCGATCTGCTGCGCCTTTCCCGCTTCACCTGGAACGAAAAGCAACAGCAAAAATGGGAGAATTACAAATACACCTTCAGCGTCAAGCAGTTCCTGCTGAAAAACGGCCTGTATATCGCCATCGTTTTCATCTTCATCCTGCTTTGCATTCTGACGCCCATCATCAAGAAGACCCAATTGCTGACCCTGAATAACGTGCTCAACATCCTGCAGGTCGCGTCGCCGCGCATGTTCCTGGCGCTGGGCGTCGGCGGATTGATCCTGCTGGGCGGCACGGACCTGTCCGTGGGCCGCATGGTGGGCACCAGCATGGTATTGGCGACCATGATCATGCACAAGGGGATCAACACGGGCGCCCTGTTTGGCAACATCTTTGATTTCACCGGCCTTCCCCTGGGGTTGCGCATCGCGCTGGCGCTGGTGGTCTGCTGCTGCGTTACGACGGCGTTTACCTCCCTGGCCGGGTTCTTTACGGCCCGGTTCAAGATCCATCCCTTTATTTCCACCATGGCCAACATGCTGATCATGTTCGGCTTGATGACCTTCGCCACCAAGGGCGTTTCCTTCGGCGCCATCGAATTGACGATCCCCAAGCTCATCATGCCCAAGATCGGCGGGCAATTCCCCACCATCATCCTCTGGGCGGTGGCCGCCATCATCATCATGTATTTCATTTGGAACAAGACCAAGCTGGGCAAATACATGTACGCCGTGGGCGGCAACCAGGAGGCGGCGGCGGTTTCCGGCATTTCGGTGTTTAAGGTGACGATCATCACCTTCATCATCGCCGGCATCCTCTACGGCTTCGGCGCGTGGCTAGAATGCATCCGCATGGTAGGCTCCGGCTCCGCTTCCTATGGCCAGGGCTGGGAAACCGACGCCATCGCGGCCTGCGTCGTGGGCGGCATCTCCTTCAAAGGCGGCATCGGCAAGATCCAGGGCATCGTGGTCGGCGTGCTGATCTTTACCGCGCTGACCTATTCATTGACCATTCTGGGTGTGGACACCAATCTGCAGTTCGTGTTCTCCGGCATCATCATCCTGTCGGCCGTGACCATCGACTGCCTCAAATACGTCCAGAAAAAATAATGGACCGCGCGGGAGGATGCGTTCTTCCCCGGAGCATCCGCCCGCCGTCCTTCGCGGACGCAAGGCTTATCTCCCCGCCGTCATTCCGGGCTTCCCCGGCCCAGCGTGGCGGCGGGGCTTGCGTTTTTTTCTTTCAAGCGTCAGAATGCGCAAAGAAATCAACTCTTTCTTGCCTTACGCGGAAAAAAGGCGTATAATACAAAAGAAGGAACAGGAATACTATTTCCATTCCAGCGAATATACGGAGGCAAGCAATGAGCCGGATCACCTACGTCTTCAAGCGGATCGGAAAAATGGATTTTGCGCGGATGAAGGACACCGCCGCCATGCTGCATAAAAAGACCGGGAAGCCTACATTTTGGCTGCTGGCGGATATGGGAAAGTGCGCGCTGAAATATAACGCCGGGTACATGGATTACAAAATCGCTGAAATGTACCGCCTGAACGACGCCCAGCGCCGCACGGTCATCACCCGCGGCATTTCCAACGACATCGTGCGCCGGATGAACGATAAGGCGTACTGGCACTTTTTCGACGATAAGACCCAGTTCAACACCGCCTTCTCCAAATGGGTGCAAAGGGACTGGATCAAAAGCGACGACACCTTGACCCAGGAAGCGCTGCAGGCTTTCCTCAAAGACAAGGACCAGATGATCTATAAGCCCTTGGAGGGCTCCAGCGGGCAGGGCATCGCGAAGTACCAGAAAAAGGACTGGAAAAACATCGGCGTAT
>JAFXMP010000112.1 GCA_017530275.1 Clostridia bacterium | reverse complement strand
AAGGCTCCCGGGTTCGGCGACCGCCGCAAGGAAATGCTCCGCGACATCGCCATCCTGACCGGCGGTCAGGTGATCAGCGAAGAGCTGGGCCTTGAACTGAAAGAAGCCACCGTGGATATGCTGGGCCAGGCCCATCAGGTGAAGGTGGACAAAGAAAACACCACCATCATCGACGGCGCGGGCGACAAGGAAGAAATCAAGAACCGCGTGAACCAGATCAAGGCCCAGATCGCTGAAACCACCAGCGATTACGACCGTGAAAAGCTGCAGGAGCGTTTGGCGAAGCTGGCCGGCGGCGTGGCCGTGATCCAGGTTGGCGCTGCCACCGAGATCGAAATGAAAGAGCGCAAGATGCGCATTGAAGACGCCCTGGCCGCCACCCGTGCCGCTGTGGAAGAGGGCATCGTGCCCGGCGGCGGCGTGGCATTGCTCAACGCCATTGCCAGCGTGGAAGGTCTGGTAGACAAGACCGTCGGCGACGCCAAGACCGGTGTGCAGATCGTCCTCCGCGCCATGGAAGAACCCATGCGGCAGATCGCCGTGAACGCGGGCATCGACGGCGCTGTGATCATCGAAAACATCCGCCGCAGCGGCAAGACCGGCTATGGCTACGACGCGCTCAAGGGCGAGTATGTGGACATGATCGAACGCGGCATCATCGACCCCACCAAGGTGACCCGCAGCGCCCTCCAGAACGCCGCTTCCGTGGCCGCCATGGTGCTGACCACCGAATCCCTGGTCACCGACATCCCCGCGCCCGAACCCGCGGCCCCCGCTGGCAACCCCGGCATGGGCGGCATGTATTGATCGTATAAACCATAGAAGAAAAATATGCCCCCCGGCTTCCGAAAAGAGGCCGGGGGTTTCATATTTTTGATATATCAATCCGCCAACCGGACAGAAAGCGATTCCTGAAGGACTTTGGAAAGAGACAGCCCTTTTCTTTCCGCGCCGTCCACCATCCATTGGGGGATAGATACGGTTTTCCGGATGGGCTTTGTATCATGCTTTTTCTGATAGGCTTCCAAATCTGCGGTAACAATGACCGCCATTTCGCCGTCCTTCAATTCAATTGTGGAAGACGGGCCAGAGATTTCCTCTCCCACAGCTTTTGCCACCATCAGAAAGCTGCACAGCGATTCTTCCGCTTCTTTTTGAACGTCAGACAAATTCTTGCATTGGGCATGCGTACCCGGAAGATCGGGAAAATCGATCGCGTACCAGCCGTCATTGGCCTTGATGACCCGCGCAAGGTATACCTCCTTTTTCATCTTGTTTCCTCCTTCAAATAATCATATGTGCGAAACGCACATGAACTCTTTTTATGATACTGTTTATTCTATTATTTTATCCCAGCTTGTTTGAGAATCTCCTGCGCGGTGATCTCGTTGATTTCAACATGACGGGGAATCTGAATCAGCCCGCGAAGGGGCAGCTGATTCTTGGGTACGCCGGGCTTGTACATGGTGGTGTGATCGCCTTCCCTTGCCCATTGATACCCTGCGGCTTCTAACTTTTTAATCAGTATTTTTCTTTTCACGCACACCCATCCTTTCTCCTCCGCATGATTATTTTACATAATTTTTTACGTAATGTCAAGTGTTAAAAAAGAGTTCAACTAAAAAGAGGCTACCGCAGTTACTGCAATAGCCCATTATCATTCGTGCCGTCAGATAGATTATTTCCCCGAAATCACGATCCCGCCGCAGGCCAGCCAGGGCAGCACGCTGCCGCCGTCGCAGACCTGTTCCCTGGATACGGCGATCACGTTTTTGAACACCTGTTCCAAATTGCCGTTGATCATGGTTTCGGTCACCGCGCCCACGATCTTGCCGTTTTCCACATAGAAGCTGTTTTTCGCCACGCCGGAAAACTCGCCGTTGGCCCCCGGTTCGCCGCCGGAGAAGCCGCCCACGATGAGGCCCTTGTCCACGGATGCGATCATGTCCTTGAGGGGTGTGTCGCCGTTTTCGATGACCATGGCGAAGCTGGTATTCTTGACCACGGGCTTGCCGGTTTTCCTGGCGGCGTACAGGTTCAGCAGGAAGCAGTTCAGCACGCCCTTTTCAATGACGGTCACGTTTTCGGCCTTGTAGCCATCCCCCGTGAAGGGCTGCAGGTCGGCGATGCGGTCGTCCTGGGCTTTCAGGGAAACGGTGATCTTATCGCTGGCCACCTGCTGGCCCACCTTCTCCAGCCACTGGCTGGTGCCGTTCATGATCACGCCGCCCATGATGTAGTTGCTGGCCAGCATATACGTGAACTCTCCCAGGCAGTCCGGGGTGAAGATCACCGTGCCCTCGAATTTGCCCGGCAGGGGTACGCTGTTCAGGCTCTTTTCGGTGGCTTCCAAATGCTGCTTTACGCTGCCCTGCTCGATCAATGGCGTGTCCAGATCCTTTGTGCAGAAGCCGGTATAATCCAGGCCGGTGTTCTTTTCCCCGTCGGAGCCGGACATTTCGATGCTCACATGGTACAAACCGTTGGAATTTTCAAACCGGGTGCCGTTGGAGTTGACGTAATATACGTGATAGCGGGTATGATCCCCGATCAGCGTCATCAGGTTCACCTTGGGATAATCCTTGGCCATGGTATCCATCATGGCTTTCAGGCTGTCGTAGAACCGGGGCATATCGGCTTCCCAGCAGCCGGACTGGAACGCCTCCGGTTCCTGCCGCTCCGCGATGGCGTTGGCTTCGTCCACTACGGAGGATTCCGCGCCTAAAATCGCGTCCGAGACGGCCTTTTCCAGGCCCTCGTCGCTCAGATCGTTGCCGGAAGCGGAACCTTTCTTCCCGTCCAGAATCACAGTGACCGATACGCCGTTATCAAAGATGGTGCGGAACAGGTTAAAGTCCGCCTTTTCGGTGTTCAGCTCCTGCTTTTCGCTTTCGGATACGCAGTGCTCGTACACCTGCACGCCCTTTTCCTTCAGCAGCGCGTCCAGTTTTTGGGAAATCTGCTTGATATCGTACATTTTTCTGCCCCCTTCCTCAGCGTCCGCCGATGGTGATGCGGCAGCGCATGTCCGGGCCGCCCATGCCTACGGGCATGGGCTGCTTTTTGCCGCAGAAGCCGCTGGAAGACCAGACCACCTTGTCGGACAGCATGTCCACGGTTTTGAGCATCTCAAAGGCGACGCCGGAAACAGTGGTATCCAAAAGGGCCTTGCCCAGCTTGCCATGCTTGATTTCATAGCCCAGGGACACGCCGAACATGAATTCGCCGGTCAGGTCCGCCTGGCCGTTAGAGCTGTCGATCAGGTAATAGCCGTCGTCGATGGAGGCGATCATCTCGTCCAAGGTATTTTTTCCCGGTAAGATGCAGGTATTCCGCATGCGGATCAGAGGTTCGTCGTTGAAATTCCAGGCCCTTGCATTGCCCAGAGGTTCCGCGCCAAAGTGGGCGGCGGTTTCCCGGCTGTTCATATAGCCGGTCAGGATGCCGTCTTTGATCAGCACGGCGTCCTTGGCCAAGGTGCCCTCGTCGTCCAGGTACACGGGCAGCGGGGCGGGCTGGCCGAAGGCTTCCCCGGCGAAGTCTACCAGCGTCACCATTTCGGAGGCCACGGGCTTGTGCAGGTTGGGCCCCGCCACGCTGCCGCCCAGCACCAGATCGGCTTCCACGGTGTGGCCCACGGCCTCATGGGCCAGCATGCCGCCCATCATGCCGCCCAAAATGACGGTCTTGTTCCCCGCCTCGGCGTACACGCCCTCTTTTTTGTTCATGAGGTGGGCGTGCAGCTCGTCAATGCCGGGATAGACCGCCGAAAGATCGGCAAAATTGTCGTCAAAGCTGCCCGCGCCGCCAAAGGCTTTGAACAGCTCCACCGGCGCGCCGCTTTTGCTTTCGGCGGACATCATCACGTAGAAGTAGCACCGGGGATAGGTGACGTGGCCGCTGGCCGCGTCGGAGGTCAGGATGATCTTATCCTGGGAATCCTCGGAATAGACCACTGTGCGGCTGAGCAGGTCCGGGTATTTGGTGTTCACATAGCTGTCGATGGCCTGGCAGGCTTCGATGATGCGCTTCTGCTCGGTGTCCACGATGGGGCGGCAGGCGGGAATCACGCCAGATGTCAAGGCGGGATAAGTTCTGCGGGGAGAGACACCCCGCTGATCCAGGAACAGGGCGTTTTCCGTGGCGGCTTTCAGCACCGCTTCCGCGTCCTTCTCCGTGTAAGAGGCCACGGAAGAAAAGCCGTACCGGCCGTTTTTGGTGACCCGCGCACTGATGCCCCGGCTTTCGCTTCGGCTGTTCTGCACTAAGTTTCCTTTCAGCAGCACCACGCGCCGGGACCGGTTTTCATGGCCCCGCAGCACGCTTTGTACCCCCTGGGCAAAAAATTTTGCCTGCGGGGTGATGATATCTGCGATCATAGCTCCTCCTTTTATCGGGTTCGTTGGTGATTTTGCCCGTCTTTAGGCTTTTTTGTGTTTTCGACGCGGCGCAGTTGTTTTCCTGCTTCAACCGGCAGGATGGATAAGCTAAAAATTCTCATTTTATTTAAGATTTCTTTAAGGATGGCGTGCTATACTCTATTTGTCAGGTGGGAAAAGCCAAGGCAGACCAATCCAGCCACGCGGCTGATCCCATTTGCAAAAAAAGCCAAAGGAGAATCCGAAATGAAAAAAATCCTGATCGCGCTGACACTGGTTCTTTCATTGGCTGTGTCCGCCATGAGCTGCTCCCTGGCGGAAAGCGCCGTTTCCCCGGATGTGAACGATTATTTTTCCAAACGGGACTTATCAGGCGAATGGAAGGAAAGCAAAGCGACCTCTATCTCGCTGTCTGAAAGCGTGACCATCAGCGCGGAAGGCACCTATATCCTGTCCGGCACGCTGAACGACGGCGCCATCACCGTGAACGCGGGCAAGGACGACAAGGTGCAGCTGGTGCTGAACGGGGTGAGCGTCACTTCCTCCAATTCCGCCGCTCTGCTGGTGGAAAACGCGGGCAAAGTGTTCGTGACCCTGGCCGATGGCACAGAAAACGTCCTGGCATCTACCGGTTTTGACGAAAACAGCGACATCGACGCCGCCATTTACGCCCGGGACGATATCGTGTTCAACGGCACGGGCAGCCTGACCGTTACTTCCACCAAGCACGGCATCTTAGGCAAGGACGATGTGAAATTCGCTTCCGGCACCTATACAATCACCGCCCAGGGCCGGGGCATCGACGCCAAGGACGGCGTGGCCGTGGCGGATGGCAGTTTCACTATCGTTTCCCAAAAGGACGCCATCAGAAGCAAGAACAAGGACGAGGCGATAAAAGGCTATGTGATGATCTTAGGCGGCGTGCTTGACCTCACCGCAGGCGGCGGATCGTCCAACGGCGCGGTGCATACCGACGATAGGTTCACCGGCGGCCGGGGCGGCTGGGGCGCGGCCACCGCCAATACCGATACCGACAGCATGAAGGGCGTCAAATCAACCGGCGTGCTGACCATCGCGGGCGGCGCCCTGACCATTGACGCCGCGGACGACGCCCTGCATTCCGACACCAATGTGACCGTGTATGGCGGTACCCTGACCATCAGCACCGGCGACGACGCCCTGCATGCCGACAGCGATCTGACCATCAACGGCGGCGATATCGCCATCCTCAAGAGTTACGAGGGCCTGGAGGCCGCCGCCATCACCATTAACGACGGCAGCGTTTCCCTGGTTTCCTCCGACGACGGCATAAATTCCTCCGGCGGCAACGATGCCAGCGGCTTTGGCTGGAACGATATGTTCGCCAACGACGGTTCCAGCATCGTGATCAACGGCGGCAATGTACACGTGAACGCCTCCGGCGACGGCATCGATTCCAACGGCGATTTGATCGTGAACGGCGGCACGGTGGTGGTGTCCGGCCCCACCAACGCAGCCAACGGCGCGCTGGACGCCAACGGGTCCATCACAGTGAACGGCGGCACGGTCATCGCGGCGGGCGCCGTGGGCATGGCGGAAACCTTCGGCTCCGCCTCCACCCAGGTATCCTTCCTCACCAACCTGTCCGGTGCGGCGGGCAGTGAAATCGTGGTGAAGGATGCAAACGGCAATGTGATCCTGTCCGGCACGGTGGAAAAGAGCTTTTCCTGCGTGGTGATCAGCAGCCCGGGTCTGAAGACAGGCGAAACCTACACTGTCAGCGCGGGCAGCGGCGATGTCAGCGTGACCGTCAGCGCCGTTTCCAACGGCAGCTTCGGTGGCTTTGGCGGCTATCCTGGCGGCGGCTTTGGCGGCAGCAATGGTGGACGCGGCGGGAACAACGATGGACGCGGGGGCAGGAATCAGCAGCAGCCCCAGGCGACGGCGACGCCCGAACCCCAGGCCAGCACGCCCGGTCAGGACGGCGGCTTTGACGGCACCTTGGGCGGCGGCGGTATCCTCTGATCCCAAATATTTGATTCTTCCTGTAATCCGGGACCGCGGAACGCCGCGGTCCACTTTTTATACACAATCGGAACAGCGGGGCGATTGTTTTCATCCCCGTTTTCTGCTACAATGAACATCGATAAAATGCACGCAAGGAGGCCCTTATGGCGATTGATATTGTAAAGGCTTTTTTCCGGCAGTACGGCATGGAAGATCGGATCAGGGAATTCTCCGTTTCCAGCGCCACGGTGGAGCTGGCGGCGGAAGCGCTGGGCTGCCAGGGCTGCCGCATCGCCAAATCCCTGTCCTTTTCGGTGAACGGCGAACCCATCCTGGTGGTAGCCGCCGGGGACGCCAAAGTGGACAACGCCAAATTCAAGGCCCAGTTCGCCGTCAAGGCCAAAATGCTGTCCCCGGAGGACACCCTTTCCCTGATCGGCCACGCGGTGGGCGGTGTGTGTCCCTTTGCGGTGAAGGAAGGCGTGAAGGTCTATTTAGACGCCTCCCTCAAGCGCTTTGAAACCGTTTTCCCCGCCTGCGGCAGCAGCAACAGCGCGATCGAACTGACCATTCCCGAACTGGAAAAGTATTCTGCCTTCACGACATGGGTGGACGTGTGCAAAGGATGGGAATAATGGAAAAATTCGTTTCCCGCAAAAAAATGAGCAAAAGGGCCCGGAAACTGCTGGCCGCCAAAAACCGGAAAACCTGGGCCTTTTCCCCCGTCACCCGCACGGTGGACAGCAAAAAGCGCTATGACCGTAAAAAAGTATCCCGTATCCTGAAAAATGAAGACATGGAATAAACCGATCGGTTCGTATCGATTCTTAGCCATCATCATGTTTCCAGCTAAAGGCTGGAAATTTTTTAATTGGATGAAAGCTGAATCCCTGCTTCCATGATGTTCTATCCCGTATCGTACCGGCATAAGAATTTCACATGGAATGGCGCTTGATCGTGCCCGGAGAAACGGGCTGGACTTCCTCCGGGCAGGAAAGAGCATTTGAAGTGCGCCTGCGGCCAGGGCAGCCCGCGGTGGTGATAAAGCCGGGCGGAATCTGGCGGGGCACGCATATTTTATCTCCCATGGAGGTAAGTCAGGCGGCGCAGGCCCTGTGCGGATACGAAATGGCGGCCCGGCAGCGGGAATTGACCGAAGGCTTTCTGCCGCTGCCCGGCGGCCATCGGCTTGGCATTTGCGGCGTGATGGGGCCCCGGGGCTTCTGGGAAATCACCAGCCTGTGCGTGCGTCTGGCCCATGAAATCAAAGGCGCGGGGACGGGCGTTTTCCCGCTTGTCCGGGGCTTTTCCACCCTGATCGCCGGGCCGCCGGGGGCGGGAAAAACCACATTGCTCCGGGATCTCGTAAGGCTGCACAGCCTATCGGGCCTGGCTGTCGGGATCGCGGATGAACGGGGCGAAATCGCCGCCTGCCGGGATGGCTCCCCTCAGTTGGACGTTGGTCCCATGACCGATGTGATCACCGGCATGCATAAGGAAAGCGCTTTGCGCCTTCTGGTGCGCTCCATGGCCCCTCAGGTTGTGGCGGCAGATGAAATCGGCGGAGAAGAGGACGCCGCAGCCATAGGGGAAGCCCTGCGATGCGGGATCACAGTATTGGCGTCCATTCATGGCCGGGACCTTTCGGATATCCGTAGGCATCGGGGCATGGAAAACCTGCTGGGGCCGGGCGCTTTTGAACGGATCATCACCCTGACGGCGCCCGGAGAAAAGCTCCGGGTACTGTGCTGGGATGGGGAGGAAATCAAAGATTGAACGGGCTGTACGCCTTGGCGGCGGCAGGCGGATGCGCTGCCCTCGGCATGAACGCCTCCCGAAAGCTGGCCCAAAGGGAAGCGCTGCTGACCCGCTGGGACGGGGCGCTTTTGCGGATGGAAGGGGCCGTCACGCACAGCGGCGCAGGGCTGATGGCTGTACTGCGGCAAGGTGCGGGGGAAGGCAATGCCGTGCTGGAGGAAATGGTCCGCCGCCTGCTCGCGTCCCCCGCCGCATCCCTGGAAGCCTTGATGGAATCTCTGCCCTGGGATGCGCTGCTTTCCTCCGCGGAACGGGAAACCCTGTCCGCATGCCTGCGGAGCCTCTTTAGCCCCACCCTGACCCAGCAGGCCCAAGCCCTCGCCGCCGCCCGGGACCAATGGGCTGTGCACCTGCGCTGCTGCCGGGAAAAACGGGAGCGGGACGGAAAACTGTATGTCAGCCTTGGCTGGCTCGCCGGGGCGGCGGCGTTTATTTTACTCTGTTAAATGAAAAGAACATTTTTAGTCAGAGTGGAGAGTTAAGAGTGGAGAGTTGAGATCATAGCGTGTTTATCACAAGAGCATCCTGTTTGATGGATTATATAAATCTCAACTCTTCACTCTCAGCTCTCAACTCATCGAATTGAATCATGGCGTTTGTCTTGAGGGGGGGGCCGCTGTGCAGGTTGAAGTTTTGCTTCGCATCGCCGGCCTGGGGCTGTTGGTGACCGCCATTTCCCAGGTGCTCACTCGGACGGGGCGGGAGGAAATCGCCACCCTGGCCACGGTGGCGGGGATTCTGCTGGTGCTTTTGATCGTGGTGAATTTAGCGGGTGATCTGATCGCCCAGGTGCAGGCGGTGTTTCATCTGTCATGACGGAAGCGTTGCGGGCAGCGGGCTTCGCGGTCACGGCGGCCATGCTGTGCTTCGCCCTGCGCTCCGCTCACCGGCAGGCGGGCGCGGCGGCGGCTGTCGCCGGAGGGATGATGCTGTTTTTTGCGGCCATCTCTCATCTGGCCCCGGCGGTGGACGCCCTGCGGGTTTTAGGAGAAAAAACGGGCGTGGCCGACGGCACGCTGACCCTGTTGCTGAAGCTGACGGCCATGGCGTACATTACAGAACTGTCCGCCCAGCTTTGCCGGGACGCGGGAGAGGAGGGATTGGCCGTGAAAGCGGCGCTGTGCGGCAAAATGCTGCTCATGGCTCAAACCCTGCCCCTGATCCTGAAAATCGGGGATATGACCCTGGCCCTGGTACCGTGAAGCGGATCACATTGCTGCTGATCCTGCTGCTGGCGTTTTGTCCCGCCGCGAAGGCTGAGAGCATGGAAAACGCGCTGGATACGGTGCTGGACGGGCTGTCCTTACAGGATTGGCAGGACGCCTATGACCGGGCTTTTCCCCAGGAGATTGCCCAAGGAGAGGATTTCCGCACGACGATCCTGAAATTAGCCAGGGGCGAACGGGTGCTGGACCCGGAAACGCTTTTGCGCGCTTTGGCCGCCCGCTTAATCGGCGCGCTCACGCAAAGCCTGTGGCGGCTGGCGCGGCTGGTAACGCCTGCTGTGCTCTGCGGCGTGCTGCGCAGGCTTCGACTGTCCTTTGCCCGGCCCGCCTTGGGGGAAGCTCTGGACGGGGCCTGCTTCCTGCTGCTGGCAGGCTGCATGGCCCAGGACCTGGGGGCGCATATGCGTCTTACCCAGGACGCCGTTGCCGGCATGGCGGATCTGATGCAGTCCCTGTTCCCGCTGCTTTTAACGCTGCTGGCCGCGGTGGGCGGCACGGCGGGGGCGGCATTTTTCCAGCCTGCCGTGGTGGCCGCCTGCGGCACCATGACGGAACTGGTGCGCTCCGTTTCGCTGCAACTGGCGCTGGCGGCGGGCACGGCGTCTATCCTGAGCCATTTGTCGCCCCGTATGCGGATCAGCCGCCTTTGCTCACTGCTGAAAACGGGGGCCTCCTGGACCTTGGGCGTAGGCTTTACGGTATTCATTTCCGTCACCGCCCTCCAATCTCTGGGTGCTGCTGCGGCGGACGGCGTGTCTATCCGGGCGGCGAAGTACGCGGTGGACCATTTCGTTCCGGTGGTGGGCGGCATGTTCGCCGACACCATGGATACCTTGGTGGGGGCGTCCCTGCTGATCAAAAACGCCCTGGGGATCACCGGCCTGCTGTTGCTGCTGTCCGCCGGGGCCGTGCCCATGCTGCAAACCTTGGCGGCGGCGATGGCTTACCGGGCCTGCGCCGCCCTGCTGGAACCCCTGTCCGACGACCGAGCCAGCGGGTGCATCCAGGATTTTTCCGATATCCTGATGCTGCTGTTCGTGATCCAATTGTCCGTAGGGGCCATGTTCCTGCTGCTGGTGGCCCAAATGCTGGTGGTGGGTAATCTGACGGTGATGCTGCGATGAACGGATTTCTGCGAAGGATCGCGGGCCTGTGCCTGATCCGTATGCTGCTGGATATGGCCCTGCCGGAGGGCGACTGCGCCGCCTGGGCGGAGCTGGGCATGGAGCTGGCCGTGATGCTGTGCATTTTGGAGGGGTTTCGGGAACTGGCGGACTTATTGTAATGGGAGCAAGCATGAAAAAATGGCTGGAAGCGGTCAAGGGCATGAAGGGCGGGATATGGCTGCTGCTGATCGCGGCCTGTGGGCTGGCGCTGCTGCTGCCCGCCTCCTCCCAGAACAGAACGGGGATGACGGAGGAAGAGCAGCGCTACAGCGCCACCTTGTCCCGCATCGCGGGTGCGGGGGAAGTGCGTATTTCCATCGCTTATGCCCAAACCGCTTCTTCTTTTGGAAGCGCCAGCCGTCAGCCCACCGGGGCGGTGATCGTAGCCCAGGGGGCGGGCAGCGTGGCCGTGCGGCTGGAATTGCTGCGTGCGGCGGAAGCGCTGCTGGGGCTGAACGCCCAGGAGGTGGAGGTATTTGCCATGGAGGCGTCCCCATGAAACAAAGGATGAAGGATCGAATCTGGAACGCCCTGCTGCTGATCACCGTAGTTTCCGCCCTGATCCTCGCCCTTTCCCGGGACGGGCGGAAAGTGGAAAGCGCGGCCCTGCCTCTGGCCATTGCCAGCGTGCCCAGCCCATTGCCCACGGTCTCCCTCACCCCGGCGGAAACCTACCGCCAGGAGCGCGTCCAAATCCGCCAGCGGGATCGAAACGCGCTGCTGGTCCTGGTGGAAAACCCGGACGCCAGCCCGGAAATCCGCGCTATGGCGGAAAGCCAGCTGCTGGAAACGGTGAAAAACGATGAAATCGAGCTGGCCGCCGAAGCCGCGCTGATTGCCAAAGGCTACACGGACAGCCTGTGCGCTGCCCGTCAGGGGGCTGTCACGGTATTTTTAGATAAAGAAATCAGCGCCGCGGACGCGGCGCTGCTGCTGGACGTGGTACGGGACGCATCCGGCTTGCCGCCGGAAAAAATCCACCTGACGGGCTATTAGCGTGTTCCTCCCCGTTTCCGCCCTTTTATAATGCAAATGCGATCAGCAAACGCAGCGTGTTTTCCGCGCCGTCCCTGTGGCTTCTCTCGTAGCCGTGGGAAGCGTATACGCCCGCGCCGATCAGCCCATGCCGCAGATCGTTGCCCGCACGGAGCGTCGCTTCCACGTCGCTGCCGTAATGCGGGTAAATATCCACCGCGTAATCCGCCCCGCACGCCTTGGCGGCTTCGATCAGCCCTTTGACGATCGGATAGCTGTACGGACCGTGGCTGTCCTTGGCGCAGATGGAAACCTGCTTTTCCGTACACTGCAAGCCTTCGCCGACGCAGCCCATGTCAACGGAGATCGCTTCCGTGCAGCCCGCGGGAACGCTGCCGGATCCGCCGTGCCCCTCCTCTTCATAAACCGTGATATGGGCGTAAAGCGCGCGCTTGGGCACGATTTTTTCATCCCGGATATATTTCGCAAGCCCCAAGAGGATGCCGACGCTCAGCTTATCATCCAGGAACCGGGACTTGATGTAGCCGGATTTCGTGATCCGAACATTCGGTTCAAAGCACACGATATCCCCCACGGCGACGCCGAGCTTCTCGGTATCTTCTTTTTTCTTTACGTCCTCATCCAAAACGACCTCGCAGGTATCCCATCCCCGCTTGATGCTGTTGTACTCGCCGTTCACGTGGATGGAAGCGTTGCAGAGCTGGAAGGTCCCTTCATAAATGCCGCTGAACTTGGTTACCACGCGGACGTTTTCCGTTTCGGCATTGTTGGGGTTCATGCCGCCCAAGTTGGTGAGCCGCAGGCGGCCGTTTCCTTTGATTTCCGCCACCATAGCGCCCAGCGTATCTACGTGCGCTTCCAGCAGCAGGCCGTTTTCCCCGCCGCTGCTGCCGCCGAAGGAAACAAGAACGCCGCCTTTGTTGGTCCGCTTCGCTTCAAAGCCCAGCTTTTCAAACTCGCTCTTCACCCAGGCAGCCGCGTCCTCCGTATAGCCTGTGGAAGAATCGATGTTCAGCAGCGTTTCCGTTTCTTTTACCAGAAAATCCGTATACTTTTTCAAATTGGTCTTTTTCATGCCCGTTTCCTTTCTGAGATGATCTGAATCTCGTTTCATCTTTATTGGTATTCTCCCCAAAATCAAAAAATCCTGTAAGACGTCTGCGGCCCAAAAGGATCCTCTGGCGCGGTATATCTTGTGCAAGGATATTTGGATCATATAACCCCTGCCTATGAAAAACCCGCTTTTTTCAAATTGAAACGGCCCTTCCTGATGTATTATAATTGACCTGAAAAATGAAAGGGAGGAATCGCCATGAAAGACACTTGAACAAAGCGGTTCAGCCGTCCATATCCAAATAGAATGGCGTGTAATTCCGGTTTGGATATGATTAGGTGAAGATTCTGCGGTAGATCAACGCTTTTATCCTCCTTTAAGAGCAATACGGAGGCCATCAGCACCTCGCCCATCGCCCTGCCGCAGCGCTTTTCCATGGAAGGCTACAGCGGCGCCATGGACCTGCTGGCGGTGTCGCTGCTCAACAGCCTGGTGGTGACGGTGTTCGGCGCGGCGGGGTCCGTGTTCCTGGGCTCCATCTGCGCCTATGCCCTGGGCAAATGGAAGTTCAAAATGAGCGGCCTGTTTTTCATCGCCCTGGTGGCGGCCACCTACCTGCCCTTCCAGGCCATCCTGATCCCCCTGCTGAACAACGTGATCAATTTCGGCCTGTACGATAATATCTGGGGCATCGTGCTGGCCCACGCCATCTTCGGCATGCCCATGTGCACCACCATGATGCGCGGGTATTACGCGGAGGTGCCGGACGCGCTGATCCGCCAGGCCATGATCGACGGCAACGGCATGTGGCAGATCTACTGGAAAATCGTGGTGCCCAATACCAAGCTGGCTACGGTCACCACCTTCGTGTTCCAGTGCACGTCCATCTGGAACGAGATGCTCTTCGCGCTGATCCTGGCCGCCCAGGGCGAGGGCGCCAACGCGCCGCTGGCCACCATCGTGCTCAACAGCTTCGTGGGCTCCACGGGCATGGAGATCAACCAGCTGATGGCCGGCTCCATGATCCTGGCCCTGCCCATGCTGATGATCTACATTTTCATGGGCAAGTACCTGATCAGCGGCCAGATGAGCGGCGCCGTGACCGCCTCTTAACGAGGATTTTCCGGGGAAACCGCTCTTTGGAGGCCAAAGAGCGGTTTCCCCGGGCCCCTTCCGAGAAGGGATGTATGGAGAAAGCGAAGGATATAGGGAATGTGTCGCTGATAAAGTATTCGGATATGCTGAAGAAATAATCTAAAGAGCCATTCACTCAAGTGAAAAGGAGAACCGTGATGTCTTCTATTCATTATAACAAATTGGTCAGAGACAAGATTCCTGAAGTAATCATTGCCGCCGGCAAACACCCAGTCACTGATGTGCTGCCGGAACAGGAGATGAAAGCAGCATTAGACCGAAAGCTGCAAGAAGAAGTGCAGGAATACCTGGACAGTCACAGTATAGAAGAAATGGCAGATGTCCTTGAAGTGCTCCATGGAATAGCCTTTCACATGGGCATTTCATGGGATACAATCGAGCAAGAACGGATACGTAAGCGGGATGAACGCGGTGGATTTGAAAAGGGGATTCGACTGATGAGCGTTGACAGTCTGTAAGGGATCGAAATGTTTACAGTATTGCACCTGATCGGGATATAGGGGCGTTTTTTGTCCTCCCTATCGCCCGGTTTTGGGGAGGTTGTATCGCCTGGCTGAACTGCTGAAGAAAAATCGCCTATTGATTGCCTCCCGCTTTTCCAGTATAATAGACGCGGAAAAAGCAAAGCGGGAAAGCCGTCTTCACGGTGCGGCGGGCAAAAAGGAATTGGCAAGGAAAGCAGGTGGCGCATTGAAAAAACTGGCTGAAAGGGGAAATATGAACGAACGAATCAACACCGTTCTTCAAAAGTTCCGTTCCCGGATGACTTCTTATCCCCCTGGTATGTGTCCGCTGGTTTTATACCGGTCACTGCTTCAGATCTCCATGAACCAGACCTGCGGGAAATGCGTTCCCTGCCGGGACGGGCTGGTGGAAGTGGATCATCTGCTCCGGGATATCCTCAACGGCGACGGGGACAGGGACACGCTGTCCAGGATGGAAAGCATGTGCCGCATGATCGCCCGCACGGCGGACTGCGCGGTGGGCGTGTCAGCGGCGAATTTGATTTTGGACAGCCTTACGGAGTTCGCCGACGAGTACGAAAGCCACATCGCCAGCCGCAAATGCGTGGGAAACGCCATCCAGACCGTTCCCTGCGTCACCCTGTGCCCCGCTCACGTGGACGTGCCGGGCTACATCGCCCTGGTTCACGCGGGGAATTACGCCGGGGCGGTGAAAAAAATCAGGGAAAAGAATCCTTTCCCCACGGCCTGTGCCATGGTGTGCGAGCATCCCTGCGAGCGGAAATGCCGCCGCAGGATCATTGACGACGCCGTCAATATCCGGGGACTGAAAAAATACGCGGTGGATCAGATCGGCCCCGGCCAGGCGGCGGTTCCCTCCCGGAACGTGAGCACGGGGAAAAGCGTGGCCGTGGTCGGCGGCGGGCCTTCGGGCCTGACGGCGGCGTATTTCCTGGCCCTGATGGGTCATCACGTGGATATTTACGACGAGCATGAAAAGCTGGGCGGGATGCTGCGCTACGGCATCCCGGAATACAGGCTGCCCAAAAACAGGCTGGACGAGGACATCCGTGCCATTCTGTCCGTGGGCGGCATTGACGCGCATTGCCAGACCAGGGTGGGCGTGGACATTTCCTATGCCGAGCTTCGGGAGAGCCACGACGCGGTATACCTGGGCCTGGGCGCGCAGCTGGGAAATCGGATGCCCGTGGACGGGGTCAACGGGAAAAACGTGATCCCTGCGGCGGATTTCCTGCAATTGGCGGCAAACGGCCAGGCCCCCGACCTGACGGGCAAGCGCGTGGCGCTCATCGGCGGCGGCAACGTAGCCATGGACGCGGCCCGGACAGCGGTGCGGCTGAACGCCAAATCCGTGCATGTGTTTACCAGAAAGCGGGACGACTATACCGCCCTGGAAAGCGAGATCGAAGCCGCCATGCAGGAGGGCGTGCGCTTCCGTACCCTGCTGAGCTTCCTGAATATTGAACTGGACGGGGACGGTGCCGTCCGCGCCGTGTGGCTCCAGCCGGAAATCGTGGCGGAGTATGATAAATTCGGCTTTGTGCAGACCGAGCATTCCAGCAACTATCCCTACCGCTTCCTGTGCGACTGCCTGATTTTAGGCGTGGGGCAGAGAAGCGACGTGGCGGCCTTTGAACAGGCGGGCATCCCCACGGAAAGGGGCCGGATCAGCGCCGATGTGACCTGCGAAGTGAAGGACACCCCCGGCGTGTTTTCCGGCGGCGACTGCGTGACCGGCCCCTCCACGGCCATCAACGCCATCGCCGCGGGGCAGGTGGCGGCTTATAACATCGACGAATACCTGGGCTATCATCATAAGATCCTCAGCGACACGCCCCTTCCCCCCGCTGTCCCGAACCCCTGTATCCCCACGGGCCGGGCGGAAATCGAGGAGAAGGACCCCTTTGAACGGCGGACGAATTTCGACCATGTGGAATTGTCCATGACCCCGGAGGAAGCCATGCGCGAATCCGGCCGGTGCCTGCGGTGCGACCATTACGGCTGCGGCGCGATGACGGGAGGGAGGGGAGAATGATGACCGTCACCATCAACGGAAAAACCATTCACGCGGAGGAAAACAAAACCATCCTGGAAACCGCCAGGGAAAACGGTATTTTCATCCCCACCCTGTGTTACCTGGAGAGCGTTTCCAATATCGGCATGTGCCGCCTGTGCGCGGTGGAGGCGGAAGGGTACGGCCAATTGCTGCCCGCCTGCCGCACGAAAGCGCTGGACGGCATGGTGATCGTCACGGAAAGCGAAACCCTGACGGCCTACCGCCGGGAAATGCTGAACCTGATCCTTTCCAACCATAACCTGGACTGCATGAGCTGCGCGGCCAACGGTGCCTGTGAATTGCAGGAGCTTTGCAACCGATACGGGGTGAGGCATTCTCCTTACCATGGCTCTCGTGCGGAAATCGAAAAGAAAGCGCCCCCCGTGGACGGGAACCCCTTTATCGCCTACGACCCCAGCAAGTGCGTCCACTGCCAGCGGTGCGTGAATGCCTGCCAACTGATCGCCTGCAACGGCGCGTTAAAGAGCGGGCGGACCGGCACCTTCCATCTGGTGGACGCGCCATTCGGCCCGGATTACAAGCTCACCGGCTGCGAGAGCTGCGGCAACTGCGCCAGCGTGTGTCCCACCGGCGCGCTGACGCTCAAGCGGGAAGCCCTTTACCGAAGCTGGGAAGTGAAAAAGACGCTGACCACCTGCCCCCACTGCGCCACAGGCTGTCAGTTTTACCTGCTGGTGAAGGACAATACCATCGTGGGCGTGGAAGCGGCGGACGGCCCCTCCAATCATAAGCGGCTCTGCGTGAAGGGCCGTTCGGGAAGCTATGATTTTGTCCACGCCCCCGACCGGCTCACCGACCCCCTCATCAAAGACCGGGCCACCGGCCAGTTCCGGAAAGCCACCTGGGAGGAAGCCATTTCCTACACCGCGAAGCGGTTCATGGAAATCAAAGCCCAATACGGCGGGGACGCCCTGGCCGGGTTCGCCTGCTCCCGTTCCCCCAACGAGGACATTTACATGGTGCAGAAAATGGTGCGCGTCTGCTTCGGCACGAATAATACCGACAACTGCGCCCGTGTGTGCCATTCGGCCACGGTAGCCGGGCTGGCGAAAACCCTGGGTTCCGGGGCCATGACCAACCCCATCGGGGATATTACGAAGGACGTGGACTGCATCCTGCTCATTGGCTCCAACCCGGAGGAAGCCCATCCCGTGGTGGGGATGCAGATCCGAAAAGCCGTCATGAACGGCACGCGGCTGATCGTCGTCGATCCCCGTGAAATCGGCCTGACGAAGTACGCGGATATTCATTTGAAGCTCCGCCCCGGCACCAACGTGGCCTTTGCCAACGGCATGATGCGCGTCATGATCAAAGAAGATTTGATCGACCGCGACTATATTGAGCGTTTCTCCGAAAATTTTGAGCAGCTGAAAGCCACGGTGGAAAAATACACCCCGGAATATGTGGGCGAAATCTGCCACATCGACCCGGACAAGCTGGTGGAAGCGGCGCGGATGTACGCCGCGGCAAAGAAGGCGCCCATCATTTACTGCCTGGGTGTGACTGAACATTCCACCGGCACCGAGGGCGTGATGTGCGTGTCCGATATGGCTGTGCTCTGCGGCAAGATCGGCAAAAGCGGCTGCGGGGTGAATCCCCTGCGGGGGCAGAACAACGTGCAGGGCGCATGTGACATGGGTGCCCAGCCCACGGACTATCCCGGCTACCAGAAGGTGGATCAGCCCGCCGTCCGGGAGAAGTTTGAAAAGAAGTGGGGCGTGCCGCTGAGCCCCGTTCCCGGCCTGAAAGCCACCGACGTGTTCCCCGCCGCCATCGAAGGCAAAATCAGGGGCCTGTACATTTACGGGGAAGACCCCATGGTCACCGACCCGGACACCCATCATATCGAAAAGGCGCTGGAAAGCCTGGATTTCCTGGTGGTGCAGGAGCTGTTCATGACCAAAACGGCCCAATACGCCGATGTGATCCTACCGGGCCGGAGCCTTGCCGAAAAGGAGGGCACCTTCTCCAACACCGAGCGCCGGGTGCAGCGCGTCCGCAAGGCCGTCACCGTGCCAGGCAATACGCGCCTGGACACGGACATCATCATCGACCTGATGAACGCCATGGGCTATCCCCAGGAGCGGCTCACGGCAGCGCAGATCATGGACGAAATCGCCGAACTGACCCCCAGCTTCCACGGCATCAGCCACGCCCGGCTGGACGCGGGGGAAAGCCTGCAATGGCCCTGCCCGGATAAAAATCATCCGGGCACCCCCATCATGCACGCGGGGAAACCGGCCAGGGGAAAAGCGCTGCTCTATGCCGTGGATTACAAGCCCTCTATGGAGCTGCCCGACGAGGAATACCCCTTCATCCTGACCACGGGCCGCATCCTCTACCAGTACAACGCGGCGGCCATGACCGCCAGGAGCCAGGGTCTGAACGAACTGGCCGGGGAAGGCTTTATCGAAGTGAACTTCCGGGACGCCGAACGGCTGGGAATCGCCAGGGGCGAACGCATTCGGGTGACCAGCCGCCGGGGAACCATCACCGCCACGGCCCATGTGGGGCGCAAGGTATCCCAGGGGGAAACGTGGATGCCCTTCCACTTCCCGGATTCTCCCGTGAACCGGCTGACCAACGCCGCGCTGGATGAATTTGCCCGCATTCCCGAATATAAGGTCTGCGCGGTGAGGATCGAGAAAATCCATGGGGATGAGTAATTGTCAGGCTGTGCCGCATGGAAAGAACACTTTAAGTCACAAATAGTGTGGAGTGTGGAGAGTGGAGTGTGGAGTTCTATATAGCTTGACAATTGTCTTTCCAAATTCGCCAGTTTCATAGACCATATAAAACTCCACACTCCACACTCCACACTTGGTTACTTAAAGCCTTCTTTTCTCCCTCGACTAAAGAGATACGAACATGAACGAATCTTATCAGGAGCCCCCGCTTTCCGTCGGCATCCTTGCGGGCGGAAACAGCATAAGAATGGGCGCGAACAAAGCGCTGCTCCCCTATGGGGACGGCACGGTGATCGAAACGATTCTAAAGGAGCTCGGGGCGTTCTCCGAGCTCCTGGTTTCCGCCGCCCAAAAAGGCGTTTATGAATCACTTGGCGTGCCGGTCTGCTATGATGAACGCAGCGGGATCGGCCCCATCGAAGGAATCCGGATGCTGCTCTCCAACGCGAAGGAAGAGTATGTGTTCGTCTGCGCCGCGGACATGCCCTCCATCAAAAAAGAACTGGTCCACTATATCGCCCGGTTCATCTGCCCGGATTACGACTGCTATGTACTCACCGACGGCCAATATATGGAACCGCTGTGCGCTGTCTATTCCAAGCGTGTCCTTCCCGCCATCGAGCAAACCATCGCACGGGGAGAATACAGGATTCGTGTTATTTTTAAAACCTGCCCGGTGAAATATATTCCGCTGGAATCATCCGGCTTTGATAAAAACGTGATCCGCAATATCAACACGCGGCAGGATTATTTAGAAGCCGGGGGAACGGGAATATGAAAAGGTATCTGTTCGGGAGATGGGAGGAAAGGAGAATTTCAGGCATTAGGAATCATGAATATTCCATATCCTTTGCGGAAATGCTCCGGCGCAACGAATATCCTGCCAACATTCAAAACATCATTATTCAAAAACAGAATTGCTCCGCCAACGATCAATCCTTCCTCTGTCAGTTTATACAGATGCCCCTGTCTGGCCAATTTCATATGAAACGGTACTGACATATATCCCGGAGGTCTGCCGGACAACGGACCTCCTATCAAAGCATCACTGTCGAAAGAGCTCTTTGAAATACCGGTTATAATGTCAGTGCATCTGAAGTTTTGGCTTTTACAAATTGCAAACTCATATCCGCTCCCCCTTGCTTGCATGCAATAATCTCCGATATTCCTCAGAATATCCCGGTATGATTGGAAACTCCATCTGGATATCAAAGGGCTCATCTCTAATACAAGATGGTATCGGATGTGCACTCGGTCTGAAGCCCATCGCCATGTAAAACGCAATGGTCTCTTCAGCGGAACAGCAGGAAGCATACAATGCCTCCGCTCCACGGCTTTTTGCGTAGTCATTGACAGTTTCAATCATCTGCCGACCGATTCCGTGCCGTCTGTAATCACGGGATACGTGAAAGCTGTCGATGATCATACGGCCTTCGTTCAGTTCCGGCATCAGCATGATTTCGCCGACAACCGTATTGCCGTCAAACGCACAATAAGTGACGTACTGTCCCGAAAGAATCTCTGATGCTTTTTTCCGCTTCCGTTCAGGAGACCATGTTTCGGTAAAAGGATGATTCTTCAGAACAAGTTTGCCGTTTTCAATGCGGTAAACGTTCTTGACCTCCTGAAACCGATCAAACGAATCCATAGAGAACTCGGTGAAATTACTTCTGTCCGCCAGTTTGATTTCAATATTGACTTCCAAGTATTGCTTTTCTCCCCGTATCATACAAGGCGGGATAATCCATATTCCGAAACGCCCAGTCACGTACGGCCTTTGCCGCCTCTTTGGCATAGCCCTTCCGCTGACAGTCGCGGCGGATATGATAGCCGATCTCGGGGAGCAATTCTCCGTTGATGTTTTGCAGCGTCAGCCCGCAGTCACCGATCATCTCGCCGGTATCCTTCAGGCAGACGGCCCACAGGCCAAAGCCGTTCTCCCGATGGCGGTTCATGTTCCTTTCAATCCAATCCCTGACGTGCTGCCTGTCAAAAGTGTAAGGATACTGTACCGCTTCGTCCAATATCAATTCGGCCTGCGTATTGCCGATCAGCATCAGCGAAAGTACCTGCCTTGGAAACACAAGGCAGACAAGATAGTACGGGATAAACGCCGCCAATCCCATAGCCAGCTTGAAGCGGAATATTATGGCCCCATGTCAAGACCACCAGCAAAAAATAATTGGTGAACAGAAGGCGCGTTGAGTGTCGGCAAGCAGCCCTGAAAAGTTCATCCGCGAAAGTCCCTTGACAATGGGCGTCCGGTGCGGTTAGGCTGTTTTGCCAGGCCAATCCGGCGAAGCGCGGGGTTGGCTCATTGGCCTGAAAACCGCACCGGCGGGCCCCGTTGTCAAGGGAACCGTGGATGAAGTTTTCAGGGCGTCGATGTGCGGTGACGGTCAGGCGCAGACGGAGAAGCTCGCGTCAAACACAGCCGCCGGAGTCTGGTAATCCAGCGCCATGTGAGGGCGGACGGTGTTGTACTGGTTGATGTAGTCCTCGATGCAGGCTTTCAGTTCCCGTTCCGTCTCGAATTCTTCTACATAGAGTTTCTCCGTCTTCAGGCTGCGGAACCACCGCTCGATCACGATGTTGTCCGCCCAGCGTCTTCTGCCGTCCATGCTTTGGCGGATATGGCGTTCCTTCAGCAGCGCTTTGTACTCGTCGCTGGTAAACTGGCTTCCCTGGTCTGAATTGATGATGGCCGGGGTCCCGTGGGTTTCGACCGCTTCCCGGACAGCGTCCAGGACGGCCTTGGTGCTCAGTGTGTCCGACAGCTTCCAGCCCACGATCTTCCGGCTGTACCAGTCGATGATCGCGGTCAGGTACATGTGCCGGTGGTTCAGCTTCACGTAGGTGATGTCGATGGACCAAGCCTGATTCGGGAAATGCGCCTTGAAATTCCGCAGCAGGTACGGCACGATGGCTTCCTTGAAGTTCCGCTTCGACAGGTTGGCCTTGGGGTAGATCGGGTAGATGCCCATCTCTCCCATGTACTTTCTCACCGTCTTCCGGCTGACAAGGTAGCCCTCCGTCCGAAGCATCTGCCGGATCTTCCTTGCTCCCCAGGTTGGATACTGGGTACACCACCAGTCGATCCGCCCCATGATCTTCTCCTTCCGTTCCCGCGCTTCCTCATCCGGCGTCTTGGGCCTGTAGTACACGCTCGAACGGTTCATCCCCAGCAGCTCACACTGCCGCCGGACTGACAGTTCATTCGTCCTTTGGATGAAACTGAGGCACGGGCAGCCCACAGCGGCGAAAGGCGTCCTGGACGAAGTCCCGCTCCAGCGTCAGTTGGCCGATGGTTTTGAGCATCTGCTGCTTTTCTTTCTCCAGTTGTTCCTCTTTCCGCTTCGCTTTCGTCGCCTCTTTCCGGCTGTCCTCGAAAACCATGCTGGCTTT
>JAFXMP010000009.1 GCA_017530275.1 Clostridia bacterium | reverse complement strand
CCATCAGGTTCAGCACCGTCGCCCGGTCGCAGCACTTGATGAGGCGGGGATACTCATTGGTGGACAGGATTTCTTCCGACAGATAGAAATTGCTGTTGTCCCCCTGCTCAAAGGAAAGGCAGGGATAGGGCAGCAAATCTTCGTATGTGATTTCCTTCTGTTTCGCGAGCGGATGCCCCTTCCACAGGTACACGAACGCCTGGCAGCGGATGAGCGAAGCAAACTGCAAATTGGCGGATTGAAGAAGCTTCAGCAGCGCCCGCCGATTAAAATCATTCAGATACAGGATGCCGATCTCGCTTCGGGAGGAAGCGACGTCCTCGATAATATCCCGGGTGCGGGTCTCCCGGATGGCGAATTCGTATTCCGCAACGTCCAGGGTCCTTGCCAGCTCCACGAACGCTTTCACCGCGAAGGAATAATGCTGGGTGGAAACGGCGAACTGCTGCTTGTGCAGGCCCTGCTGGCTGTACGCGTCCATCAGGTTCTGATATTGGCTGTATACCTGGCGGGCGTAGGGCAGGAATTTGAGCCCCTCCGCCGTGAGCGTGACGCCCTTGCCGCTCCGGTTAAAGATCACGATGCCGATTTCCTTTTCCAGCTCCTTGACCGCGCTGGTCAGGGACGGCTGGGAAACATAGAGCTTGTATGCCGCTTTGTTCAGGGAGCCCGTTTCCGAAATGGTGATGATATAATGCAGCTGCTGCAGCGTCAACAGGATCACCGGCTTCCTTCCGCATAGAATGATCACCTCCATATTTTATGGGAATCGGCCTGATTTGTCAATCAAAGCGCCGCTTGCAATAATGAACAATCTATGTCATAATACAGGCATTCCCATGAAAAAACGATTACCGAAAAGGGGATGATGCTTCGTGCCTGCCGGAATTTGGGTTCGGCTTATCAAAAGGAACCGGATCGATAAGGATGTGACCGTCCCCTGCCTTCACGCGGATTGGCAGGACGCGCTGAACATCGCCTGCCGCCAGATGGACGTTGGAAAACCCATGGTGCTTGCGCGCCACGAGCGGGATTGGGATCAGTTTTCTCAAGCCCGGTTTTTGAAGGAGCATTTTCTGGAGGACGTGCCCTTTGACCGGATGGAAGTGGAGTTCATCGATCCGGAAAAAAAGAAGAAAAAGGATTCGCCCTATCCCGCTTTCTGATCTTGGAGGAGACCATGCTTTTATTCAGACGGTTCAGTATTCTCGTCATTTTTCTCTTTCTTGTGTTTTTTGCTTCCTCGGCCTGCGCGGATATCGTCATCAGCGAAGTGATGACGTCCAACGGCGTCTATACGAACGACGGCGAAGCCTATGACTGGATCGAGCTGCACAACACCGGCTCCAAAGCCGTGGACATAAGCGGCTATTATCTTTCCGACAAAGCGAAAAAGCCCACCAAATGGGCTTTTCCAGCCAATACGACCATCAAGGCCAACGGCTATATCCTCGTCTACTGCACGGGCGAAGAGATGAGTCCCGGCAAAAACGGCACGTATTACGCGAATTTCAAGCTTTCCTCGTCCGGCGAAAACGTTTATTTGACCGATAAGGACGGGGAGACCACCGTCTTTTCCCTTTCGATCCCCGCGCAGTACGGCAATGTATCCTGGGGCATCCCGGAGGGCAAAAGCGAATACCTGTATTTTGCCGAGGCGACGCCGGGAAAGCCCAACGCGAAGGAAGGGTATCCAGCCCGTTCGGAAAAACCCGTGATCCAAACGCCGGGCGGATTTTACGACGCGGCCGTGACGGTATTCGCCTTCCAGGAGGAAGACGCCGCGCTTCGCTACACCCTGGACGGATCGACCCCCACGCAAAAATCTTCCCTCTTTCCGGCGGATGGGCTGACGTTTTCCAAGACCGCCGTGCTCCGCGTCCGCGCGTTTGGGGAGGGCGAGGTGCCGTCCGAAACCGTGGCCGCGACCTATATTCTGGGCCAGGAGCAGCCCGTGCCGGTCATTTCCCTGATTACCGATGAAAAATACCTGTTCGATAAAAAGACCGGCCTGCTCGTCAAAGGGGCAAGCTCCAGCTATCCCAACTATGAGCACGATTGGGAATACCCCGTCAACATCGAATACTTTAACCTGGACGGCGAATGCGAGATCAACCAGATGGGCACCTTTACGACGGCGGGCCATTCCGCGCGGCAAAACGCGCAAAAAACCATCGCCATCTACGCCAGAAAAGCATACGGCCCGGGGGAGTTTTCCTTTAACCCCTTCCCCAACCGGGATTACGAAAGCTATAAATCCCTCCTGCTCCGCGGCGCGAATTCGGACGCGTTTTCAACCCGTCTGCGCGATCCCGTGATTTCCTCCCTCGCGGAGCCGCTCGGCATCATTTACCAGGACGCCCTGGCGATCGAGGTTTATATCAACGGCGAATACTGGGGGCATTACAACCTGCGCGAAAAGATCAACAAATACTTTGTGGCGCAGTGGGAAAACGTCACCGACGAAAAGCAGATCGACCAGATCGACATTCTGGCCCGCACGGGCCGCGACAATTTTGTGCAGAACGGCAGCAATGAGGATTGGCTGGCCCTGTGCGAATTTTGCAGAAAAAAAGACCTGAACGACCCTGAAAGCCTGCAATACGTTCTCGATAACCTGGATATTGACAGCCTGTTTACCCATACCGCCTTTGAAATCATCATCGGCAATAACGATTTTACCAACGTGCGCGTGTACCGCGTGCCGGACGGAAAATGGAAATATCTGCTCTTTGACGTGGAGGCCGGCTTCCTTTCCATGGATTCCGGGCCAATGAATTACTACATCAAAAAAGTGAGCGATAAGATCCAGGGGTTTCGGCATGAGCCGCTGGCGGCGCTGCTGAACGTGCCGGAAATGAAAGCCAGATTCCTGACCCGATTTGCACAGGTGCTGGAATTGTCCTTCCAATGGGACTATGTGGACGCCCATTTTCAGCCCTGGGAAGAACTGCTGGAAACGCTGCTCCCCCGCCATCTTGCGCGCTGGCCGCATTTTACCATGCAGGCCTGGCGGCAGAACGTGGACGCCGTCAAGTATTACGCCCGGGTGCGGCCGGTCAAAATCGTCGCCATGCTGCAAAAGCATATGAAGCTGACGGACGCGGAGGTGGAACAATACTTCGGAAAAGTCCAGACGCTTCTGGAAAGCAAAAATATCCTGAAATGAGGAAGGGCCGGGCAGCATTCAGCGCTTCCCGGCCCAAGCCTTATTCATTGATCTTTTCTTCTTTTCAGCCACACCATCAGCACCGCGATATCCGCCGGGTTCACGCCGGGGATGCGGCTGGCCTGGCCAAGCGACAGCGGGCGGCGCGCCTTCAACTTTTCCCTTGCTTCCAGCCGAAGCGAATCAATGGACAGATAGTCGGTATCTTCCGGGATTTTCGTTTCTTCCATGGCCCGGGTCTGCCTGATCTGGGCCATTTCCTTTTGGAGATATCCTTCGTATTTGATCTGGATCTCCGCCTGCTCCCTCGCGCCTTCGCCGTATTCCCAGCCGGCGGGCAATGTCAGGTGCGCGTCCGGATGGCGAAGCTCCTTTTCCATGCCGGCTTCGGCCAGGCGTTTTATCAGCTCTTCCGTTTCGGCTTGTTTCCTTTCGGCCCGGCGCATGCGCTCATCCGAAATCAGCCCGATATCCCGCGCCTTGAAGGTCAGGCGAAGGTCCGCGTTGTCCTGCCGAAGATACAGCCTGTGCTCTGCCCGGCTGGTCATCATGCGGTAAGGCT